>CANRZX010000038.1 GCA_947644575.1 uncultured Clostridia bacterium | reverse complement strand
ATGGGGTTTGCCGTATTCTTACGAATGAACTGTATGCGGGCAAGATCATCAATGGCAAACAGGAGGTAACAGACTTTCTGACTGGACAGAGAGCTGACAAAGATGAAACCGAGTGGATGGTCGTGGAGCGTCCAGATTTGCGGATTATTGAGCCAGGAATTTTTGAACAGGCACAGCAGATTATGCAGTCGAGAGGCAAAGCATTTAAGGTGGATAAGGAACGTCAAAGCAATAAATATTTATTCTCTACTCTTATCAAATGCAAGGAGTGTGGCTGGTCCTTCCGGCGTACAGTCCGCACCTATAAAAACACTTATGTCCGCTGGGTGTGTTCCGGGCATAATGGGCGTGGAGCAGACAACTGCCCCAATGCCGTGACGGTGGATGAAGAAGAATTGATTGAGGTTTTGCAGGAATATTTTGCTGAACTTCTGAAAGCGAAGAAGAATGTGATCCGTTATGTGGTCGGAGAATTTCAGCGGGTTTATAAGGCAAAGGACGAAAACCTGAACTATGAAAAAGAACTGAATGCCCAGCTTGCAAAGCTGCAAAAGACCCGGCAAAAATATATGGATATGTACGCAGACGATTTGATTTCCAGAGAGGAACTGAATGATAAAATCGGCGGCATGAGAAAAGAAATTGAACGGCTGGAAAACGAACTGAAGATGGTAGCGTATCATCTAACTAAAGGGGAACAGTTGGAAAGCGTCCTCGGACGGACATTCAAAGAGATTGAGGACATAACAGATGTACACCAGATGACCAATGCCCAGCTAAAGCGCATTATCCAGAAAATCGAAGTGGATAAGGATGGGAATGTGGATATTTACCTGCGTTTGCTTGGGGATTTGGGCTTGGACGAAACCGTTCTAATTCATCACAACGAAACATAAGGATCTGACACAGCGCTTGAAGCGTCAGAACAAGGCGCTTTATAACGGCGTGCGCCGGGTGCTCCAGCAGAACAAGGACGAGCGCCATCTGCGCGGCGGCGCGGCCACGCGGCAGAAATACCATCCGGACGCGAAAAACGCGCAATAACATTATAAGTGCTGCCCGGCTCATGTCCGCGCGGGCAAACGAAATTAGATTTTTTTCGACAGTCTCCGCTCCCTGTCCGCCGTTCCGGCGGGCGGGGAGCCTTTTTTTGACGTAGAAAGCAGTGCGCGTGCGTTTCTGCACCACGCTTTGAGCGGAGGTCAAACGCAAGGCGGCTATTTTCAGCCGCGAAAATCTTAGGAATACTTTTTCACGATTTCCGCCATTTGATCCCAGACGCGCTCCATATCGGCAACCAGCTTGTACTGCGTGCGGCAGCGCTCTAAATTGTGCGTCGGCCGGCTTACCTTGAAATAAGTATCGCCCTGCAGGTAATCCGTCAGGAACCGCGTGCCGCACTCGAGCGTCATCAGCTTTGCGCCCCACGGCAGATATTCCTTTTCGGTATCCGTCAGCGCCGAGCCTGCGGCCTCCAAATAGCCCTTGGTGTACAGCTCGAACAGGTACAAATCGAAATGCACCTTCGAGACATCCGACTCGTCCTCGGCGGCGGTGGACGCACCGAAGCGGATCGAATCGCCGTAATCGTTCAGCGCGAGGCCGGGCATGATGGTGTCGAGGTCGATGACGCACAGCGCCCGGCCCGTCTTTTCGTCAAAGAGGATGTTGTTCAGCTTGGTGTCGTTGTGCGTCACGCGCAGCGGCAGCCTGCCCGCCTCGAGCAGGTCCATCAGCACGGCGCAGTCCGCCCGGCGGCGCTGGATGAACGCGATCTCCTCCGCGCAGTCCTTGGCGCGGTTGCGGACGTCGCGCGCGAGCGCCCGGTCAAAATCGGCCAGCCGCTTGCGGGTGTCGTGGAATTTTTCGATGGTTTCATGCAGCGTATCCGCGGGATAATTCTCCAGCTCGCGCAGAAAGCCGCCGAAGCTTTTGGCCGAATGGTAGAAATCCATCGGATCCGACACACTCTCGATGCACACCGAATCCGGAATGTAGTTATAGCAGCGCCACGCGCTGCCCGACGCGTCCTCGAAATAATTCTCGCCCGTCTTTGTCTTGATGTAGTTCAGCGTCTCGCGGTCTGCGTCGCCGCCGCGTGCTAAAATGCGGCGGCGCAGGTACTCCGTCACCCCGAAGATATTCTCCATGACGTCGTGCGGATTCTTGAACACCTCGGTGTTGATGCGCTGGATCACATAGCGCAGCTCGTCGCCGCCCGGCGCCGCCATGTAGACGGCGTAGGTGTCGTTGATGTGGCCCGAGCCGAACGGCTTGACATAGCTTGCCGTCTCGCCGAGCTTGAACGCGAACAGCGCATCCTCTAAGTCGTGATCCCGCACGCCCTCGATCCGGCGGCGCGTGGAGTACACGACCTCGCCCGCCTCGGTGCGCGCGCAGGCCACCATGTGGCACCATGCCTTGATGGTGGCGTGCAGATTGACGTGTACCGCGTCCTCGAGCTGGTTGTCGTGATCGACCAGCGCTCCGCTGTTCACAAGACACGCCATGCCCAGCGCAGTGTTGGTGTTGACGATCGCCCCATGCAGAATAAGGCAGCCCGCCCCCAGCACGGCCGACGGGCTGACAATCGCCGTCGGATGGACCACGCACGGCACATGGTATCCGGCCTCCAGCAGACGGCGCGTCCACGCGAGGCGCAGGCGGTTGTCGCCAAAAGCCGCAACGGCCTCGTCGTATCGGTCAGTCAGCGCCGTACAATCCATACACTTGCCAACGACCCGCTCGCCGCGCACCGCGTCGTCTAAAAACGCGATCTCCTCCCAGCAGCCAAGGCTGTCGGCCACCTCGCCCACCATGCGGCCAAGGCCGCCAAGACCTAAAATCAACAGCTTAGACATACGTTCCCTCCTGTATCATATAGGCGCCGCGCTCCGCCACACGGCCGGATTCGACCTTCACTTGCGCGGGGACGGAGCCGCCCGCCTTGACAATCGCGCCGGGCGCGAGGTGCGCGCACGCGCCGATCACACAGTCGTGGTCGGCAATCGCGCCCATATTGACGATCGCGCCGCGCGCCACACTGGCGCGCGCGCCTACGGCGGCCAGTGCCAGCACCACGGCCCCGGGCGACAGTGCCGCCGATGGGCTGACATACGCGCGCGGGTGTACCAGCACCGGCAGCGTATAGCCCGCGCGCTCAAGCCGTTCAAGCCATTCGGCGCGTAGCGTGTTCGCGCCGAACGCGGGATACGCGAAGCGGAATTCCCCGAAAAGCCGCGCGTAGTCCGCGCAGGGGCCGAGGATTTCGCTGCCCGTCTGCCCGTCATCCAAAAAAACGGTGCGCCCAAAGCGGCCCATCGCGCGCGCCGCCTCCGCGACGGTGTGCCCGTAGCCGCCGGCGCCGAGAATCAGCAGATCGTCCATTGACTATTTCCTCCCACCTTCTGTTTTTAGCAGCCATACCGACAGCCGGGGGAATGCGGATTTCCGGGACGAGGGCCGCCCGGTGTGAAGGACAGGCCTTGCCGTTCCTATTCCGCCGGCTTCTCCCCATGAAAATGCGCGTAGACCGCCGCTGCCGCCGCGCGGCTGACGCCCTTGGCCGCGGCCAGCTCCTCCTCGCCGGCCAGCCGGACAGCGGCCACCGTCTTGAAATGCGCCATCAGCGCGCGGCTGGTGGCGGGGCCGACGCCCGGGATGCTTTGCAGTGTCGAGGAATAGGCGCGCCCCTTTTGCAGGCGGCGGCGGTAATCGTTCGCCCAGCGGTGCGTCTCGTCCTGGATCGATGTGACGAACGGGAAAACACCCTTGTGCAGCGAAAGCGCGATTTCACCGCCCTCAGCATTCACAAGGCCGCGCGTGCGGTGTTTGTCGTCCTTGACCATGCCGAACACGGGCAC
This sequence comes from uncultured Clostridia bacterium, assembly GCA_947644575.1. Taxonomy (GTDB): domain Bacteria; phylum Bacillota; class Clostridia; order Oscillospirales; family Ruminococcaceae; genus Ruthenibacterium. Next base: position 14,261 of record CANRZX010000038.1, on the reverse strand, counting down.
GCCGGCTAACGGCGTGCCCTCCAGCGCCGTGCGCACGGCGGCCACCTGCCCGCGCCCGCCGTCGATCAAAAGCAGGTCGGGCTTTACGCCGAACTGTCCCTTCGCGCCCTTGGCGTACTCGGCGGCGCGGCGCGCGAGCGTCTCGGCCATCGAGGCGTAGTCGTCCGTGCCCGCCACGCTCTGCATTTTGAAGCGGCGGTAACCCGCCTTTTTGGGCTTGCCGTCCTCGAACACGACCATCCCCGCGACGCTCGAGCCGTCGCCCCAGTTGGAGATGTCATAGCTTTCGATCGTTTTGGGCGGCTGGGGAAGGCCTAGCAGCGCGGCCAGCTCGTCTAAATATTTCTGCTCGCGCGCGTAGCGGCCGCTCTCCCGCGCGAGGCGCTCGGCGGCGTTGGTGCGCGCCATCTCCACAAGGTGCGCAGTGTCGCCGCGCTGGGGGGCGTACAGGCGCACCCTGCCGCCGCGTGTTTCCGTCAGAAGCCGCTCGAGTTCTCGCGCGGCGGTGGGCAGTTCATCCACGGCGACGCTTTTCGGGATAAATTCACTGTCCTCCAAATAATAGCGCGGCAGAAATTCCTCGCGCAGCGCGGGGATGTCCTGCGTGTCATGAAAGAGAAATTCGCGCTTATCGACGAGGCGGCCCTCGCGAAAGCGCAGGATCGCCGCGCATACCGCCGACGCCGTGCCCGCGAACGCGATGACGTCTTGCTCGTCTACCTCGCTGCGTACAACCTTCTGCCCTCGGCTGACCTTTTCAATGGCGTTGATCTGGTCGCGCAACAGCGCCGCGCGCTCAAAGTCCAGCCGTTCGGCGGCGTCAGCCATGCGCTCGCGCAGCAGCCTCAGGATGTCGGCCTGCCCGCGCCGGATCAGGTGTACCGCGCTCTGCACCGTTTCGCGATAGGCCTCCTGCGAAATTTTGCCGCCGCACACGGCCATGCACAAGCCGATGTGCGCATTCAGGCAGGGGCGGCCCCTGCCGATGTCCTGCGGGAATTTTTTGTTGCAGCGCGGCAGACGGAACACATTGCACGCCGTCTCGACCATTTCCCGCACGGCAAAGCTGGAGGTATACGGGCCGATATATTCGGCGCCGTCCTCGTCCTTTTGCAGCACGGCGGACACGCGTGGGTATGCCTCGCGCGTCACCTTGACGTAGCTGTAGCCTTTGTCATCCTTCAAAAGGATATTGTATTTGGGCTTGTGCTGCTTGATCTGGCTGCACTCGAGCACGAGCGCCTCGAATTCGCTCTGCGTGACGATTACGTCGAACTCGAACGCGTTCCCGATCATTTTCGTCACCTTAGCGTCGTGCGGCACGCCGTCGCGGAAATACTGCGAGACACGCGTACGCAAACGCTTGGCCTTGCCGATATAGATGATTTCGCCCGTTTTATCGCGGATGATATATACGCCCGGCAGCAGTGGCAGCATTTTAGCTTTTTCCCAAAGCTCGTGCTTGGTCATGGGTTTGCTCCTGTTTTAGAAAAATTCATCATTTGCAATTTGTGATTGCAAAAACGGAAACAAGGATTTATATAAATATGGCAATTTTATAAAAAAAGTTTACGATATTGCTTTCCCGTCCGGTTCGCCATTGGCTTCGCGCAGGGAAGGGCGCTTTGGAAGGGCGGCTTATTTGAAAAGATGGATGTCCCCGTCCGCGTTCAGATGGACGAGCAGCGTGACAAGGATGGGCAGCCCAAACAGACCGAGGAAGCCGAACAGATATGTGCCCACGAACATGCACATCAGCGTGACCAGCGGGTACAGGCCGATTTGCTTACCCACGACATGCGGCTCTAAAAGCTGGCGCACGACGGTGATGATGGCGTACAGCACCAGCAGCCCCACGCCCTGCGGGAAATTGCCGAGCAGTAGCGTCACTACAGCCCACGGGATCAGGACGGTGCCGGTGCCCAGCACGGGCAGGATGTCGACAATGGCCGTCAGCAGCGCGATCAGCAGCGCGTAATCGATGCGCAAAAGCGACAAGCCGATCAGCAGCTCGACGAACGTCAGCGTCAGCAAAATCGCATAGGCGCGCCCGAAGCTGCGCAGGATCTCAAAGCACTTGCGCTCTATTTTGAACAGCATCTCCCGCGACCGCTTGGAAAGCTGGCGTGTCAAAAAGGACGTGATTTTATAATAATCCGAGACGAAGAAGAACGACGCCACGATCGTGATGAAAAACTTGACGAGAAACGACGGCAGAGAGCTGGCCGCGCCCGTCACAAGCCCCACCGCCCACGTGGAGACGGCCGAAACCAGGCCGGACAGCGCACTGGAGAGATCGTCCCCCATGCGGACGACGGCCTCCGTCAGCGTCGGATTCAGCGAACTGACCCAGCCCTCGATCAGGGTCTGCAGATCCTCCAGCGCGGGCGCGATCATGGTTTCGTACATGCGGGGCAGCACATAGAACATATCCCGGAAAAACAGCACGATACGGGTACCGGCCACGGCGACCAGCAGCCCCACCAGCGTATAAAATGTAATCAGCAGCAGCACGGCCACGGGCTTTCGGCCCAGCTTGGTTTTTTCCGTTACACGGTTGATGATGGGCTTGAGCAGCAGCGCGATGCAGAACGCCACCAAAAACGGTGTCAGAAAAGGCAGCGCGTACTTCAGCATGGCATAGGCCAGCGCGAGGATCACGCCGTAAAACAGAAATTTGATGAGAAAGGCTTTCATTTTTTCAACCTGCAAGCAAGGCCACCTCCAAATTGCCATAACGCGGCTTTCTGCCGCGGCGGTAAACGCGGAGACGCGGGACAAGGCCAAAGCCTCCGCGCCGTTTTCAGCGCGCTGCGACGGCTCACGGCCCACGGTTTTGTCCTAATATATGTATTATAAACCCTTTTGGACAAAAAACCTATAGGGAGCGTCAAAAATTAACCGATTCTTTACGGATGGGCGCTTCGCGGCGCGCGGGGCGCAAAAGCGGGACAGCGTAAAACGCCGCCCCGCTCAGCTTATAGGAAAAGAGACAAAACCAAGGCCTGTTTGAATGAACTTCTCCGCGCGGCTCAGCTCCCCGCCGAAAGGACTGCCCGCAGCAGGGCAAGGCCCGTTTCGCCGCTTTTTTCGGGGTGGAACTGAAAGCCGGCCACATTCTCCCGGCGCACGGCAGCGCAGAGAGCGTGCCCGCCGTAAACGATCTCGGCGACGGTATCGCGCGCGTCGGCGGGCCTCGCGTGGTAGCCGTGGACAAAATAGACCTCGCCTGCGCGGGGCAGGGCCTCGCGGATGCTCTCCAGCGCTGCGCCGGACAGCTCCAGCGCGCTCCAGCCGATGTGCGGGGCCTTCAGCGTTTCGCCCGCCGCGGTGCGCGCGGGCAGAGGGACGACGCTGCCCGCGAGCAGGCCGAGGCCCTCGGTGCGGCCGCCCTCCTCGCCCCAATCGAACAGCAGCTGCATCCCAAGGCAGATGCCCAGCAGCGGCACGCCGTCCCGCGCCAGCCGGCGCAGGGGCTCGGTCATATGAGCGGCGTTCAGCGCGGCCATGCCGTCGGCGAACGCGCCCACGCCCGGCAGAACGAGGAACCGCGCCCCGTCTAATTCCGCCGCGCTTTTCGCGAAGCGCACCTCGGCGCCGCAGTGCTCGAGCGCGCGCTGCACGCTCAAAAGGTTGCTGCGGCCGTAATCCACCACCGTCACAACGCGCCGCATACTCTCACCCCGATCCCGGCGTCCCGCAGCGCCCGCTTGAGCTGCGGGACCTCCGCCATTTCATAATGCAGAATGCTGCCGACGGCCACGGCGTCCGCGCCGTTTTGGGCGGCCCGGATCAGGTCGTCCGCGCCGGAGGCACCGCCCGCCGCGATGACGGGCACGTCGACGAGCGCCGTCACGGCGGCGATCAGCGCCTCGTCCATCCCGCGCCGGAAGCCCTCGCAGTCGACGCCTGTCAGCAGAATTTCCCCCGCGCCGAGGGAGACGGCCTCGCGCACCCACTCGAGCGCGTCCCGGCCCGAATGCTCGCGGCCGTTGTCGTAGTACGCCTCCCACCCGGCCTCGGGGCGGTCCCGGTCGCGCCGCTTGGCCTGCACGCTCAGCACCATGCACTGGCTGCCGTAGGCGCGCGCCACGCGCGTGATGAGCGACGGGTCGCGCAGCGCGGCCGTGTTGATCGCTGCCTTGTCCGCGCCGGCCTTCAGCGCGTCGCCCACGTCCTCGGCGCTGCGCAGGCCGCCGCCCGCCGTGATGGGGATGAACACGTCCTCGGTCGTCCGGCGCAGGATGCTGCCCAAATTGTTGCGTTCGTAAAGGCTGGCCACCGTGTCGAGATACAGCAGCTCGTCGACGCCCTGCCGGTAGTAGCGCAGCGCGAAATCGTGCGGGTCGCCTAATTTGCGCAGGCCCTCGTACTGAATGCCCTTCACCAAATTTTCATCCTTGACGTCCAGTCGGGCGATCACGCGCAGCTTTTCGGTCATCGGCGCGCGCCCCCCTCCGGCGCGCCGAAGCCGCACAGGCTCTCGCCCGCAAACGGCGTGTGGCGCAGGCTCCACGCGCCGTCCGCGTACTGCCAGATATGCGGCGAGCGGAACCGGTCGGCTAAGTGCATGAAGTAGTCGAGATCCATATCCGGCTGCTCGAAGCAGTCCGCCGCGCGCCCGAAATGGCGCTTGTCGACGGAGATGTAGCGGAAGAAGTCCTCGGCAAAGCGCAGCGGAAACTCGCCGTCAAATTTGCGGCACAGCGCCACGCCCTCGGGGCGCGTGATTTCGTGATTGCGGATTTCCTGCGCCGCGTCGTAGGTACAGCGGCCGACGCCGTATTTGATGTAGGTGGTGTAATAGAAGAAATCGTCCACCTTGTCGTCGATGGAGTTGTACTTGGAATACGTGCCCGCCGTGCGCTCGGGACTGGGCACAAAGCCGCCGTGCTCGACGCTGTAATAGTACGCGCCCTGCGGGTGCCATTTTTCATAGTAGCCCATGTAGTGGACTTCGATGTGGTTTTTCTCGACGTCGCTTGTCTCGCAGGGCAGATAGATCGCGAGGTCGGCTTTGTCCACGCCGAAGTCCTCTTCGAGCTGCCGCAGGGACACGCCGCCCAAGTAGATGTGGTCGAAATCGTTGGTGGCGAAAAAATGCGCGTCGCGCAGGGCGCTGTCGTTGTCGGCGATGGGGTTGCCGAATTCGGCCTCGTTCTCGCCGTAGAACACCAGCGGAATGTCGAATTTCGCCGCCATCTTGGGCGCGAGCTGCTTTTGCCCCAAAATGAAGGGCTGGAACGGATGGAACAGGTTCTCCGTGGCAAGGCGCGTCAGCAGGCGGTGCGTCAGGCCGTTCGGCGTGCAAAGATAGTTGTCGAAGCCCGCGTGGATCCACGCCTCGAAGTTCTGCCAGCCCCACGGCGTATAGATGTGCGGCGCCCAGGTGACGGTGAGCGGGTGCATCCCGTACTTGTATTTCAAAAGATGCGCGGCGTAAAAGCTGTCCTTGCCGCCGCTGCCCGGGACAAGGCAGTCGTATCTGCCGTCCGTTTTGCGGTAGCGCGCGCACAGCTCGCGCAGCTGGCGCTCGCGGTCGGCCCAGTCGATTTTGCCCTCCTTGTTATGGCACGCGTGGCACGCGTCGCACACGCCGTCCGGCTGGATGACCATACTCTTTTTGATCGAGCGGATCGTGTGCTCGAATTCATAGCAGCTGTTGGGCTTCTGGTTGCTCATCACGCACTCGGCGCAAAAGCGCACCTCTTTGGGCAGGCCGTAGTACGCCTCGCGCTGTTCGTCCGGTATTTCCGGCGCGTATTTCGCGTAGTCGATGGGCACAAAGCGCGGCATTTTTTCCATATGGAATCCCCCTTTCATGGGCAAGAGAAACAGTCTGAAAACAAAGCGGACGCAAAGGCTTTCCGGATGGCTTGACGGGAACGGGTGCGAAGCATCCGTGCGGAGCAGGGCGGAACAAGCGAAAAACGGCCCCCGCTCAGGTAAGTGCTGAATAAATCGGAGTGTGCGAAGCGGCGAGCAAATTTTTTGTCAGACAAAACAAAAAACGCAGGCAATACTTTGTGTATTGGCGAGTATTTTTGTGAAGTCTGACGGAATAATTTGCCGCCGATGCGTGCGCTACGATTTGTTCAGTGCTTACTCAGAGCGTCACACCCCGCTGCCGCCGTAGTTGGACAGCACGCGGGCGCTGGGGTCGTCGACGCGGCAGCCCTCCCACTCGGGGTTCGGCATCCAGAAGCCGGGGATCATCCGCGCCTGCCCGGGATAAAACCGCTCGAACAGCTCGCGGTACAGCAGGCTCTCCTTGGTGAAGGGCCGGGCGAAATCGTACCGCGCGCGGCGGCACTCAAACTCGTCGTCCGTATATTGCTCCCTGGCGTACGCCTTCAGGTCGTCCACCATGCTGTGGCCGACCGCGTCGCTGAACGCGGCCTTTTCGCGCCACAAAATCGATTCCGGCAAAAGGCCGTCCGCCTCGAACGCCTTGCGCAGCAGGTATTTTCCCTTGCCGTACCGGTTCAGCTTACGCTCCGGGTCGATCGACATCACATAGCGCACGAAATCGAGGTCGCCGAACGGCACGCGCGCCTCCAAGCTGTGGGCGGCGAGGCAGCGGTCGGCGCGCAGCACGTCGTAATAATGCAGCTCGCGCAGGCGCTTTTCGGCCTCCTTCTGGAATTCGGCGGCGTTCGGCGCGAAATCCGTGTATTTATAGCCGAACAACTCGTCCGAAATCTCGCCCGTCAGCAGCACCTTGAGGTCGGTTTGCTCGTGAATGGCCCTGCAGACCAAATACATCCCGACCGACGCGCGCACCGTCGTGATGTCATAGGTGGCCAGCGTCCGCACCACGTCGGGCAGCGCCTCGAGCACCTGCTCCCGCGTCATGATGACCTCGGTGTGCTCCGCGCCGATGAAATCCGCCGCCTCGCGGGCGTATTTCAGATCGATGGCGTCGGTGTCCATGCCGATGGCGAACGTGCGGACGGGACGGCCGAGCAGCTTTGCCGCGATGGCGCACACCAAGCTGGAATCCAGCCCGCCCGACAAAAGAAAGCCCAGCGGCGCGTCGGCGTCCAGCCGCTTGCGCACGCCCTCGATCAGCTTGTCATGGATCTGCGCCGTGATCTCCTCCAGCGGCGTGTGGACATAGCCGCGCACGGCAGCGATGTCGTCGTACCGGACAAATTCCCCGTCGCAGTAATAGCAGCCCGGGGGGAAGGGGCGCACCCTGTCCACCCAGCCCATCAGGCACCGCGCCTCGCTGGCGAAGGCGATATGCCCGTTTTCGGAATAGCCGTAGAACAGCGGCCGGATGCCGATGGGGTCGCGCGCGGCGATCAGGCGCTGTGCCGCGCCGTCGTACAGCACGCAGGCGTATTCCGCGTCCAAATGGGCGAACATCTCCAGCCCGTATTCCCGGTACAGCGGCAGCAGCACCTCGCAGTCCGATCCGCTTTGGAACGAATACCCGCGCGCGGAAAGCTCCTCCTTCAGCCGGCGAAAGCCATAGATTTCCCCGTTGCAGACGGCCCAGTCCCCGCCGCGCGCAAAGGGCTGCATCCCCTCGGGCGAAAGGCCCATGATGGCCAGCCGCGCGAAGCCCATATATCCGAACGGCGTTTGCTCAAGGCGCATCGCGTCCGGCCCCCGCGCCGCCGCGCGCGCAAGATAGCCGCTCAGCGTCTCGGGCGCGATGTCCCGGCCCGCATAGCTTAAAATGGTGCACATCCCGATTCCCCCTCTTTCCGCTCCCCTTTGGTAAGCACTGAACAAAGCCGGAGCGGCGAAAAAAGAAAAGACGTCGGCAAAGCACCGCGCAAGCGCGGGCTCTGTCGACGTCTTTGTCCCTGTTATCTTACGCCCTTTTGCACAATTTGTAAAGCTTTTTTCGTCGGATCGGCAAATTATTTTTTGAATTGCCGGAAAAGATTCCAAATAAAGATTGACAAATCCGCAAAACGGCGTATAATACGCACCATGAAGCAACGGCGCTTCGGGATATTCAGGGGCTGGTTTCGGCCGGCAGCCCCTGAGTATCCCGAAGCGCCGTTGTTTCTTTTGGAACGCGGCGCCCGTCCGAGCGGACGGCGCGCCCTCAGGCAGGCAAGGATTTCCATATTTCGAAGAAATTAGCGCCTGCTCGGAAAGAGGAGTGTGGAGGAAATGAAAAAGCCCATCCCGGAGCTGTACGGCAGCATGGTTTTCAGCGACCGCGTGATGCGCAGCAAGCTGCCGAAGGATATTTATAAGGCGCTGCGCAAGACGGTCAACGACAATCTGCCCCTCGAGACGGACGTCGCGAACGCGGTGGCCGTGGCGATGAAGGAGTGGGCCGTGGAAAACGGCGCGACGCACTACACGCACTGGTTCCAGCCGATGACGGGCTTCACCGCCGAAAAGCACGACAGCTTTATCTCGCCCGTGGGCGGCGGCGAGGTGATTATGGAATTCTCCGGCAAGGAGCTGGTGCGCGGCGAGCCGGACGCGTCCAGTTTTCCCTCCGGCGGGCTGCGCGCGACGTTCGAGGCGCGCGGCTATACCGCGTGGGACCCGACCAGCCCCGCCTTTTTGAAGGACGGCACGCTGTACATCCCCACGGCGTTCTGCTCGTACAGCGGCGAGGCGCTGGACAAGAAAACGCCGCTGCTGCGCTCGATGGAGACCTTAAGCCGCGAGGCTGTGCGCGTGCTGCGGCTTTTGGGCGGCACGGACGTGACGAGCGTCTCCACCACCATCGGCACCGAGCAGGAGTATTTCCTGATCGACAAGGCGCTGTACGAGCGCCGCCGCGACCTGATGTTTACGGGGCGCACGCTGCTGGGCGCGCCCGCGCCCAAGGGACAGGAACTGGAGGATCACTATTTCGGCTCGCTGCGCCCGCGCGTCGCGGCCTTCATGCATGAGTTGGACGAGGAACTGTGGAAGCTTGGCGTCCCGGCCAAAACCAAGCACAACGAGGTCGCGCCCGCGCAGCACGAGCTCGCGCCCGTATATGACACGGCCAACATCGCGGTGGACCACAACCAGCTGACGATGGAGATGATGCGCGAAATCGCCGACCGCCACGGCCTCGCCTGCTTGCTGCACGAAAAGCCGTTCGAGGGCATCAACGGCTCGGGCAAGCACAACAACTGGTCGATGATTACCAATACCGGCGTGAACCTGCTGAACCCCGGCCGCACCCCGGCTGAGAACACACAGTTCCTCGTATTTCTGATGGCCGTCATCAAGGCGGTGGACGAGTACGCCGATCTGCTGCGCGTGTCTGTCGCGACGGCGGGCAACGACCACCGCCTCGGCGCGAATGAGGCCCCGCCCGCGATCGTCTCGATTTTTTTGGGCGACGAACTGACCGCCGTGCTCGACGCCATCGAGCGGGACGAACTGCTGGGCAAGACGCAGAAGGTGGCGATGGAGACCGGCGCGGCCGTGCTCCCGCGCTTTTTCAAGGATTCCACCGACCGCAACCGCACCAGCCCGTTCGCCTTTACGGGGAATAAGTTCGAGTTCCGGATGCTCGGCTCGGCGCTGTCCGTCTCGGGCCCGAACATCGTGCTGAACACCGCCGTGGCGCAGGCGCTGCGCGAGTTTTACGACGAGCTGAAGGACGCCGCGCCCGACGGCATGGACGCCGCCGTCCACGCGCTGGTGAAGCGCGCCATCCAAAAGCACAAGCGCGTCATTTTCAACGGCAATGGCTATACGGACGAATGGGTGGCCGAGGCCGAGCGGCGCGGGCTGTACAATCTGCGCTCGACGCCCGACGCGCTGCCCTGCTTCGTGGCTGAAAAGAACCTGCGCCTGTTCACCCGGCATGGCATTTTCACCGAGGAGGAGATGCGCTCGCGCTACCGCATTCTGCTGGAGGGCTACGCCAAGACGCTGCACGTCGAGGCCAAAACCCTCGGCGTGATGGTGCGGCAGGAGTTCCTGCCCGCGCTGATGGACTATCTTGACCGGACGACGGCATCCGTTGGAGCCACCCTTGCCCTGAACGGCTCGGCCGCGCACGCGCGCCGCGCGGCCCTCGCCGAAAAGCTGGCCCTGTATTATGAGGCGGTCGACGCTGCCGAGGAGACGCTCGAACGCGACCTCGCCGGGGCGGAGGAGCTGGCGCGGGACGGGGACGCGCTGGAAACGGCGCGCTATTACCAGCGGACGGTGCTGGCCGATATGGAGCGCGTGCGCCGGGCCGCCGATGAGGCCGAGGGCCTTCTGCCGCGCGGTGCCTTGCCTTATCCCGCCTATGACGCGCTGCTGTTTTCGGTTTAAGGCCGCCTTGGGGCCGACGCCGCCTTCCGCCCGGTCGGGAAAAGCGGGAAAATGCCTTTGCACCGCCTCGACCCGGGGATGCGCCGGAGGCTCGTGATATATTTTCAGATAAAATTTATCCTCTTAGCCTTCCCCTGAGGGGGAAGGTGTCGCGGCGGAACGCCGTGACGGATGAGGGGAAGCTTCTGTACGCACAATTTTATATGAATAATCACCTTTTAGAAGAAAAAAGCGCGCCGGGAGAGATGTATTCTCCCGGCGCTTTGTGTTGGCGCACTTTGTGCGGACATTTTTGGATGATACCCCGTTTGAAAATTCAGAATCCGAAATCACAGCTTCGCGATTTTATCGCGGTACACCCTGCGGTAGAACACGACGGCCAGCGTGACGGACGCGGCCTCGGCGATCAAAAAGCTGAACCACACGGCGTCTAAGCCGACCAGCCGCGCCAGCAGGTACGCGCTGGGCAGCAGCAGCAAAAGCTGGCGCACAACGCTCATAATCAGGCTGAGCACACCGTCGCCTAACGCCTGGAATACGCTGGAAAGGGTGATCGCCGCGCCCGCGAAGCAAAAGCTGACGGAAATGATGCGCAGTGCGGGGATGCCGATGCCGATCATGGTTTCCGATGCGTTGAACAGCCCTAAAAGCCAGCGCGGCGCAAGCTGGAAGATCAGCGTGCCCGCCGCCATGATCGCCAGCACCATGCCCAGCGCCAGCCGCGTGGCCTGCCGGATGCGTTCCTTGCTGCGCGCGCCGTAGTTGTAGCCCACGATGGGCACCAGCGCGTTTGTGACGCCGAACACCGGCATAAAGACAAAGCTTTGCAGCTTGAAATAAACGCCGAAAACCGAGACCGCCGTTTCGGTAAATTCGATCAGGATCTTATTCATGCCCACCGTCATGACGCTGCCGATGCTCTGCATGATAATCGAGGGCAGACCCACCTGATAGATGCCGCGGATCGCCTGCCCGTCCGGGCGAAAGCCCTTGAATTGCAGGCGCACCTCGTGATTTTTCAAATGATTGATGACGAGCGCCGTCGTCATGCCGCAGAACTGGCCGATCACCGTCGCCCACGCCGCACCGGCCACGCCCAGCGCGGGCAGGCCCAGCAGGCCGAAGATCAACACCGGATCCAGCGCGATGTTCGTGACCGCGCCGACCATCTGGCTGATCATCTGGTAGGTTGTGTTGCCTGTCACCTGAAGCACCCGTTCCATTGTGACGGACATAAAAAGGCCGAGTGACAGCACCGTGACGATGCGCAGATACGCTGTGCCGCCGGACAAAATTTCCTCATTCTGCGTAAACGCGCGCATGAAAAAGCCGCTCCCCAGCGCGCCAAACACCGCGAAGGCCGCCCAGCTGAGTACCGTGATGAAGATGCCGTTTGCGGCCACGCGGTTGGCCGCCTCGAAATTCCTTTCCCCTAACCGGCGGGACAAAAGCGCGTTGATGCCCACCCCCGTGCCGACGGACACGGCGATCATCAGGCTCTGCACGGGAAACGCGAGGCTGACGCTTGTCAGCGCGTTTTCGCTGACCATCGAGACAAAGATACTGTCCACTACATTGTACAGCGCCTGCACCAGCATACTCAGCATGATGGGAAACGCCATGCCCGGCAGCAGCTTCGATACGGGCCGCGTGCCCATGATATTTTCTTTCCGTTCTTCCATTTTTTTCTCCTCTGTCCTATGAATTTAATTTTTTCTACATCTATTTTACCATATTGTGAACAAAAAACGAACGGGGAAACCTGCCGAATTTCCCCGTCGATTTCCTGTTCGGATTTTGTGAATCCTGCACAGATAAAAATCCTTGGATTTAGTTAAAAATTATAATATTTCTTTGGCAGACCGCCGAAGGGATTCCTGTCGGCGTGGCCGGTGCGGGGGAGGGGACGCGCTTTCACGCGGCCGGCCCGATGGGAACCGGCCGCAGCGCAGACGCGTTCCATGTTGCAGTGGGAAAAATCGCCGCGGCATTCTTAAAATTTTCCATCTTTTTATTGCGCTTTGTCTGATTTTTGTTATAATAGTTATATAGAAGAAACTCTCGCACACCACTATTATTGTAAAGGAGAAATACACATGAAGCTTTCCGTTTATACCGTCAGCCTGCCTGAATACGACATCGCCGAGTCCGTTCAAGTGGTCAAAGAGATGGGCTACGACGCCATCGAGTGGCGTGTGGAGGACACAGACAAGGTAAACCCTCTGCTGGCAAAGCTGCAGCAGGCTCCCGCCGAGCAGCAGTATGCGTTCCGCTACTGGCTGGACAACCATTCTACCCTGAACCTGAAAGACATTAAAAACGAGTGCCTGAAGGCGAAGGAGCTGTGTGACCGGGCCGGAATTGAAATCGTGAATCTGGCCCCCAGCCGGATCGAAGGTGAGGATCTGGAGAATACCATCGCCGCCGCTGCCGCCATTGGCTGCAAGACCATCCGCGGCCCCATGACGTCCTATGATGCAAATAAGCCTTATTGGGAGCAGTTTGAGGATTATCGGGCTTATCTGCAAGAGTGCGAGCCGCTGCTGAAAAAATATGGCGTAAAAATGCTGATTGAAACCCACCACGGCATGATGATTTGCTCGGCAAGCTCCGCTCTGCGCACGCTGGAGGGATTTTCGCCTGAATACTACGGCGTGATCTACGATCCCGGCAACATGGTCTACGAAGGATATGAGTGCTACGACGCCGCAGTGCAGATGCTGGGCAAATACTTAGCGCATGTCCACATCAAGAACGCCGCTCTGACACCCGGCGGCGAGGATGAGTTCGGCGCCATCAAGTATAGTCAGAGCTGGATGCCCCTAAAGAAAGGTTCCGCCAATCTTGGTGCCCTGATCAAGGCGCTAGTAAAGGTCGGCTATGATGGAACGCTGTCTGTGGAGGACTTCTCCAACGAAAAGCCCACCAAGGAGAAGCTGTCCGAGAATATCGCTTACCTCAAGCAGCTCATCGAGGCCGCGAAAGCATAAGGTGACAGGGGCGGCTCCATCCGGGGCGGTCATGAACCGGCCGATTGATCAATCATCTCAACAGACACAGACCCTCTCCGATATCGGGGAGGGTCTGTGTCTGTTGAGAAAGGCGATCATCCCGCAGGGCCTGTTTAGAATCTCCGCGCACCTCGTCTGAACACGTCTTTTCCGTTTCGCATTGCCAAATTCTTTGAAAGCCGCCAAGGCTTCCCGTGAAAATTTCCCGGCACGATCTGACGCACTTGGAAATCTGCGGAATTTTCCGCAGATTTTCTATTTTTTACGGTAGGAGGACGGCGCGCAAAAGGTGTCTACGCCTGCCGTACAGACTGCAGACGCACATCCTCGCCGCAAAAGCACAGCGTCTCACAGCTTCCCAGCAGGCGAGAGACGATTTTTTCGGTATAGCGCCGCTGCAGGTCGGCGTCGCTGACAATATTGCTGGTGTAAATGGTGGGCAGGCGGCGGCACACGCGCGTGTTAATCAGGCTGTACAGGCAGCTGCTGACATAAGGCGAGATATATTCGGTGCCAAGGTCGTCCAGAATCAGCAGCTCGGCGCTTTGCAGCGCGGCCATTGTGTCGCCGTCCGCGTCAGAAAAGCGCTCGCGCTCAGCGGCGCCGAACGCGTTCTGCGCGCTGACGTACATTACATCCCGGTTCCGCTCGAGCACGGCGTTCGCGATCGAGAGGGCCAAATGCGTTTTGCCCAGCCCCGCGCCGCCGAACAGATACAGGCTGGGGCTGCTTTCGGGGGAAAAATGCGCAGCGTAATATTGACAGTATTCGAGCACCTGCGCCATGTGGGCGCGCGCGGTCAGCCCGAGCTCGGGGACAAGCGTCTCGGGATATTTTTCCAGCGAGAAGGTGTCGAATGAGCACAGCCCTAACGGGGATGACGCATTGATCTGCCCGCGGCGCAGCTCGCGCACCAGCGCGTGGACGCATTCGCACACCGCGCCGTCCGCGCGGCCTGTGTCCTCGCAGACGGGGCACGTGTAGGCGGGCGCGAGACGCGCGGCGAGC
>CANRZX010000037.1 GCA_947644575.1 uncultured Clostridia bacterium | reverse complement strand
CCATATGCCGTCCATTTCGCCTGCGGCGAAAACGGGCGCGGGCTGCAAGCCTTGACGAGGCTTGCAGCCCGCGCTTTGTGGTTTCCAAGCTTTTCCGACACGGCGGATGGGGCCGCGCATTTTGAATTTCCGGCTTTGTTTTCTTACGGAACCGCCGAGTTCGGGGACTTTTTATTGTCACGCCTTTCCGGTCCATTAGGGATCGTAGAATTTTCATATTTTTTAATAATTTATCGCGATTCCTCCGTTTTTTACGTGGGAAAAAGGAAGATTTTCGTATTTCTGATGAAATATGAAACACAAACCCTCACAGGCTTTTTTTATAATAGGTACAGGCGGAGCCTGCAGCGTAAGTGCTGAACAAATCGAAGTGTACGAAGCGGCGGCTTCGGCGCTTTCCAAGGGATGAGAGCGCCGCCGCCATGTGAAAGGAGAAACGTTATGAAAAAAGCCGGTTCCCCTCCCGCGCCCAAACGGGCCAGGGGCGCGACGCTGAAATCGGAGCGTCAGAATTTACAGATCGCGTTTTTGCTTCCGCTGTTTTTGTCTCTGCTGATTTTGGTGCTGCTGCCGATGGCGAGCCTGCTGGGGCTTTCCTTTACCAATTATAAAATGACCGGCGCGGGCTTCCGATTCACGGGGCTGAAAAACTACATCGACCTGTTTGGCGACAAGGGCTTTCTGAACGCCGCGAAAAACACGCTGTTCATGGTGTTCTTCAGCGTATTGATCCAGATGGTGCTGGGCGTGGCCGCGGCGCTGGCCATCCAGCGCATGCGGCATCTGCGCGGGCTCGTGCAGGCGCTGATCGTCATGCCGATGGTGATTCCCCCGGTGATCGCCGGGCTGATCTGGCGCATTTTGCTGATCCCCAAATACGGCGGCATCCACGCGCTGCTGTACGGCCTCGGCATTCATGACGCGCCCGCGTGGCTGGCGGATCCGGTCTCGGCGCGGTGGGTCATCGTGCTGGTGGCGGTTTGGGAATGGATGCCCTTTGTCGTCCTGTTCGTACTGGCCGCGCTGGATTCCCTGCCGCTCTCGCCGTTCGAGGCGGCGAAAATCGACGGCGCGAGCTTCTGGCAGGAGCTGTGGTACCTCACGCTGCCGCTCATCAAGCCGATCCTGTCGATGGTGCTGGTGTTCCGCATCGTGGAGGGGCTGAAGATCTTCCCGCTGGTGTTCTCCCTGACACAGGGCGGCCCGGGCAACAACACGGAGGAGCTGACCTACTTTGCCTATTCCGAGGGCTTTGTAAAATTCAAGGCGGGGTACGCGTCCGCCTCCTCTATGCTGATGTTTGCGGTGCTGCTGGCGCTGATCGTGCTCTTCTACGGAAGAAAAAGCAGGAAGGGGTGAGCCGGGATGCTGAAATCAAAAACCAAACAGCGGCTTGCCGCCGTGGCCCGGGGACTGTTCGTAATCGTGCTGATGTTCGCCACGCTGTTCCCATTTTACTGGACGCTGCTGATTTCGCTGAAAAATCAGAGCGACGCGTTTCAGGTGCCGCCCGAACTGTTCTTCACCCCCACGCTGGAGAATTATCAGGAGCTGTTCGTCACGGGCGGCTTTGACCGGTTCTTTTACAACAGCTTTGTGGTGTGCCTGCTCTCCATCGTGCTGGCGCTGCTGGTGGGCATTCCCTCGGCCTATATTTTCGCGCGGTGCGAATTCCGGTTCAAAAAGGCGTTTTTCTATGTGCTGCTCATCACGCGGATGAGCCCCGGCGCGGTGTTCGTGATCCCCTATTTCATCGCGTACAAGGAGCTCGGGCTGCTCGATACGTATTTGGGCCTGACGCTGATCTATTTCGCGTCCAATTTGGGCATCATTGTGTGGAGCCTGCGGGCGTTTATGGAGGACATCCCCGTGAATTTGGAGGAGGCGGCGCGGATCGACGGCTGCTCGCTTTTACAGACACTGTTCAAAATCTCCATCCCGCTGGCCACGCCGGGCATCGCCTCCACGGCGATCCTGTCGTTTATCTTTTCCTGGAACGAGTTTCTGTTCGCCCTGCTGCTGACGCGGCAAAAGGTGCAGACGGCGCCCATCGGCATCCTCAATTTCATTGTGTTCGAGAAGATGAACTGGGGCGTCATCGCGGCGGGCTCCATCGTGATCGCTCTGCCGGTGGTTTTTTTCGGCGTGGCGATCCGCAAATATTACGTCAAGGGCCTGACGCAGGGCGGCCTTGCGGGCGACTAAAAAGGAGGCGGCATCTATGGCCAATCATGACAAATCCAAGCCGAATATTTTGTTCATTATGACGGACGATCAGGGCTATTGGGCGCTGGGCTGCAACGGCAACCGCGATATCATCACGCCCCATATCGACCGGCTGGCGGCCGAGGGCGCGCGGTTTGAAAATTTCTTCTGCGTGTCGCCGGTATGCAGCCCGGCCAGGGCCTCCCTGCTGACGGGCCGGATCCCCTCGCAGCACGGCGTGCATGACTGGATCCGCGCGGGCAACTGCGGGCCGGACGCCATCGAATACCTGAAGGGGATGCGCGGCTACACCGAGGATCTCGCGCAGGCGGGCTATCAGTGCGCGCTGAGCGGAAAATGGCACCTCGGCGACGCGGCCGTCCCGCAAAAGGGCTTTACCCGCTGGTATACGCACCAGCGGGGCGGCGGAAACTACTACAACGCCCCCATGATCAAAAACGGCGAGTTGATTGAGGAGCCGGGCTATGTCACCGACGCCATCACGGACAACGCGCTGGAATTCATGGAGGAGATGGCCCGGCAGGACGCGCCGTTCTATTTGAGCGTCCATTATACGGCGCCGCACAACCCCTGGACGAACGGAAACCATCCCGAGTCGCTGACAAAGCTGTACGCGGGCTGCGCGTTTTCCGACTGCCCGGTCCGCGAGCCGCACCCGTGGGCAATCTTTTCCACCGCGTCCGACGCCCCGACCCGCGAAAACGTGCGCCGCCCGCAGGAGAGCCTGACCGGCTATTACGCGGCGGTGACCGGCGTGGACCAAAGCGTCGGGCGGCTGATGACGCGGCTGCGGGAACTGGGGGCAGACGACAACACCCTTGTGATCTTCACCTCGGACAACGGCTTCAACTGCGGGCACCACGGCATCTGGGGAAAGGGAAACGGCACGTTCCCGCTGAACATGTACGACACCTCGGTGAAGGTGCCGCTGGTGATGTGGCACCCGGGCCGCATCGCGGCGGGGATGACGGTGCGCTCTATGGTGAGCGCCTACGATTTCATGCCGACGCTCTTAGAGTATTTGGGGCTGGAGGTTTCCCCGCGCCCGGAGCTGCCCGGACACAGCTTCGCGCGGCTGCTCGAGGGGCCGGAGACGCCGGCGGACGACGCGCCGCCCTTAGTGGTGTTCGACGAATACGGGCCCACGCGCATGATCCGCACGGATACGGATAAATATATCTGCCGGTACCCCTACGGGCCCGACGAATACTATGATCTGAAAAACGACCCCGGCGAGGAGGAAAACCGGATCGATTCCCCCGCGTGCGTCGAACGCATCTGGGAACTGAAGCGGCAGATGGAGGCATGGTTCGCGCGCTATGCGGATCCGGCATTGGACGGCCGGAACGAGCGCGTCAGCGGCAACGGCCAGCTCGACCGGGCGGGCCTGTACGCGCAGGGCCGCAAAAACTACGAACCGCTGGGGCATACATTGGAGATGGATGTATGAGGAATGAGGAGTGAGAAGTGAGGAATGGCGGTGTAACGCCGCGCGTTACAAATTTTTATCACAAAAAATGAAAGTCAGGGCGGGCCGTCATGGCCCGCCCTCAGTCAGTCAAAAAGAAGCAAAACCTGCTTGCCAGCATGGACATGAGCAGTAGGCCGCAGCTGGGCAGGCGGCTCCACAGCGGGCCGGCCGTTTTTGCCCGCGCTGTTTACGTCCGGCGCGCGCCGTCCATCCTGTAAAAAAACGCGAGGTGGGCATATGGTGAGGACGGCGGGGACGCGCGCGGCCGATTTCAGGGTTCCTTCACAAATTGGAAACACAAAATCCACGCGGGAATGGTATACTATAGCAGAAGAAAATCGAACGCCGCCAATTCTTGGCGGCTTGGAGGGAGAGAAGAACGGCGCGTTGGCACCGGTTCGCCCGGCAAAACCGACGTGGGTTCGGTTTCCTCCGGCGATCCTTATGAAAGCCGCGCTGCTCCGGGCGGCGCGGCGGACGGTGGAAAAGGGAGAGGGCCTTATGGAGCTGCGCAGCAACATTAAATTACTGAACTATACCCGCAAATTTTTGCTGAACGACACGGATGACATTTTGCCTTATGACATACGGCCGCAAAAGCCATCGGCCGCCGGAAAGACGCCGCGCCCCCTGCCGCGTGTCGCACCCGGGGACGAGGGAGTGCCGTGCGGCGCGCTGGACGCGCTGTTGCGCGGGTTGTCAGGCGCGGTAGGCGGCACGCACACGTGCCTTGTCCTGCGCCGGGGTCGGGTAGTCTGCGAGGCGGAATATGCCCCTTATTCCATCCGCCGCTGGCATGTGACGCACAGCATGTGTAAAAGCGTGACGGGCGCGGCTATTGGGATGCTTATCGGCGAGGGGCTTTTGTCAGTCGACGACCATATCTGCGATATTTTCCCCGAAAAGTGTAGTCTGCTCACTAGCCGGCGGATGCGCGCCGTCACCGTACGCCACCTGCTTTCGATGCGCAGCGGCGTCAGCTTCCGCGAGACGGGCTCGGTGCTCGAGAGCGACTGGGTCAAGGCGTTTTTGGACGCGGACGTGCTGTTTGAGCCGGGCGAGGCGTTCGACTACAACAGCATGAACAGCTATATGCTCTCCGCCATCGTCCGGAAAAAGACGGGCGAGGGGCTGGCGGACTACCTGCGCCCGCGCCTGTTCGAGCCGCTGGGCTTCGGCGATGTCGCGTGGGAGACCTGTCCGCAGGGCATCGCCAAGGGCGGCTGGGGGATGTATGTCTATTTGGAGGATCTGGCAAAGCTCGGCCAGCTGTATCTGCAAAAGGGCCTGTGGACGGACGGGGACGGCGCGCCGCGCCGCCTTTTGAGCGAGGAGTGGATCGCCGCCTCCACAACGCCCTATTCCACGACGGAGAAGGGCGAGGAATACGGCTATCAGCTTTGGCCGCACAGCGCCGACGGCGTCTATCTGTTCAACGGGATGTTCGGCCAATATGTCGTCGTCGCGCCCGCACAGGAGCTTGTCGTCGCCGTCAACGCGGGCGCGGCCAATCTTTTCGTGCTCAGCGAAAGCTTTGCCGCTATCACCCGCTTTGTCCACGCCGTCGCCGAAGCGCCCGGCGGGCCGGACGCCCCGGACGCCGAGGCGCGGCTGGCTTTCACGCTCGCCCATCTGCGCTTCGCCGAGCCCGTCCCCCCGATGCCCGAGCCCGTCCGAACGCCGTGGTACGCGCGCCTGCGCGGTCTGCTGTCCGCGAAAAAGACGCCGGACGCGCCGTCGTTGATCCCGGAGGCGTTGCGCGGCGCGCTCGCGCGGGAGTACCCGCTGCACGCCAACCGCGCCGGCCTTGTGCCGGTCATCGTCGCCTGCATGGAGGACTGGTACACCAAGGGCGTCGAGCGCGTCGCGTTTGAGCAAAGCGGCGGCGGCCTGACGCTGCTGTGGCAGGAGAGCGGCGTTTTGCACCGCGTGCCCGTCGGGCTCGGCGGAGAAGCGCGGGAGTGCGTGCTCGATTTCGGCGGCAACCTGTTTGTCGTGGGCACGGCCGGGCGCTTCACCACGGATGAGGATGACAACCCCGTGCTGAAGCTGACGCTCTGCTTTCTGGAGAGCTCGAGCTCCCGGCTTGTGAAGCTGATCTTCCTGCCGGACGGCACGCTGACCGTGAAGTTAGACGAATCCCCCGCGCTCTTGACGGCGATGGAATCCCTGCGCGAGACAATGAAGGCCGCCTCACCGGGTATGGAGGTATTCAAGGATCTGGACTATCTGCAATATTTAGCGTCCCGCGCGTGTACTCCTGTCCTGCACGCGGAGTGAGAAAACACCTTGCCGGTTTTGGCGCGGCAGCGAAAACCCCTCCCGGGCTTTCCTGAAAAAGAAAGCCCGGGAGGGGTTCTCTTAATATTTCGCCTTTTGCCTTCCCTTTCAGTAAACACTGAATAAATCGCCGCGCACATCTCGGCGGCATATTTTTCGCCTGTTTTTTGTAAAAAATTATCAGTTGTTGGAATTTAGCAGCCTGCTTCAAGGCGCCATCGGGGCGGCCTTGCCCCGCCCGGAAACGCAGCAGCGGCCCCGCGGGAGGGCCAATGCATCCCCTACGAAAGTTGCGAGAGCGCGTGAGAATGTATCCTTGAAAGGGCTACAGCTTTATTGAAAAAGGCAAACATTTTTATTCCCACTCTACCACGCGGGTATATTCGTGCAGGGCATAGGCGCCGTCGTGCGCCTCGCCGGGCAATGTGCGGGACATGGTGTGCGCGCGGGTGACGCGCACGACGCCCGCGCGCGTCAGCGCTTCGCTGAGCGCCGGACGGTCCCGCCGCCCGCACAGCAGCCCTGCCGTCTGCAAATATCCCTTATAGGGCTTCAGTTCGGCGACGATGCGCGCCCTGGGCAGGGGCTTTACCCAGCAGTTTCCTGCCAGCGGAGACAACTCGAGCCGGCTGTCCGGCGCAGTGATCACCCCCACGCCGTCGGCCCGAAGAACGCGCCGCCCGCCGGCGGGCGGTTCCAGCTGCCCGCAGTACATTTGCAGCGCCGCCTTGGCACGCAGAGGCAGCGGCGCCGACTGTGCCCGCGCGTTTTCCTCGCGCAGCAGCGCGAAAAAGCGCTCAGCCAGCGCGTTTACCGTGTTCATTTCCTCCGTGTCGCAAAAAATTCCCTGACAGGACGAGCAGAGCAGCTGGCGCGTCTCGCACACGTGGCGCGCCAGCGCGCGCAGTTCATCGTCCGGCGCGTCCGGCTCCGCGTAGGCAAAGCTCAGCTTATGCCCCCATGAGATGATTTTGGTATCCGGCTGCGCCAGTCCACGCGCCGCGCGCACCGCCTCGTCTCCGCCCCAGACGACCACTCCGTCGGCGGCACGCGCCAGCGCGGCCAGCGAGGCGGCGTCATTCGAGGGCACGTCGAATACGTAGACAAAATCGCGCAGCCGCGGCTCAATCGTCACCAATTCCCGCAGCAACAGGATCGACGCGCCCCGGTCGGCGGACGGCAGCTTCAGCAGATTGATGTTTCCCGCCAGCAGGCCCTCGATGACACTGTAGGCCGGCAGGCCATCGACATTCCCGGCGGCGATGTGCAGCAGCACGCCCAGCGGGCGGCGCATTCTTTGAACGCGCGAACCGTCCGCGCAGCGCAGCGGCGGCAGGGCGTCCGTTCCCCCTTCCACGGCGAGCTTTTGGGACAGGCTCTCGCGGCGCAGCAGTGTCAGCGCGTCCTCAAAGTGCTCCGCAGAAATATGATATTCCCGCAGAAACGGACGCAGCGTTTCGTCATACGCGCCCTGCGCGGCACGGCGCGCCAGCAGATCGCAGGCGTCGATCACGCATTCCGCGTCGATGCTTTGCACGGCGATTGTCGCGGCGCATTCCTCTGGCAGGGCGTCCCGCAGACGGGACAGCTCGCTGTCCGGGTACAGGCCTCCGTGCGCAAGGATCATTGCGGCAGTCCCCCTTCTCTTAGATAATCCGCCGCCACGGCCGCGCAGGTGACGATGTCGCGCACACCGACGCGCCCGATGATCTCAAGCCACGGCGCGGCGCAGCCGCAGGGACACGTCCCGCCGTCGTGCAGAACGCCGAGATCGTCCGTCATGACGCTCAGGATCGGCATGCAGTCCGCCATCGGCGTCAGCAGGTTGACAAGCCCCGCTGTGCCGTTCGGGACGGGCCGGAGCGTGTCCGGGTCCCGGATCAAAACGCGGCCGTACACCGGCACATGGAAATGATGCTGTTCGCAGGTGGTGTATAGAATGGGATGCTCGACCGCGCCGAAGAACTCCACGCAATGGGTTTCCGGGATACCGAGCACATCCTGCGCCAGGCGGTACAACTCCTCCTTTTCCACCCGCTCGCCCTCAAACTGCTTCCAGCCGCCGCCCATTGTCAGCAGCGAGCCCCTGGGCATTTGCAGACGCAGACCCTCCCGCTCCATCTCGCGCAAAAGGAAAAAGGTGTAGGCGGGAAAGCCGATCGTCCGGATGGGCGCGCCGCCTTTGGCGCAGCATTCCAAGCGGCGGCGGAGCGCCGCCAAGTCGAGCCGGTACGCCCCTTGCTCCCAGCGCAGCGCGTACGTGCGGCTGAGCGCCGGGGCAAAAAGCGTGAAGCCGAAGCCGGTTTTGGAAAAGGCGGTCTCGTTCTCCCTGCGCGGCTGATAGCCAAGGATCAGATAATGGCAGGGCCGCGCAGACAGAAGGCAGTGTCGCCGCGCCATGCGCAGCACCATCCATAGCCCGCGCCGCAGGCTAGCCGCGTCGAGGCCGACGCGGCTTTTCACGCCGCCGGTGCCGGACGAGGACGCGCAAATCAGCAGACGCTTCTCCGGCACCGAAAACAGCGTATGGTGCTTGAAATAGAGGGTCGGGACCGGCGGCAGCGCCGATAAGTCTCCCGCGCGCAGCGCGGCCTCGTCATAGCCCAGCTGCGTGAGGATGCGGTCGTAATCCGCGCACCCCGCGCGCTGGCGCGCCGCACTCTCCGCCAGCGCAGCGGCAAACAGCGCGTCCGTCCCCGCGATGTCATAGGGGTCTCTCCAGCGAAACAGCCGGTCGCTCCGCTTCATAGGGTCAACACACCTCCGCGTCATAAGAAAAGGGCGCGCCGCAGAGATTCTTCCTGCGGCGCGCCCTTTTGAATGTCGAATTTCCGATCAGCCGATGCCGAAATAGCGGGCGGCGTTTTCATAGCTGATGCCGCGCACGATCTTCGTGAGCATCTCCATATCGGCGGGATATTCGCCGTTTTCCACCCAGGTGCCGATCAGTTCGCACAGGATGCGGCGGAAATACTCATGCCGTGTATAGCTGAGGAAGCTGCGGCTGTCCGTCAGCATGCCGACAAAATTGCCCAGCAGGCCGAGGTTGGCAAGGCTGGTCATCTGCTCGACCATGCCCGTTTTGGTGTCGTTGAACCACCATGCGCTGCCGTGCTGGATCTTGCCCGGCACCTCCGTCCCATGGAACGCGCCGAGAATGGTGTCCAGAAGCTGGTTGTCCGCGGGATTCAGGCTGTACAGGATCGTCCGGGGCAGCTCGCCCTTTTCCTCCAGCGCGTTCAGCAGGCCGGCAATGGCCTCGCCGCAGTTGACGGTGTTGATGACGTCATAGCCGGTATCGGGGCCTAACTTCGCGAACATCTTTTTGTTGGGGTTGCGCAGGCAGTTGTAGTGAATCTGCATCACCCAGCCGCGCTTGGCGTATTCGCGCGCGCAGAACAGCAGCAGCTGCGTTTTGAAGATCTCGGTTTCCTCGACGGTCGGCAGCTCGCCGCGCATACCCTTGGCAAATATCGCGTCCACGGCGGCCCTGTCGGCCGGACGGTACACCACATAGTCGAGGCCGTGGTCGGACGCGCGGCAGCCCGCGGCGGCAAAATGGTCGATGCGGGCGCCCAGCGCGCGCTCCAGTGCGGCACTGTCGGTGATGGCAAAGCCGCACACCGCGCCGAGCTTTTCGATGTATTCCTTCCAACCCGCCTTGTCGATGTTGACCGCCTTGTCCGGGCGGAACGACGGCGCGACGATCGTCTTGATGGTGGGATCGTCCTTGATTTTCTGGTGCCATTCCAGCGAATCGGCGGGGTCGTCCGTCGTGCCGACGAACGCGACGTTGCTCTGCGCGATCAGGCCGCGGACGCTCATGCCCGGCTCCTGCAGCTTTTTGTTGCACAGGTTCCAGACCTCCTCCGCCGTATCGCCGTTCAGCGTGCCGGTGTAGCCGAAATAGGTTTTCAACTCCAAATGGCACCAGTGATACATGGGGTTGCCGATGGCAAGGGGCAGCGCCTCGGCGAATTTCTGGAATTTCTCGCGGTCGGACGCGTCGCCGGTGATGTACTTCTCGTCGACGCCGTTCGAGCGCATGACACGCCATTTGTAGTGGTCGCCGCCGAGCCACACCTGCGTGATGTTCTCAAACCGGCGGTCCTCAAAGATCTCCTGCGGGCTGACATGGCAGTGATAGTCGACGATCGGCATATCCGCCGCAACGTCGTGGTACAGCTTCTGCGCCGTCGGCGTGGAGAGCAGGAAATCCTTATCCATAAACTGCTTCATGGGAATCTACCTCCTATCAATCTCTATCCGTATTCCAAAAGTCCCGGCCGGCCGGCGCGCCGGCAAAAAGACGGGCGGTTCGGCGGGCCGGGGCTTGCTGCGCTTATTGCCGGATCAGAACCAATCGCCGAAGCCCATCTTCACGAGATTGTCATGGCTGATCTTCAGGCTCTCGAACGGGTCGCGGCCATAGCAGTCATCCTGCTCGACGAGGAAGTATTCCGCGCCGCCGGCGAGACCCGCCTCGACACACTCCTTGATGGGCAGCGTACCTTCGCCAACCTCGGCGAACTGCACCACGCTCTTGAAGCCGCCCATGAATTTCATGATGGCCTCGCGGCTGGAAACATCGATGCCGCCCTCGGGCACCTGCATCTCGCCGATGCGGTAATCCTTTAGGTGCAGCAGGCGGATGCGGCCCGCGTACTTTTTGATGAACGAGACGGGGTCCTCGCCGCCG
This sequence comes from uncultured Clostridia bacterium, assembly GCA_947644575.1. Classification (GTDB taxonomy): domain Bacteria; phylum Bacillota; class Clostridia; order Oscillospirales; family Ruminococcaceae; genus Ruthenibacterium. Next base: position 7,553 of record CANRZX010000037.1, on the reverse strand, counting down.
AAGTGGATCCAGTGCGTATCCAGCTCAAAGCCCATGTTCGGGGCGTTGTCGCGGATGATGTCCAGCAGGTATTTGCCGTTGTACTTCACGAACTCGACGTGATGGTTGTGATAATAGAGGTCGATGCCCTCGGCCTTCAGCCGCGCCGCGATCTCCTCCGCCTGCTTGGCGAAATCCAGCGTCTTTTCATAGCTGCCCATGCACGTCATCGGCAGCATGCCGATACGCAGCATATCGCAGTCCAGCGCCTTGCAGTCGGCGACGATCTTCTTGAAATCCTCGTCGTTGCACAGATACTCACCGGGCATGCCGGGCACCATTGGCGCGACGGACGCGGTGCAGGACGAGACGTTCATGCCGAGCTCATCGATGGCCTTGCGGAAGCCCGCGACGTTCTCCGCCGTCATGGGCACCTGGGAGATCTCGATGCAGTGATAGCCGATCTCCGTCAGCTTCTGCATGGACTCAAACGCGTCGAATTTGGGCATCTTCGCGGGGGCAATGGTGCTCATCTGAACACCAATCAAGCCTTTTTCAGCCATAGGGCAACTCTCCTTTTATCGTAATCATAAACATATATGCCGAGGCTTTTTCGCCCCAGCCTTCGCTCGGCCGTTTTCCTTTCGGAGGGAAGGATCAAAGAGGCTCGCTTTTTTCCTGTAAAGCCGCCGTATGCTCACAGCTCCACAAGGGCGTCGGCCCTCCCGGAGCGGCAGATGGCGTCGATCAAGCGGATGCTCATCACGGCGTCGCGCACGTGGATATAATCGTCCGTACCCTGCTCGATAGCGCGGTAGAATTTCGCGATCAGCTTGGAATGCGACGCGCCGAAATAGAACTTCGCGCCCGGCATCTTCTCGTTTTCGCACAGCTTTTCGCGGCTGCCGTCCGGCAGAATGCGCACCAACATGTCGTTCTCGATATGAAACACCGCCTTTTCGGCGGCGACGCGAATCTGGACACTTTCGTTGGTGTAGTTGGCGTTGGTGGCGAAGAACACGCCGTTTGCACCGCTCGCGAATTCAAGACGCGCGACGACGGTATCCTCCACCTCGACGCCATATTCCAGAAGCTGGTTGACCGTGGCGTGTAGGCGCGCGATGTCACCGCACAGGTAGTACAGCAAATCGAGCGTGTGGACGCTCTGGTTGATCATACAGCCGCCGCCCGCGTATTTCATCTGGCCGCGCCACGGCTGCTCCTCATAATAGTGCTTGTCGCGCATCCACGGCACAAAGCCGCGGCAGCCGATGACCTTGCCGTATTCGCCGCTGTCCAGCAGCGCCTTCAGCATTTCGGTCGTCTCATTCAGGCGGTTCTGCAGGCAGATACCGATTTTGACCTCGGGGTGCGCGGCCTCGAGCGCCGCAAATTCCTCCGCCTCGTCCGGCGTCAGCGCCACAGGCTTTTCGCAGAACACATGCACGCCCCGCTCGGCAAAATATTTGCTGACCGGAAAGTGCAGATAATGCGGCAGACAGATATGGACGCAGTCGGGCTTCGCCTCCTCGCAGAGCACCTTGTAGTCGGTATAGAACGCGACACCCTCGGGCACGGCCGCCTTGACGGCCTCATTGGTGTCGCATACGGCGCACAGCTCAATTTCCGGATTTGACCGGATCGCGGCTAAATGCACCGGCGCGATCGTGCCGAAGCCAATGATTGCTGCTTTTTTCATCGGGGATCACTCCTTATCCTCGGTTCGCGGGGCGGGGCGGGCCGCACCCGCCGAAAAGCCTGGCGGACACGGCGCACAAAAGCGCTCGCAGCCGCCCCGCGCCGAAGAATGGTTACATTTTGATTGCGGATGTACCCATCACTCGCGCACCGGGAACTTGCCCTCGGCAGCGATGCGCTTGTTCAGCTCGGCGGCATACTCCTCGGGATCGACCGGGTTCGCAACCTCGCGGCCCGTCCACGCGGAAAGCTGCGAAGCGTTGGCCAAGTTGACGCCGTTGATGCCGTCGGAGCCCGGCGCCAGCAGCGGCGTGCCCTCGATGATATGGCAGGCGAAATTTTCCATGACGGTGGTGTGCTGATAGCCCCAGCCGTCGGTATTCTCAAATGTCTCGACGTCGTACAGGCCGCCGCCTGCGGCGTTGCCGCGCGACAACATCGCAACCTGCATCATGTCCATCGTTTTGTTCATCTCATCCTCAGACTGCTTCATGCGATAGACCGTAGCCGTCTTGCTGCCGTCCACAACGATCTTGCCGGCGTCAAGGTCGATCTCGAGACGGTCGGTGCCGATGGCGTCGTGCGTGCAGGTGATGAAGCTGCCCGTCGCACCGTTCGGGAACTCGACCATGATCGTGACGTCGTTTTCCACGGCGATGTCGCGATGGCAGCCGTTGATGTTCTTGGAATAAACCTTCGTCGGGACGCCGCAGATCCACTGCCACAGGTCGAGCTGGTGCGGAGCCTGGTTGACGAGGACGCCGCCGCCTTCGCCGCCCCACGTGGCGCGCCACGCGCTCTGCTGATAATAGCTGTCCGGACGCCACCATGTGTTGATGATCCACTGGCTGCGGCGGATTTCGCCCAGCTCGCCGGAGGCGACGATCTCCTTGATCTTTTGATACAGCTTATTCGTGCGCTGGTTGAACATGATGCCGAACGCGACGTCCGGGTGCTCGGCAGCGCATTTGTTCATCGCCAGCACGTCCTTGCCGCGCACGCCGGCGGGCTTTTCCACCAGCACGTTCATGCCGTGCTCGAGGCAGTAAATGGCGATCTCGTGGTGCAGATAGTGCGGGACAGTCGTGATGACAGCGTCGACGTTGCCGGAGGCGATCATTTCCTTCCAATCGGTATAGAACGGGATCTCGGGATATTTTTCCTTGCACATTTTTTCCTTCTCAGGATCAATGTCACACAGGGCGCCCAGCGCGCAGTGCGGGGGGCATTCCGGTGCGGGCATGCCGGGGAAGCCGCCCTTACCCGTTAAAAAGCCGGCGTAAGCGCCGCCCTGCGCACCGATTCCGATCAGGCCGAAACGAACTTTTTCCATAATACTCTCTCCTTTTTTATAATGAATGGATTTACGGACAAGCAAAGCGCAGCCGCGCGGTACACCGCCGGCACGCGTCCGGGAAACGCCAGCCGCCCCGGCAGTCCCTCAAATGGCGTCGAGAATTTCCTTCAGGGCGTGATACTGCATCGCGTAGCCCTCGGCGCCGTCTTTTGCCTTGTTCTGCTTGATGATATTGGCGGCGTTCTCGGTCTCGAGCGACTGGAGCGACGCAAACAGCACCAAATGCGGCTCGAGCGTGAGGAAACCCTCATAGCCCTCGTCGCGGATGGCACGCGTAAGCAGCTCCTTAATTTTGCCTTCGCCAGTGCCGCACAGCACATTTTCCTTGTCGTGCGTGACGGCGTCCTTGATGTGGATATACTCAATGTAAGGGCGCAACAGCTCCCAGCATTCGGCGGTGTCCTCGCCGCACTGGACGAAATTCGCGAAGTCGAACGCCGCGCGGAAATGGGGGCTGGCCAGCGCGTCGAAGATCACCTTGCAGCGCGAGCCGACGTCGCCGTAAATGTCCTTTTCATTTTCGTGCAGCAGGATCACGTCGTGCTTTTCGGCCACGGCGGCAAACTTGCGCAGCTTTTCGATCACGGCATCGCGGTACTGCTCCGGGTCCTTACCCTGCGGGATAAAGAAGCTGAACATGCGGATATAGCGGCAGTCCAGCAGCTTGCAGATGCGGCACAGGCGCTCGAGCTGTTCGAGCTGCGCGGCAAAGCCCGCCTCGTCCTCAATGCCGACCTTGCCGATAGGCGAGCCAATGGACGAAACCTTGACGCCGAATTTTTCTAAGCGCGGCATCAGGGAATCGCGCACCTCTTCCTCGGTAAATTCCGCAACGCCCTTGCCGTCGGCCGAGCGCAGCGATATGTAGCGCATTCCCAGCGAGGTGACCGTTTCAAGCTGCTTTGTAAAGTCCGGGCTGATCTCGTCCGCAAAGCCCGAAATCCGGATATTCTCTTTCATCCGCATCGTTCCCCTTTCCATGCCATTGGTAATTGTGCATGAATTCCAAATGAAAAACCTGCACAGATTTGGATACTATCTTTAGTATAACACACCCTTTCGCAATCGTGATTGCTATTATTGCTTGACACATTGCGAAAATTGTCTTAAAATTGGTATATCATTTGACAGAGGAGAGCCGGGCCCGGCATTGCGTCCGGCCGGGCGGGGTTCCGGCGGCGCGGTGTTTTCCTCGCTCTACATATGCCATATGCGGGTGACACGCGATTCTTTCGCGCGCCCGGGAAAGGCCGGAGAATTTGGGAAATCATATTCAGAAATTTACCGTCCGCCAGAAAATGCTGACGGACAGCTACGAAATTTACCGCTACCGCGATTCGTACCTGAACGACGTGGCGCTGCATCATCATGACTTTTACGAGGTCTACCTTTTTTTGAATGGGAACGTCAGCTATACGGTCGAAAGCCGCAATTACCAGCTCATGCCCGGCGACATCCTGCTTATCGGCCCGCTCGAGCTGCATCAGCCGCGCATCACGGTGGAAAAGCGCCCGTATGAGCGCATTGTGCTCTGGGTAAATAAAAGCTTCCTCGAGCAGTTCAGCACCCCGCAGACGACGCTGACACACTGCTTTGACCACAGTGTGCCCGGACACACCAATCTGCTGCGGCTTTCGCCCGCGCCGCGCCAGCATATCACCGATCTGATGGAGCGCCTTGTACAGGAATCGAACAGCGAGGAATACGGCGCGGATCTATCTGCTGTCGGGTGCCTGGTACAGCTTCTGGTGGAGCTGAACCGTCAGGCCTCCAGCACGCAGCACCATGAACTGACCGATAAATCCGGCCCGATCGTGACGAACGTGCTGAATTACATCAACGACCATTATCATGAAGAGCTCTCGCTCGATCTGCTCGCCTCGCGCTTTTTTGTGAATAAGTACCATCTCTCGCATGAGTTCAACCGCTTGGTGGGTACGAGCATTTACCGCTATATCATCCAGAAGCGGCTCGTCATCGCAAAGCAGCTTTTGTCGGACGGGCTTCCCCCGACCGATGTGTACCAGCACTGCGGCTTTGGCGATTATTCTAATTTTTATCGCGCGTTCAAGGCCGAATACGGCATCAGCCCGAAGGATTTTTCCGGCCTTGCGCAATCCGGCGGATCGGCCGCGAGCTGAGGTCATTTGGGATCGACCGGCAAAGGCCGGTTTATACAGGCCGTCCTTGCCCTGTCCGGGCCGCGGCAGCTCTTCTCCCGCGCGGTCAACCGGCGCGTTCCCCCGTCCGAATGGGTCGTGGGAGCGTGCCGGCTTTGTTTTTTTGCGGCGCCTGCCGCGGCAGGGGCGGCGGCAAATGCCTCCGATGGAGGAAACGGCGGGAGGGAGCCCCTATCAAAAACAGGATTTACGGATATATCCGGGTGTCGACGAGGGAGCAGAATGAGGACCGGCAGCGCATCGCGCTGGATAAGGCCGGAGTGCCCAGGCGGAACGTTTTTATGGACAAGCAGTCCGGCAAGGATTTCAACCGCCCGCAGTACCGCATGCTTGTGCGGAAAATGAAGCGGGACGACGTGCTCTATATCAAAAGCATCGATCGCCTTGGCCGGAATTACGACGAAATTTTAGAGCAGTGGCGCGTTTTGACAAAGGAAAAGGGCGTTGACATCGTAGTGCTGGATATGCCGCTGCTCGACACGCGCCGCGGCAAGGACCTGATGGGCACGTTTTTGGGCGACATTGTCCTTCAGGTGCTTTCCTTCGTGGCGGAAAACGAGCGCATCAACATCCGCCAGCGGCAGGCCGAAGGCATCGCCGCGGCGCGCGCGAAGGGGGTACATATCGGGCGGCCCGCCCGGCCGCTGCCGGAGAATTTTGTCTCCGTGTATGAAAAATGGAAAGCGGGCCTGCTCACCTGCACTGAGGCCGCCAAGGAGTGCGGCATGCCCGTGACGACCTTCCGCTACCGCACGCAGGTTTATGAGAGCGCGATCCTTTCGCCCGACGCATAAAGCTCCGCCCGTGCAGCGATAGGCCCGCCGCGGTTTCCCTCGGATGCATGTCAAGCGGTTGACGCTTTCCGGTAATATCCAAAATATTCTTTTTGAATTGACGGAAAGGCGCAAAAAGCTGTACAATAAAGAAAAGAAAACGCCGCCGGATTTCCGTCCGGCACAAAAAGCTTAGAGCCTATTCAAAATCTCACGGCGCACCGGGATATTGAACAGGCTCTTGGAGAATAAGGAGGAAACCGCATGAAAATACGATATTTGGGGACCGCGGCTGCGGAGGGCTTTCCCGCCATTTTTTGCGAATGCGAGGCGTGCCGCCGCGCGGCTCGTTTAGGAGGAAAGGACATCCGGACGCGCTCCAGCCTGTTGGTGGATGACTGCCTTCTTGTCGACCTTGGCCCGGATTTGTATTTGCAAAAGCTGCGGGACAAACTGGAGCTGGGTAAGCTGAAGGCCGTGTTGTTTACGCACTCCCATGCGGATCATCTGGATCTCACGGGGCTGGCGATGCGTGACACGGAAGCCTATTGCCATACCGGCCGGGAGGAGCCCCTGCATGTATACGGAAACAGCCGTGTGCTGGAGCGAATCCGCTCGGGAATGCAATTTGAGTTCGGCACGGCGGAGATTCCTTCCGTAAAAGCGCATCTCGTCCACGCCGGGGATCGTATCCTGCAAGCGCCGCTGACCGCGTGCGCGCTGCCCGCCACGCACGATCCAAGAGAGGAATGCCTGCTTTATCTGCTGATGGACGATGCGGACGCAGTGCTTGTGGCCAATGATACCGGAGCGGTCGCGCCGGAATTTTTCCGCATGCTGAAAGAGGGGCTGCAGGGAAGAAAGCTGACAAAGGTCAGCGTAGACTGTAACTTCGGCACAGAGGATCATGGGCCCTGTGGGCATATGTCCATTGTCCAAAACCGACAGTTTCGCGCGCAGCTCCTTGAAAACGGCGCGGCGAACCAGAACACCCGATACTGGGTCACACATTTTTCTCATAACTGCGGGTTGGATCACGCGGCGCTTTGCGCAAAATTTGAAGCGGAGGGCTTTTCCGTGGCCTATGACGGATTGGAAATATAGGGCGCATTTTACGGGGAGGATGCCCAAAATTCAACATTTTTATACCCAAATAATAGGTTTTTGATAGGAAAAAACCTCGCGCCTGTGGGGCGCGGGTAAATGAAAATCGGCTTTTTCGATTACGGTTCGCGCATGTCATTCTTACTGTTAAGCAAGCCGCGAAAAAGCAGTCCGATTTGCCGTCAGGGGATTCGGGGGAACAGTCTACGGCCTAAGAGCCGCCGCTGCGCGGCGGTTGGCCTTCGACACGCGCCTGCGGGCGCAGTCTCCGCGAAGCGTTAAGAATTTCCCCGCTTTGCAACGGAACCTCCAAAGCGGGGAAATTCCTCCGAGCGGAAAGTCCCCCGACGTTCTTTTGCTTCTTTTTCTCCGCGAAGAAAAGAAGATTCCGTAACTTTTTGGATGTCGCTTTTCACGAAGAATGAGAAAAGTTTTCAGAAAGAATGAGAAAGGTGCGCAGGA
>CANRZX010000036.1 GCA_947644575.1 uncultured Clostridia bacterium | reverse complement strand
CCGATCTAAAAATTGTATCGATTCCGCGCGAAAAACGCCCGCAAGAAAGTGTGGGAGCGCTGGTTTCGTCGCTTTGACAAATTTATTTATGCGGATTGGCAAAAAATTTCCGGGCCGTTTCTTCCGTTTCGCTGTCTGGTAAGCCAGAAGAGGGCAAGCACAAATTAGGACAACACAAATACAGTCTTTATTAAATTATAGCCAATGAAAACGCGCTCGAAAATTCGCAAAACCAATGAATTTTCGACGAGTTTTTCGCGGTATCTGTAAAACGCGATTTTTGCAGCAAGGTTTTTCAAAAAAATATTGATAAATTTTTGAATGTATTTTTATGCATTGTGCTGCTTTCCGTTACGGTGCCCAGATTGGGGAGGCGGATGGATCAGGGTGCAGCCCTCCCAGCAACGCGAACAAACGCTTGCAAAGAGATAAAAAAATGCCCGCTGAAACAGCGGGCATAAACGGTATGAATTTTAGATGATAATGTCGCTTGAATAATTTGTAACTGTTTCAATGTATTGTCCAGAAGCAGAGTATATGGTCGCTACTGCTTTAAGCCGGTATGAGCCAGCTGGTAATTTAATATCCTTTGTCACTCCGGCATAACCGTTGCCAGATGCAGACCACGAACGAGACGTATCCGTAAATGCACCACCTGTAAATTCCTGAACCGTTACGGTTAACTCAATTTTACTGTATGAACTATATGTTGTCACCGAACCTAAAAGATGAGCATTTGTGAATAAACCACTTTGACGTGTTAAGGAACAAGGGAATACACTTATCTCTGTCCAGCGGGGCTGTGGCCCATTTTTCTCTCCTGCAGCATATGCCGGAATGGCAATAATTGACGTCAGACAGATCATGCAAACGACTAATGCTGCTGTACGGATCAAAAGGTTCTTCATAAAAAACACTCCTTTGCTTTTATTCGATTGACAGGTCAACCTCATCCACATCATAAAAATTTATGCGTTCTCCAATTTTAACAATATCAAACTCAGATATTGTTCCTCGAATCATAAAAATGTTTTCTAAAGTCGGTACAACAAGAGTACGAATACGGCGCATTTCATCATAGGATAATATTGCATCGTATGCGCCTATTCTCACGATTTGAGTTGTCATATTTTCCATGTCATACGCCGGGTATTCTGACGTCGCAGAAAAAACGCAGAATTGGAATTCATAACCGTCGCGGTCTTTATATCCAATATAATGATTTTTATTATCTTCTATTTGAATTCGTATTACCCTCGTCCCCTCCGGCAGCCATGTAGGATAATAAGGAGACTTCCAGCCGAGCGGCGGATACGCGTTGCTCTCTACATCATAATGAATTTCGGAATACTGTGGAAATGTCTTGATTACGTAATTTACGACGGCGACACGGGCGGCGTCCACCTGAATCAGCACAAAGGAGAGCGACACCACAAGCACCGCAAAGCAGGCGGCAACGCGCAGGGCGCGCCGAGCGGCCTTTTTCTTCGCCTGTTTTTTACGGTACCGCGCAAAGTCAGCCATGACGCTCTGATGCAGGCTTTCGGCCGCCTCAAGGGAAAGATCCGGCGCGTCCGGATCGTTCGCGATTTTCTCAAATTCCCGAATGGTGTTTTCTCTTGAGGCGATGGCCGCGATCTCTACAATAATATCTTCATCGGTGATGGGATCTTGCTTTCTGCCATCCCTATCCATCAATTCACCTCTCTTTCCTCGCCGTACAATTCCGCCAGCATTTTTCTTGCGCGATAGGCGATCGATCTCAAGCTGCTCTCTTTAACATTCAACGCAGCCGCAATCAATTTTCGCGGGCACTTATCCAGATAGGACATCTCAATATACATCGAATAACGCGGCGGCAACCGTTTTATTTTCTCGCGCAGCTTTTGGACATCATGCTGCCCAAATACAAATTCCTCCACATCAAAAATATATTCGCCTTCCGTCATCTCGAAAAATGATAGCTCATGATTCGTCTGCTTCTGCAAATCCAAAACCGTATACAGAGTCATTCGGTACAAATAGCCCTTCAGCTTTCGTTCCGATATATAAGTAATGGAGTCAAACGCCTCCATAAAATTTTTCGCAACTTCCTGTATAACGTCCTTCGTCAGTTCTTCATCCTTCAAGCACCGAAAAACAAATTTGCGCAGGGCAGCTTCGTTTGTTTCATAAATACGCTCTATCAAAGGCCGGTCCTCCGGTGCGAACGCCAGCATTCACAGTCCTCCAATGTTCACTGCCCGCGGCCATATTCATGCTCCAATAAAGGAAAATGGTCCTTCAGCGTATGCAGCACCGACAGCAGGGTTTTCTGCTCGCTCTGCGAGCAACCCGCGCACAGCTCTACGATGAGCAGCCGAAATTCGCTGCCAGCGGCATTGTCATAGTCGTATATCAAATCATTGACCGTAAGCTCCAGCGCCCCGGCAATACTGTAAAGCGTTTGCACACTCGGTTTGGATTTCCCAGTTTCTACGTTGCAAATATGTTCCTTTGACAGCCCACATTTTTCCGCTAAAGCGTCCTGCGTCATTTTCAATTCGATTCGCCGAAGACGAATGCGTTCCCGAAGCTTCTCGAAATTGAGTGCTGTGCCCATACGTGCGTAGTTCCTCATACGTTACTTCCCTTTTATTGTACGCCGGCAGGAGAAAATATTGAACGGAGCATATTTCTATTTTATAGAAGTACAGTTATATTTTTGTAAGTTTTTTTGAAATTATTCTCCTTTTTTATTTTGATGAAAATAAATTTGCTTCTCCTAAAAGCATTTTTGCACAACAAAAGGCGGCCTGAAAATCAGGCCGCCTAAGGCTGTCGACTTTATAGGCAATCTCCGCGGGACATCAAACGCACATCAAAACACACTTCACTTTGTTCCCTCTCCGTGCTAAAAATCTCCTCCGCTCGGTTGCGCTTCAAAACGCGACTGCGGGCGCAGTCCCCTTTTCCACAAGATTCCGCTTTGCTCCATTTTGCGGGGGTGCCTCTGTGAAAGGCTGCGCTGCGCAGTCGCTTAGTGGTTTCCCTCCGTTCTCTTTTCCGACAGGTTGAGCCGGGGCTTTTGCATAAAAGCCCCCGCTCAACCTGTTTGTCGTTCTTATTTAGCATATACAAGTTGTTTATTTTGTAAAGAAATTAACACTGAGGATCACGACACCCAGTGTGACGAGCACCGCGCCGGTCACGCGGTTGAGCACCTTGGGCGTGCTCTTGTTCGCGAAGCGCGCGGCGACGCGCGCCCACAGCAGTGTGGAGCCCACGCAGAACGCCAGCGCCCACCAATCCGCGACGCCGCCGATGGCGAAGTGGCTCAGCGCGCCCGTCAGCGCCGTGAACGTCATGATGAAAACGCTTGTGCCGACGGCGGTTTTCAGCTCATAGCCCAGCACCGAGGTGAGGATCAGCAGCATCATCATACCGCCGCCCGCGCCGATAAAGCCGCAGATGAAGCCGATCATCGTGCCGCACACGACCGACTGTACAAAGCGCTTGGCCGGGGACACGGCGGCCATACTCTCCTTCGTCGTCATGACGGGCTTGACAATGAATTTGACGCCGAGCATCATCGTCATGAACACGGAAAAGCCGCCCATCGTGTTCGACGGCACAAGACTGGAGACCCAGCTGCCCACCAGCGTAAACACCAGCACCGTGAACATCATCACAAGGCCGTTACGCACGTCCAGATTTTTGTTTTTTTGATAGGTATAGGCGGATGCGGCGCTGGCCAGCACGTCGCTCGCGAGGGCGATGCCGACAGCCTGATACGCGTCCATGTGCAGGAAGGTGACGAGCATCGGCGTAATGACGGCGGCGGCGCTCATGCCGGCAAAACCGGTGCCCAGCCCCGCGCCAATTCCGGCGATGAAACAGACGATCAATTTGGTGAGCATTCACATTTCCTCTTTCTTTCAATCAATTGGAAAAGCTTCTTTGGGCGGATCACCGGAGCGCAACCGCGCGACCAGCGCCTCGGTTGTTTGCGGCGTTTCGCCGTCCGCCCATGTCTCCGAACGCCACGCGGCCAGCGCATTTTCGATATTGCGCCGGATCCGGGAGAGCAGCGCGTCAAGCTGTAAAATTTCCTGCTCGGAAAAGCCCGCGACCATCGCCGCGCCGAAACGGTTTTGCAGCCGCAGGCCCTCCTCGATGATAGGGCGCGCCCGCTCTGTCACGCGCAGATGGATCGTTTTGCGGTTTCCGTTTTGATAGAATCGCTCGATCAGTCCGCGCTGTACAAGCGCCTCGACGCTGACAGAAACATGCGATTTCGCGAGGTGCCGGTGCTCCGCCATATCCCGTGCGGTATCGTGCGCGGGGTTGTTCACAAGGAACAGCAGCACATCCGCCTCGGTCTGTGTCAGCCCATAACGCTCCAGCAACGGGAAAAGTATGGCTCCATACAGCTTTTTCGCCCCCTGAAGCCAAGTGAAAACGTCGTAGCGCACATGCAGCCTTCTTTCCATTTTTATTTTTGTTCGTTTTAGATTTGTTCTTTTAAGAACTATATTCACAGTATATTCTATTTGAAAGCAGCTGTCAAGCAAAGCAGCAAAAAATTGTCAAAAAGAGGCGGGCGGCGGATCGCTGCGGTCTCGGCAAAGCCGACGCAGACACACTTCTTCGCCGCAAAAGCATACGCCGCCCCGCTCCCAGCCTTGGGAGAGAGACGGCGCGCTGTTTATTTGAATTGTTTGGGATCGCGTTGAAGGACGGCACACCCTGAGATATGGAAGAGGCTCTCAGAGCCGCAGCGCGGCGCACAGACGATCCGTAAAGCGGAATCTTGCGTCGAAGCGATTCCACACCCATTGATACGCGACGGCTATCAGATGGGAAATCGCAAACACCGCCGCCGAAGCCAGCGGAATCACCAAGCGGTTGTCCCAGCCAAAGCCATACCGCCGGACAACGCGGCTCGCGATGACGTCCCACACGGCAGCGTGGATCAGATAGATGAGAAAGGTCCGACCCGCCAGACGGCGGAGAACTCTCGCTTTTTGCGGAACGCGCAGCAGCGAAAAGCCGGCGAAAATCAATACCGAGGCCAATGCGATGACAGGGCTCTCCGGCTCGAACAGAGGAGGCCATTCAAACGGCACCGGCATGCGGTCCAGCAGGATCATCGAATGCGTCCATGCCATTGCCGCCTCCACCAGCACGCCCGCCGCGATCAAGCCGACGCCGCGCGCGCTGCTTTTTCGGCCGGCGGCCCACACGCGCAGCCGATCCCCGATCATAAAATAGCCTAACCAGCAGAACCAGACGCCGAGATCCCATTCTAAAAGGTGCGTGCTGGTCCACGCGCTGAGCGTGGCCGCTAGGAAAAATACCCACGCGGCCCGGGAAAAGCACCGATCCGAAACGCTTTGCCGAAAACGGACGACAAACGGGGCCAGCAGATAGACACCCAGTAGCATATACAGATACCACAGGTGAATATAGGGCTCGCCCCGCAGCCAGCGCAGCAGCGGCATCCACATCCAGCTCCATGCCTTGCCCTTATATTGTACCGCGCGCAGCGCCATCAGCATCGACCACAAAAAGTAAAAGAAGCTGAACAGCAGCGCCTGAACGCCAACACTCCGCACGGAGCGCCGATAAAAAGCCCTGTATTCCGCTCCGCGCGCCGATGGCAGCAGGAACGCGCCCGACAGCATTACAAAGCACGGCACCGCAAAGCGAGCTATGTCTAAGCTGAAGCTGCTCATCAAAAAATGCTGATCGTAACGCACGCCGAAAAAGGCGGGGTCGAAATAGGCATCCCGGTAGGAGGCCGCGACATGCAGCACCACAACGGCGGCGCAGCTCAAGACGCGGAGCAGATCATAATTCATCTCGCGCGCGGGCAGGTCGGGCACATCGTTCCCCTTCATCGGAATCCCCTCTTTGTCAAGCCGTATCAGGAATCGCCGAAGCTCGCCGCGGCGTCATTCGCCCAAGAGCACGGCACGCAGGGCGTCGGCTTTATCGGTCTTTTCCCACGCGACGCCCAGCTCCTCGCGGCCCATGTGGCCATAGGCGGCCAGCGGCCGGTAGATGGGCCTGCGCAGGCTGAGTTCCTCGATAATGGCCGCGGGGCGCAGATCGAACATCTAGGCGACCGCCGCCTCGATCCGCTCCTCCTCCGCCTTGCCCGTGCCGAACGTGTCGACGCGGATGCTCACCGGCTCGGCCACGCCGATGGCATAGGCCAGCTGCACCTCGCACTGATTGGCCAAGCCCGCCGCAACAATATTTTTCGCCACCCAGCGCGCGGCATAGGCGGCGCTGCGGTCCACCTTCGTCGGATCCTTACCGCTAAAAGCGCCGCCGCCGTGGCGGCCGTAGCCGCCATAAGTGTCGACAATGATCTTGCGGCCCGTCAGGCCGGAGTCGCCCTGCGGCCCGCCCACGACAAAGCGGCCGGTCGGGTTGACGTAATATTTTGTATTCTCGTCCAGCAGCTCCGCGGGCACGACCGGGCGGATGACCTGCTCGACAATCTCCCTGCGCAGCGTTTCCAGCTCTACGTCGGGCGCGTGCTGGGTGGAAATCACCACCGCGTCTACACGGACGGGCCGGCCGCCGTCGTATTCCACCGTCACCTGGCTTTTGCCGTCCGGCCGCAGATAGCCGAGCGTCCCATTTTTGCGCACCTCCGTCAGGCGCTTGGACAGCCGGTGCGCCAGAGCGATGGGCAGCGGCATCAGCTCGGGCGTTTCACGGCATGCATAGCCGAACATCATGCCCTGGTCGCCCGCGCCGCCGGGGTTCACGCCCATCGCGATGTCGGGGCTCTGCTCGTCGATGTTCGAGATCACCGCACAGGTGTCGGCGTCGAAGCCGTAGGCGGCGTTCGTATAACCGATGTCCTTGATGACGCCGCGCACAACCTTTTGGAAATCGACGTACGCCTTGGTCGTGATCTCGCCCATGATGTGGACAAGGCCCGTGCTGGCCGTCACCTCGCAGGCAACGCGGCTGTTCGGATCCTGCTCGAGCATCGCATCAAGGATGGCGTCCGAAATCTGGTCGCAGATTTTATCGGGATGCCCCTCGGTGACGGATTCGGATGTAAACAATTTTTTTGCCATAGCTTTTCTTCCTTTCCTGAAAGAGCGATCTCGGGGCGTGCCGCGCGGCGTTTAGACAGAAAACAAAAGGCCCGGTGTTTTGACACCGGGCCTTGCTTTCAGCTTATCTTCCGGTGTTACCCGCAGGATTTAGCACCTTGCCTTTCGGTAGGTTGCCGGACGTCACAGGGCCTGTTCCCTCGGTCGCTCTTGATAAGATATTAATTTGTAGCCTTATTATAACAGCGCGGCGAAACGATGTCAAGCGGTCTGCGTCGATTTTTCGCCAAAAACCGCCCGGCTGATGGGCTTATAAACGAAAAATGTAACGACGCTGTTCACACTCGCCTTGATGAGGTTGAATGGGATAAACACCGGCAGCAGCATGCCGATAATATCCTTCACCGGCTGGCCCATGAAGATCGGCGTAAAGACCAGATTCCACACGCACATAGCCGCTGTCATGGTCAGCGTGCCCAGTACGAGGGCCAGCACCGCCGCCTTGCGCGTGCGACGTTTTTTGTACACATTGCCCGCCACAAGCGCAAATGACCCGGTGGCAAAAATGTGCATCACAATGCCGATGACGCCGCTTGACGAGCTGACGGTCAGCCCCTGAAGCACAGACGCCGCCACGGTGAGCGCGAGGCCCGCGGCGGGGCCGAACAGGAAGGTGCCGATCAGGATGGGGATGTCGGCGGGGTCGTACTCCAAAAAAGGCGCGGCGGGCAGCAGCGGGAAGTGGAGAATCGCGACGAGCACGACGGCGACAGCCGCCAGCAGCGCGAGCGTAGTCAGGCGGCGGACATCAGGCGAAATGTTTTTCATAGAGGATCCCTCCAAAAAATTTTTGAAGGCCTGCCGGGTTTACTGGCACCTTGCCGCCGGACGCCCCATCAAAAAAGCCCCTTTGCATTGCTGCAAAAGGGCGAAAGAGCATCGCGGCCGACGCCGTTTCTTCCATCCGGACTTGGCGCGCCGCGAAGCGAGCGTCAGCCGGCAAATCGCACGGGCGCAGGGCATCCCCGCGCGTGCGCTCCCGTTAAACTGCCCGAAGCGCGGCCCGTTTACCGTCGGCCCCGGATTCGCACCGGGTCAGCGGCGCAAAGCGCGCCGGTCGCGGGCTAACCGAGCCTGTGCCGCGCAAATGCGCCGCGCACGCCGGGATCACCGCCGGTGGGGAATCTCACCCCGCCCTGAAACAGACTTTCTGCATCCATTATAAAACACCCTTCGTCAAAATGCAAGCCCTGCCGCGCGGCGGCTCATGGCAAAAAATTCCTGCTTTTGAGAGAGTGGGGGCGTTGAAGCACTCATCTGAACACAGGCCATCTTAGATGTGACAGCGCCGCCTTTTCTTGTTCCCGTGAGGAATCCGGTTGCCCGGAAGAATTCATCGTAGTCCTTATTTATGCAGCCTTTTATAAAGATGTGGCAGTAACGCTCGTCGTTTTTATCGACGACCGAAAATATGGATACGTTCTGCAAAGGATTGTATCAGCGCTGCCAACACAGCAGAAGATCGTCGAGCCCACATTTTTTATAATCCGCAAATTACGGCGAAGCCCGCCGGTCTCTCATCCTCCGGCGGGCTTCGCGGTGTTCGATTCTCTATCCTTATCCCCACATCAGGGGGATTCTGCGAAACCAGCTTGCACGTCCTGACGGCATCGGACAAGCTCTTGCGGAGGTTGCGCGCGGCCCGTACGTTTTCAAAAACGCTCAAGCCTCCATTTTTGCGTCAGGGTATCCGCGTACTCATTTTGAATCAGATTCGCGCCGCCCGCGGCGTTTTGATCTTCGACCTCTAAATATAGACCGCTTTTTTGATTTTTAATCCGATAGGTTCCGTCTTGCTCCGGAATGAACACCCAGCTTTGCGCGGGCGTTTCGTTGGGGTTCCATTGCCAGATCCGCACGCCGCTTTCGAGGGAGCCCTCGGGAACGTCGAGCGCCAGACCACTTGCATTGCACAGCAGCAAAAACACATCGTCGTCAAGCCGCCTTGTGTGCCATTGCTGCGAGGCTTCCCCCGTATCTTGCTGCAAAATCAGGCGCGCGCCCATCCTTTGCGCACCGCTGTTATCAATGCAATACCCGGTCGCGGCATTGACCAGCTTATAATCCGCCCCGTCGGCAATGAGCCGGTCCCCGTAGACAACACCGCTGCCAAAACGGATCTCGTTATAGCTGCCGTTATACGCGTTGTTCAATTCATACAGGCAGCTGCCGGAGGCGATAAACGTACCGCTCCACCCGCTGCCGCGCGATTCGTTCCGGACGGCCGTGAGCGGCGCGTCCATCAGCTGCCAGGTTTTTCCGGCGTCGGCGGAGGTAAAGCACTGGCTGGGGGCACAGGTGTCGTTCATGCCGCGCAGGACAATGCGGCCGTACCGGCTGCCGTCATCCACGCAGGCAATTTCCGGACACTGGCGCGCCATAGCCTCGCCGACGGCGACGGGCGCCCCTGTTTGCGTCGGGTCGCCCCAGGAAAGCCCATCCTCGGACGTCCTGCAGGTAATGACTCCGTCGTGTCCGGCCGCGATGTTTTCGTAAACCATAAAATACGTCCCGTCGCTCAGCCGCAGCACGCGCGGCATCCCGGGCCGCCACATGGCTTCATCGACGCCCCGGCGCCAATCGAGGTCGCAGGCGCCGGCAACGATGGTATAATTGCCCCATGTTTCGCCACCGTCCTCGGAAACCTCATAGGCGATGCATTGGTCATAACCTTTCTGCGTTTCATCCGAATAGTAGCAGACTAGGCGCCCGTCGGCACTGACGGCAAATTCCGGCTCCCAGACGCTGCCCGGGTTGATCCCGCGCGGCGCAAGGCTGCTGTGCAGCTCCCATGTTTGGCCGTAATCGGTGCTGCGCCAGATATGCAGGCAGTATTCCGATTTGGCGTTCCAATCGGAGACCGCGAACAAAACGGTTCCCGCCGGATATTCACCCAGTTGCCGGGGAAAAACATACAGTCCCGGCATTCCGACCTTGCTGCGGGAGATTCCCTCATACGCCTCGGGGTCAAGCTCGCTGAATTGCTCCCACGTTTTCCCCTTGTCGCTGCTTTTGAAAAAATAAAAGGACTTCATACCTCTCCAATTTGTAATGACCGGGAACTTCCTGCACCATGTCGCGAGAAGATCTCCGTTTGGCAGCTCGACCATGCGCTCATAAAAGCCCTTGCTTTCAAGCTCGTCGCCGTAAATGGTTGTGCCCGACGGGCTTTCCGCGTAGGCCGTATAGGCGGACAGAGCCATGACGACCGAGAGAACGGCTGCCAGTGCGAACAGTCTTTTCAGCTGATTCATAGCGGGTCACCCTTTGCTGTAAGTTTTTTCAAAACGTAACGCGGTAGGTCGTCACCTCAAAAGGCCGTACATGCAAAACCGCGTCGGGCGGCAGCGCCGCGCCAACAGGCTCCTCCATCAAATCGCAGGGAACGAGCTCCCGCACAGGCAGGTCCGAATGAATGTGATAGAAGGTATCCGCCTTTTTGCTCTCATAAATGCGCAGCACCAGATCAGCGCTTCCGTCGTCGGCGGGCTTGAGCGTATCGATCACAATATTTTCCGCATCGGTGGAAAATGCCGAGAAGGCGTGCAGCGCGCCGCGCTCGGGCAAAGGCGCGTCGTTGAAGGCGGCGGCCTGCCGTACGATAGGCGCGTTTGCAAAGGAGGTGTTCCACGCCGTAAAGCCGTAGCGGAAAGTCTGCTCGCCCTGATCGCTGGCCATTTCCGGCGAGGCGGCAGCCCGCAGCAGGGTCAGCTCGATGCAGTTCTCTTCCACGCCGACACCATACTTGCAGTCGTTGAGCACCGCGCAGCCGTGGGCGTTGTCGCACAGCGCCGTGTAGCGGTGGTTGCATACCTCAAACCGCTGCTGGTCATAGCCGCGGCTGCGGTGCGTCGGGCGCTCCACATAGCCAAACTGCATCTCGTGGAGGGCGTTTTCGGCGCGCACATCCACGGGAAATTCCACTTTTAACAGGCGGTGCAGCTCGTGCCACTGCACCGTGGTGTCAAACTCGGCCACCGGGCTGCCCGCGCGCAGCGTGATCGTCTGCGCTACGCTGGAATTGCCGATGCGCCCGGTCCAGCGCACGGCGGCGGCAAAACCGGCGGCCTCCACAATTTCAAAGCTGTCCGCCGCGGACGTCCATGACGCCTGCTCGCGGTAGTTGCTGTCGATGTCCCACGCGTCGAAAAGGCGGGGCACGTCCTTATACATTCGCAGCACATTCATCGGGCGTCCGGCCGTCATTTCGCGGCCGTCCAACGTGTAGGAGGTCACATGGCCCTCGCGGTCCAGCGTCAGGGTCACGCGGTCGCTGCGCAGCACCGCGCCGTCCGCTGTGGCGGCGGCCGTGACGCGCGGCCGGGCGGCCCCATTTTCGGAATTCGCGGCGGGCAGCAGCGTCACGGCGCCCAAAGCGGGCAGCGCGACGAGCGCCTTGCCCGCGCAGACCGGCACGGGCTCGCCCTCGGCGGTCGCCGCGCCGTCTGCAAAGGCCGCGGGCAGGCTGATGATCTCCTCCCGCGCGAAGCCCAGGCTGTTGAAAACCGTCACGGCGTTTTCCTCCGGCGAAAGCAGCGCCCGCCGGGCGGCGGTGTGCAGGGCTGCGGCGTCCCTTTGCAGCGCGGCATGGGCGGCGTTCGCCTCCTCATACACGCGGGCAATGGACGAGCCCGGCAGAATGTCGTGGAACTGGTGCAGCAGCAGCGCTTTCCACAGGCGGCCGGCCTCGGCGGCGTCGTAGGCATGGCCGCGGCGTGCGGCCAGCGCGCCCCACAGCTCCATGTGGTGCAGCGCATGCTCGCTGCGGCGGTTGTTCTTTTTGACGGCGGCCTGCGTGGTATAGGTGCCGCGATGGGCGTTGAAATACAATTCGCCGTCCCATGTATTTTTCGGGCCGCCCTTTGCCTGCAGATCGTCAAAGAAATCCAGCGGCGACATCATCTCCACGCGCGGCATTCCCTCAAGGTCTTTTTCCCGCAGGGCGTATTCCACATGATCGCGGCAGGGACCGCCGCCCCCGTCGCCATAGCCGAAGGGGATCAAAAAATCCTCTAAATGCCGCTTCTGCACGCGGCTTTTCCAGACGCCGCACAGCTCCTTCGGGTCGGTGCGGTAGGTGTAGCTGGTGGGCAGGAAGGACACGACCTCGCTGCCGTCCATCCCTTTCCAGTTAAAGTAGTGATAGGGGAAGGGATCGCCCTCGTTGTAGCTCCAGAAAATTTTCTGCGTCACAAGGTACTTTACGCCGCAGCCCGCCAATAGCTGGGGTAGCACGGCAGAATAGCCGAACGTATCCGGCAGCCACAGCAGCCTGCTGTCCACGCCGAATTCCTCTTTGTAAAAGCGCTTGCCAACCACCAGCTGCCGCACGAGCGCCTCGCCGGACGGCATATTGGTGTCGGGCTCCACATACATGGCGCCTTCGGCGATCCAGCGGCCGTCCCGCACCGCCTGCTGGATGCGGGCATACAGCTCGGGGTAATGCGCGCGGCACATCTCATAGGCGGCGGGCTGGCTCTGGAGATAATGGTACTCCGGGTAGCGCTCCAAAAGACGCAGCTGGGCGGCAAAGGTGCGGGCGGTTTTGCGGTGCGTCTCGGCCATCGACCACAGCCACGCAAGGTCAAGGTGAGAGTTGCCGACGGCCGCCATCCGCGGGGCCGTGCTGCCATTGTGTGCTTCCATCAGGGGGTGCAGCGCGGCGCGGGCCCTGCGGTAGCTTTCGCGGCGCGCCTCTGGCGGCTGCTCAAAATCGACGATCCGCGTGTATTCCTCGAGCCCGTCGGCGATTTTCGCGGCGCGCAGCGAGTCCTCCGGCAGCTCGTCCATGAGCATCGACAAAGCGGACACATCCATCCACAGCTGGTAGGCGTCTTCGTTCCAGACGCCAAAGGTGCTGCGCCCCATCCGGGTACGGCTGCCCTCGGCCTTGGGGTCGCCCATTGTGCCGGGCAGCACGGGGCCGGTGCAGCAGCCGCCCACATCGGGGAAATAATGCCCTGCGTAGACCTCGAACAGCAGGCGGAACCGCTCGCCGGGAGCAGCGCACTGGGTCAGCACATTATCGCTGATCAAATGGTGCGGCACGCTGACCCACTCGGCCCGGCGCGTGCCGAACGCCTGTCCGTCGACAAAGAGCGTGGCCTCGCCGCCCATGTCCAGCGACAGGACGACCGGCTTGCCGGCCGCCTCTTCCGGCATGGTGACGGACGCGCGCACCCACAGATATTCCCATGGTTGGCCCCAGACGGTCCCTTCCGGCACAGGGCGGAAGTCCCTGCCGGCGGCATCTTCGGGCGTGAGATGCTCCATCGTGGTAAAGCCCTCGAAGGAGATTTCTCCGAGCGGGCGGTAAAAGTCCTCGGCGAGCACCCTCTGCCAGTGAGCCAAACGGCCCTGATATTCGGAATGAAGCAGCGGCATAAAAACAGTACCTCCTCATTCAGTAGCCCTACGAAAAATTTGCCATATGAGATGCAGCAGTTTTTATACACAGCATATCGGAATTTGTTCGGAAATGCAATCCATAAATCCGTAAAATCACAACAAAATTCCGACTTTGCGGATTTCCCGAAAAAATAACCCAAATTCCCGAAAAATTGGATTGACAATTTTTCATCTTTGTTCCACGCTTACTATATCGGAATAACATACCATAATAATAAGGAAAAGCCTATGCAACGATTGATTCGCTTCTGGCGGAACCTGCGCCTTCGAGCAAAATTTTTATCAATTCTTCTGACCGGCATCGCGCTGATCAGCGTGACCTGCATTGCCGCTTTGCATATTCCGCTGCGCGCCTATGACGAGGAGCTTTACAAAAGCAGCTCGCAGATGATCACCCTGTTTGCCGAACAGATCCAGAACGAGCTGAAAAACTATGAGGATATCAGCTTCCGGATCCTCACGGACAAAACCCTGCAGGAGAATCTGACCGTCATGCGCGATACTCCCCCCGGTACGCTAAAATGGATCACCGCCAAGTCCGACGTGGCGGACCGGGTGGCCTATTACAGCCTGTGGTTCTCCAATGCGGTCTGCTTTCAGCTCAAATCGGTGGGCGGCACCATCTACAGCCACTTTTTCGAGATATCCACCGGCGCCGACGCGCTGACGCAGGCCCGTATGGACGCCGCGACCGATCAGCATGGGCGGTATGTCTGGCTGGCGGAGGACGGCGAGCAGCCCCGCCTGTTTTTGGTGCGTGAAATCCGCGAAATTCAGGATATGGCGCTGGATACGCTGGGCATTTTATTGATCGAGGTCGATTTTCCCGCTTTGGTCGAGCAATACAGCCGCGGCATGGAAAAGCTGGACCTTGACCCGCTGTGCGCTGTTTACAGGGATGGGCTGTGCCTGTACGCCAGCGACGACAGCATCCGGAATTTCGCCGTGGGGGCGGACGGCTATACCCATATGAAGGTAAACGGAAGGGAGAAGCTCTGCGTCCGCTACACGGCCTCCGACGGCATGAACTATGTGATCCTCGTGGATTATGGCAATATCCGGTTTACCACGGCCGCGGCCGTCAGCATCATGGTTTTCTGCATCATCGGCGCGACGATCCTTGTGCTGCTGGTCAGCACGGGTTAATCAATACGATTTTGGAGCATCTGCAGGTTTTGCTGCGTAAATTTGACCATTTCGCCATCAGCGGCGAGCCGGTTTCCTCCGACGGAACGCCGTATCAGCACCGCTATGACGAGATCGGTGACCTGCACCGCGGATTCGACTGGATGACCCGCGAATGGAACCGTTTGAATCAGGAAAAGGAGGAGCAGCACAATCTATTGCAGGAAAAGCAGATCCAGCAGCTTCGCGCCCAGATACAGCCGCATTTTCTGTACAATACGCTGGAATCCATCTACTGCCTGGCGCGGGGCGCCGAGGACCAGCGTATCGCGGTGATGACAAGCGCGCTCGGCAAGCTGCTGCGCGCCTCCTTGAACGACAAGCGCGATATTGTGACGGTGCGGGAGGATTTGCAGCTGGCCAATAAGTATCTGTCGATCCAGCAGATCCGGTACGGCGAACGCCTGCGGATTGAAAACGACATCGACGAGGAGATTCTGCCCTGTGCGATTCCGGCCATGACGATCCAGCCGCTTGTGGAAAACGCGATTCACCATGCGGCCGAAAAAATGCTTGAACCCTGCGTCATCAAAATCACCGGCCGCAAAACGGCGGACGGCGTAGAGATTATCGTGCAGGACAACGGTCCCGGCATGGAGGACGACATTTTGGAAAAGCTGGAAAGCGGCGCCGTCCAGCCGGAGGGGCTGGGCATCGGGCTGCGCAATATTCACAAGCGGATCCAACACGCGTTTTCCGAGGAATACGGACTGCGCATCAAAAGCGACGGGAACGGGGCGCAGGTTATGGTCCACCTGCCGCCCCTGCGGCAATAAACAAACTGTCTAATGCGTCATTGGGGAGAAGAATCGTGTACAAATTGCTTTTGGTAGATGATGAGCCGATCATCCGCGAGGGTTTGGAGCAGATGATCGACTGGGAAAAGCTCGGCCTGCACCTGACGGCCTCCTGCCCGAACGCGGTGGCGGCGCTGGACAGCATGATGGACGATATGCCGGATATTCTGCTGCCCGACATCCGCCTGCCGGGCATGACCGGGCTGGAACTGATCCAGCGCGCCGTGACGCTGCACCCGATGCTGCAATCGGTCGTGCTGTCCGGTTATGATACCTTTCAATATGCGCAGCAGGCGCTGAAATACGGCGTGATCGAATACCTGCTCAAGCCCTGCTCACAGGAGGAATTGGAGCAGGCGCTGCTGCGCGCCTGCCACATCATTGATAAAAAGCGGAAAAAGGTGCTGTATCTGTACGACGAGCGCCGCCACCGGGTGCAGTCTCTGGCGGACAGCTTTATCGATCTGATGAAACGGGAGCCGGACGCGGAGCAGCTAAAAAAACAGGTTGAGACGCTGGTCGGCACGGCGGAGACGCCCAGCCTGCTGCAGGAAACGCTGATTGCCATCGTGACGAAATGCATCGGCAGCGGCCAGACCGAATGGGGCATGAACGTCATTACGGATGCGATGCACGGCCGCAGCCCGATGGAGGAGCTGATTGCCCGCACGCTGATCCGGCTGCGCAAGGAGGGCCGCACGGACCGCAGCAACGATTTTGTGCAGCAGATGGTCAACTACACCAATCTCCACTATGCCGACGAGGCGCTTTCCCTGCAGTATATCGCGGACAACGTGGTGTACAGGAACGCCGACTATATCGGGCGCGAATTTACCCGTTCGGTGGGGCAAAAGTTCAGCAGCTACCTGCTGGCCACACGCATGGAGCACGCGAAGCTGCTGATGCGCAGGGATCCTTCCCTGCACAGCTATGAAATCGCGGAGCGGGTGGGCCTCGGGGAAAACCCGCACTATTTCAGCCAGCTGTTCCGCAAATATACCGGCGTAACGCCAAAGGATTACCGGCGCGGGCTCGAGGAACAGGCTGCCGGTTTATCGGAAAAAGAGCCTTTTCCTTGGGAGGAAGGTTTTATAAGGTAAGGCAGTATTTTTCCGGCAAAAAATCTGCTTCTTGAAAAACGCACACAGAAACCGCTTTTGTAGGGGCAGGGCTTGCCCCGTCCGGAAACGCGATCCCGGGCCTTGCGGGAGGGCCAAGGCCCTCCCCTACGAAACCGGTGCGGAAACGTATCCGTGGAAGAACTATAATTTTAACGTTAAAAATTACGCCTTTTGCACTCCTCCGGCGTTTTGCGCCTTTTGCCCGCGGTGCAAAAATTAGCATACCGGAAAAATGTACGAAAAACTCGAAAATCCGAATTAAAATCCGGGCGGGCTCCCGCTATAATAAAGACACCGAAAAAACTTTGGAGGTGCTTTATGAAAAAGAGAATTTTAGCAGCCCTGTGCGCCTGCGTCATGCTCGCCGGTACGCTCATCGGCTGCGGCGGCTCCGGCTCCAGCAGCACGGCAGCCGACAACAGCACGGGGGCTCCGGCGCAATCCACCCCCGCCTCCGCCGCCGACACCGGCACGGACGGCAAAACCACGCTGAACATTCTGTGGTGGGGCAGCCAGACCCGTCATGAGCTGACCACCGCCATGCTCGAAAAGTTTCAGGAGCTGAACCCCGACATCGAGGTCGTTATGGATTATTCCGACTGGGACGGCTATTGGACCAAGCTGCCCGCGCAGGTTGCCGGCGGCCAAACCCCGGACGTTTTCCAGATGGACTATTCCAAGCTGTCCCAGTATGTGGACAACGGCGTTCTGGCCGAGCTGGACAGCTATGTTGCGGACGGCAGCTTGGATATGAGCAACGTTGACGAGAACATCCTCGCATCCGGCAGCGTAAACGGCAAGCTGTATGCTGTTTCTACCGGCACGAACGCGCCTGTCATGCTGTACCGCAAAGACATTCTCGACGATCTGCACATTGAGATGCCGATGAACCCGACCATGTCCGAATACATTGAAATTGCCAAGCAGGTTCACGAGGCCACCGGCCTGCGCGACACCTATGTTGTGGGTTGCTCCACCGGCAGCTTGAATTTCCGCGTGCGCAACTACGGCCTGAGCCTTTACAACGACGACGCCACCGCGCTAGGCTTCGACGACCCGAAGTACATTGTGGATATGTGGCAGCTGGCTCTGGACGCCCAGAACGAGGGCTGGGGCATGATGATCGGCGAAGAGACCGCCACCACCGCCTTTGATTCCATGGTTTCGGACGCATGGAGCCGCCAGCAGAACTCCAACGAGCTGCAGGCCTACCGCGACGCCACCGGCAAGGACATCAGCATGGCGATGGTTCCCAACACCGACGACGCGACTGCCTCCAGCACTTATCTGAAGCCCTCCATGTTCTGGTGCGTCGCGGCCGACAGCAAGGTCAAGGACGCCGCCGTTCGCTTCATCAATTTCTTCGCCAACGACACCGAATGCTATGATATTGTCGGCATCGAGCGCGCCGTTCCCATCTCCTCGAAGATTCGCGAATATGTTGCGCCCACGCTGGATGAGGTCAGTCAGGAAGTTGTCAATTTCATCGATTATGTCAGCCAGCCCGGCAAGGCCTCTCCGCTGATGAACCCCGACCCGGCCAAGCAGTCTGAAATTGAAGAACTGATGGGACAGTACTCCGATCAGGTGCGCTACGGCGAAATTACCGACCTGAACGCCGCCGCGCAGCAGTTCATGGATGAGGTCAACGCCATTCTGGCATCCGCCGAATAAGCCGTTCTCAAACACACCGGTCTTTTCCTTGCTTTTCTCTTTCTTCTCCTTATAATTTCAGGTCCGGCGGAGGATCCGGCACAGGATACGGTGTGTGATCGCGCCGAAGGACG
>CANRZX010000035.1 GCA_947644575.1 uncultured Clostridia bacterium | reverse complement strand
GGATTATAATATTTTGATGCAAAAACAGGCGGAAACGACGCCGCCGCGATGGGACTGACGATTTATTCAATGGTTACTATAGTGAAAGAGAGCCGAACCCGCATCGCTTTTCAGCGGGTTCGGCTCTCTCCTGTTTAACTGGACGCAAAACCCTCCCCGGTCCGGCGCGCTGCGCGCCGGGCCGGGGAGGGTGAGACTGCCGACCTGGCCGGCAGTCTCCGCTTATTTCAAAGGCCCCGTCTCTCGTCCCTTCGGGACAGCCGAGGCGGAGGGGCGAAAAAATAGAATACCAGCAAAAAATATGGCCGCTAATACAGCAATGTTATATTGGATGGGCGCTAAATAACAGACATTAAACGCCGCGTGCATCATGGCGGTCAGCGATATATTTCTGCATCGATAATAGGTGATTCCCAAAACAGCGGAAACAAGTACTGTCCATATACAAAGGCAAACAATTTGTTCCATGCCCAATGAATTTCTGATTGTCCACATTGGCATATGCCACACTGCCCAAACGACACCGGCAAAAAGAACACTTTTAATTTTCTGAAAAGGAAGCCGTTCCAACAGAAAGCCTCTCCATGCTATTTCTTCTACAAACGCTGTTGTCAGCAGGTAGATACAGCTTGTGAACAGTGATCCCGCTGTCGGATATGCATTCTTGAATACGTCGGTTTTCACGATAAACGAATAGCAATCGGAAGCGGCTATCCCTGCGGCCATACAGATAACTTCTATTAAAATATATTTGATTGTTATTTTTCCTGAAAGCATTCGCGTAAAGTACGCCTTGAGGTTCTGCTCGCAAATCAGCAGAAAAACAGCTGCCATAGCAGGAATACATACATAGAAATATTTTAAGTACAATAACCCATTGGGAACGATCATTCCGTTCTGTTTTAGCAATGCAGGTACATAACATGCAAACGATAAAACATATACGACAAAAACCCATAACGTGAGCTTCCGCTTATTTTTGTATCTCGCCATCACAATTTCTCCTTGCCGTGCGAAAATCCTACAGAAATTCTTGTTTATTTTTTAATTATAACATAGTACAGGCTTCATGACAATTTACTTTCGAGGAACTGCCGGAGCTTCAACCAACACAACACAAATCTTAAACAGGGACAGAGCGGCTGTGCGGCCGCGCGGCCCGGCGGCATGCTTGACCGGGCCGTTCTCCTGCAAAAAAATACCGACCGCGGGCGGAGCCTGCGGCCGGCTGATTGTTGTGCAGCGAGGGATTGGGAGACAGGGATGATTGTGTGCCTGTCCGCAAGGCGGACAGCCGGATGCGAAGCGCCTGCCCGAGTGCCGCGCCTCCTCCGGCGGCGATGAGATCGGCTTCTCCGCTTTTTCGACATAGTCAATGCACTTGAAAACAAGTATCTTGTTTTCAAGCGGCGCACAGAGCGCGTCGCACGCGGGATGTGCGTGTCGATGATATCCGGACGCGTCAGACATGCGCGGGCACGGGGTCCGGGAAGGGGGGCAGGGAAATACCGGGCAGGTCGGCCCCGCCGTAAGCGGGGCGCTCGGCGCGCCCGTCCGCGGGCGGCGTGCCGCCGCTCTGGCCGAGCCGCTCGCGCGCCACGCTGAGCATCAGCTTGATGCGGTTCTCCTGATTGACGCGCGTCGCGCCGGGGTCGTAGTCGATGGGCGTGATGTTCGCCTGCGGATAGATCGCGCGGATGCGGTTGATCATGCCCTTGCCGCAGATGTGGTTCGGCAGGCAGCCGAACGGCTGCGCGCAGACGATGTTCTCAAAGCCCGTCATCTGCAGCTCTATCATCTCGGCCGTCAGCAGCCAGCCCTCGCCCATTTTGTTGCCGATACCGATCACGCCCTGCGTCAGCTTTTTTGTATCGACAAAGCTGGTGGGCGCGTGGAACTGCGGGTAGGCGCGGATGGCGTCGAGCATCAGCGCCTCGCGCGCGGCCAGCCACGCGAGCACCGCGTCCGCGCCCCATTCCTCGAATTTGCTCCCGCCGTACAGGCGCACCGTCTCGGCCATGTTCGCCACGCAGTACTGCACGAAGCCCATCAGGCCGGGCAGGTTCACCTCGCAGCCCTCGCCCTGTAAAAAGCGCTCGAGGCCGTTGTTGCCGAGCGGGGAGTATTTCACGTAAATTTCGCCCACGACGCCCACCTTGACCTTCGGCACGCGCGTGACGGGGACGGCCGCGAACTCCGCCGCGATGGCCGCGAAGTTTTTCGCCATGTCCGCCTTGCTCACGCCGCGCCCCGCGCCGAACTGACGGGCGACCTCGCGCGTCCAGCGCGCGACGCACGCGTCCGCCGCGCCGGGCTCGTTCTCATAAGGGCGCGTCTGGTTCGCGAGGCTCATCAGCGCGTCGCCGTAGAAGATCGACGCCGCGAAGCGGCGCAGCAGCGTCGGCGAAAGGCGGAAGCCGCTGTCCTTCTCCAGCCCGGAAAAGTTCAGGCTGGCGACGGGCACCTGCGGAAAGCCCGCCTTGACGAGCGCCTTGCGCAGCAGATGGATGTAGTTGGATGCGCGGCACCCGCCGCCCGTCTGCGTGATGAGCAGCGCGGTGTGGTTCACATCGTATGCGCCGCTTTTCAGCGCGTTGATGAACTGGCCGATCACCAGCAGCGCGGGATAGCACGTATCGTTATGTACATAGCGCAGCCCCTCCTGCGCGACGGCGTGGCCGCCCGAGCCCAGCACCTTGACGCGGTAGCCCTCGTCCTCCATCGCGGCGCGCATCATCTCAAAATGGATGGGCGCCATGTTGGGGATCAGCAGGGTGTGCGTGGCCTTCATCTCCGGGGTGAATTTGGGATACGCTTGTACGCTTTGCATCGAAAGACCTCCTTTTACAAGCGGGAATTTCAAACCGCCGCCCTATCTTGCCTCAAGGGCCGCGAACAGGCTGCGCAGGCGGATGTTCACCGCGCCGAGGTTCGCGATCTCGTCGATTTTGATCTGCGTGTACAGCTTGCCCGCGCGCTGTAAAATTTCGCGCGTTTCGTCGGTAGTGATGGCGTCCACGCCGCAGCCGAAGCTGACGAGCTGCACAAGGTTCATGTCCGGCTGGTCCGCGATGTACCGCGCCGCCGCGTAGAGCCGGGAGTGGTACGTCCACTGGTTGAGCACGCTCGTGGGGAATTTCTCCACAAGGTGCGACACGCTGTCCTCGGTGACGACGGCCGCGCCGCAGCTGCACAGAAGCTGGTCGATGCCGTGGCTGATCTCCTCGTCCACATGATAGGGACGCCCCGCCAGCACGATGATCGGCCGGCCCTCGGCTCGCGCCCGGGCGATGATGGCTGCGCCCTCGGCGCGCACGCGCGCCAAATGCGCCTCGTGCGCGGCATAGGCGGCGTCTGCGGCGTCCCGCACCTCGTCGACGCCGATCCCTCGGAAGTATTGGGCGAGGATCGCCGTCATTTTCTTCGGGAAATCGCGACGGCGGTGGATGCCGACATAGTCATGGATGAAGGGCGTTTTCGCGAGCTCCGGGCAGTTGGCCGCCAGCACCTCGGGGTAGTACGCGACAACCGGGCAGTTGTAGTGGTTGTCGCCGAGGCCCTCGTCCACATTGTATGTCATGCAGGGGTAGAAAATGGCGTCCAGCCCGCGCCCGGCCAGCGCGCGGATGTGGCCGTGCAGCAGCTTCGCCGGGTAGCAGACGGTATCGGACGGGATGGTGTCCTGCCCGGCCAAATACAGCGCGCGGCTCGACGGGCCGCTCGTCTCCACCGCGAAGCCCAGCCTTGTGAAGAACGTGTGCCAGAACGGCAGCAGCTCGTACATCCCCAGCCCGAGCGGGATGCCGAGCCGGCCGCGCAGACCCGGGACGGGCCGGTATTCCGCCAGCATGCGCCGCTTTGCCTCGTACAGATTCAGCGGGTTCTCCGCCCCGCGGTGGGTGACGGGCCGGTCGCACCGGTTGCCGCTGATGAAGGTGCGCCCGCCCGAAAAACGGTGCACAGCCAGCGGGCAATGGTTGCCGCACAGGCCGCAGCTGACGCTGCGCGTCTCGTGCGTGAACGACTCCAGCTCCTCGGGCGAGAGCAGCGAGGAGCGCTCCCCGCCCTTGGCGCGGCCGTAGAGCGCCGCGCCGAACGCGCCCATCAGCCCGGCGATGTCCGGACGGATGACCTCCACGCCCATCTCGCGCTCGAACGCGCGCAGCACGGCCTCGTTATAAAACGTGCCGCCCTGCACGACGATCTTTTTGCCCAGCTCGTCGGGGCCGGAGGCGCGGATGACCTTGTACAGCGCGTTCTTCACGACGCTGACGGCCAGCCCCGCCGAGATGTTCTCGACGGACGCGCCGTCCTTCTGCGCCTGCTTGACGCTGGAATTCATGAATACCGTGCAGCGGCTGCCGAGGTCGACGGGATGATCGGCAAAGAGCGCCAGCCGCGCGAAATCGCGCACATTGTAGCCCAGCGCCTCGGCGAACGTCTGCAAAAAGCTGCCGCAGCCCGAGCTGCACGCCTCGTTCAAAAACAGGTCGCTGATCGCGCCGTCCTCAATGCGGAAGCACTTCATGTCCTGCCCGCCGATGTCGATGACGAAATCGACGTCCGGCAGAAAGTGCTTGGCCGCCGTGAAGTGCGCGACCGTTTCCACCACGCCGAAATCCGCGCCGAACGCGCTTTTGGCCAGCTCCTCGCCGTAGCCGGTGGCCGTCACGCTCGCAACCGCAAGGCCCGGGCGCTCCTGATAAATATCCAGCAGCATCCGGCGCAGATGCGCCAGCGGGCTGCCCTGATTCGGCCGGTACGCCGTGTGCAGCAGATTGCCGCCCTCGTCGATCACGGCCGCCTTCACCGTGGTGCTGCCGACGTCGATGCCGATGTGCACCGGCCCGGCGCACTCCGCAAGCGATTTGCGCGGGACGGCGGCCCTTTCATGGCGCGCGCGGAACGCCTCGTACTCCCCCTTGCCCGCGAAGAGCGGCGGGCACGAGGCATAGGCGGCGTGCGCGCTGTATTCGCCCAGCCGTTCGGCCACCCTGGCGAGGCTCAGCTCCGCGTCCGAATAGAGCGCCGCGCCCAGCGCCACATAGTACAGGCTGTTTTCGGGGCACGTTCCCGTCACGCCGAGCGTTTTGTCAAAGGCTTTTTTGAGCTGCGGCAGGAAGGTCAGCGGCCCGCCGAGGTAGAGGACATTGCCCTCGATGCGCCGCCCCTGCGCGAGGCCCGCGATCGTCTGGTTCACCACCGCGCCAAAAATGCTGGCCGCCACGTCGCCCAGCGCCGCGCCCTGGTTGATGAGCGGCTGGATGTCGCTTTTGGCAAATACGCCGCAGCGGCTGGCGATGGTGTACGTTTTCTGCGCGCCGGCCGCGGCCTCGTTCATCTCGTCGGGCGTCATTTTCAAAAGCGTCGCCATCTGGTCGATGAACGCGCCGGTGCCGCCCGCGCAGCTGCCGTTCATGCGCACCTCGGCCCCGCCCGTCAAAAACAGGATTTTCGCGTCCTCGCCGCCCAGCTCGATCACGACGTCGGCGTCCGGCGCGTACCGCTTTGCCGCCACGCGCGTGGCGAATACCTCCTGCACGAACGGCACGCCGCACGCCTCGGCAAGGCCCATCCCCGCCGAGCCGGAGATCGAAAGCTGCGCCGGGGCGCCGCGCAGCACCTCCGTGTGCACGCGCGAGACCAGCTCGCGCGCTTTTTCGACGATGTGCGAAAAATGGCGCTCGTAGGTTTTATAGCGTAGCTTCAGTTCGTCGTCCAGCACCACGCATTTGATGGTGGTGGAGCCGATGTCCAGCCCGATCTTCAAACGGAAATTCCCCTTTCCCGGCGGCGTTCCTCCGTGGTCAATCGAAAAATTCAGGGACGGAGCCGCAGCGGGCCGTCCGGTATATACCCTTCCTATTTTAATGACTCTGCGCCAAAAATCAACGTTTTTTCGTGAATTTTGTTGAATTTTTTATGAATTCTTTGTCTGAAACAGCGGAAATTGTCATTCCTGCACAGGTCTTTTTCCTGCGTTTTCCAACCGCGCGCAAGAGTGTTTCAAAACATCTGCATACTTTTCCCAACGTTTACAGATAATAACAGCAGAAGCATCGCTTGCCAAGCGATGGAACAGATTCAGGAGGCAGCAGACTATGAAAGCAACCGGCATTGTGCGCCGCATCGACGATTTGGGGCGCGTAGTCATTCCCAAGGAAATCCGCCGCACGCAGCTCATCCGCGTGGGCGATCCGCTGGAGATTTTTGTCTCGGGCGCGGGCGAGGTAATCTTCAAAAAATACAGCCCGATCGGGGAGCTCTCGGATGTGGCGGCGCGCTATACCGAGGTATTATGCAAAACGGCGGGCGCGGCCGTTGCCGTGACGGACCGCGACCATGTGGTCGCGGCCGCGGGCGCGGCGCGGGAGGCCGCGGGAAAGCCCCTGACGACGGCCTACGCCAACGCAGTCGAGCGCCGGCGGTTATTTACTGCGGCCGACGACGACACCGCGCTGCCCCTGTGCGAGGGAGCGCGCACCTCGGCCTCGGCGGTCATGCCAATTCTGAGCAGCGGGGACCTTGTCGGCAGCGTGGCTCTGACAGGCAGCATCCCCGACGAGGAAAAGGTGACGATGGTCAAGGTCGCCGCCGCGTTTTTAGGCCGCCAGCTGGAGGAATAGGCGGCGGCAGCTTGGGATGAAAAAATCGTGCCGGGCAAAGCCCTCGCTTTGCCCGGCACAAACCAGTCTGTCGAAAAGGGAAAAATCCTGTTTGCATACACGGACACGAGCAGTAGGCCGCAGCCGGGTATGCAAACACCTCTACAGAAAAAACAGCCCATTTTGCGCATTGCGTCCGCAGACGCATCCAGCGAGCAACCGATGCGAAGCATCGGCACTTAGCGAGTCGGACTTTGTACACAAAATGGGCTGTTTTTTCGCCGGACTGCGCCCGCAGGCGCGTCCAAAGGCCAACCGCCGCACAGCGGCGGCTCTTAGGCCGTCGGAAAAGGGTGCTGGGGGAAACCAATAAGCGACTGCGCAGCGCAGTTTTTTATAGGGTCCCCGCAAAATGGAGCGAAGCGAAATTTTGTGGGGAAGAGGAAGAACGACGAAACGGTGTGAGAAACGGGCAAAGCCCGTTTTGAACAAAGTGAAGTCCGTTCTGACGTGCGTTTGGTGTCCCTCAGAAGACTGTCGACATTGTCAACAGTCTCAGTCGCGCAGGCGGAACCTGGATACCATATCCTTCAGCAGCGCAGCCTGGCCGGAGAGCTCCTCGCTGGTGGCAGCGCTGCTCTCCGCCGTAGCGACATTGGACTGAACGGCGAGGGAAATCTGGTCGATCCCCTGCGTGATCTCCGCCGCGTGGACGGACTGCTCCTGCGTATAGGAAGCGATGCTGTCGATCAGCCGACTCATCTCATCGGCCTGATCCACCACCGCCAGCATGGATTCGGACGTATCCTGCGCGGCACGCGCGCCCTCGGCCATCGACTCCACCGTCTGGCCCAAAAGCACCGTCGTCTCCTTGGCGGCAGCGCTCGACTTGCCCGACAGCATACGCACCTCGTCGGCGACCACCGCGAAGCCCTTGCCCGCCTCTCCGGCGCGGGCGGCCTCGACGGCGGCGTTCAGCGCGAGGATGTTGGTCTGGAACGCGATGTCCTCAATGGCCTTGATGATGGTGTTGATTTCGGTAGAGCTGTCGCTGATTTTCTGGATCACGTGCGTCAGGTTCTGCATTTTTTCGCTGCTCCCCACCAGCCCGGCGCGCACGCCGCCGGAAAGCCCGCTGGCCTTCTGCGCATCCTGCGCGATGCGCTGCACACTCTCGGAGACGGAGCCGATATTTTTGGCCAGCGCCTCAACCTCGGTGGCCTGCTCGGTGGAGCTCTGCGAAAGCTGGATCGCACCGTTGGACACCTGCTCCGCGCCCGCCGCCACATCGCGGGAAGCGGCGCGCAATTGGCTCATGACGCGGTTGAGCTGCGCGGAAATATCATCGAAGGAATCGCGGATCTTGGAAAATTCGCCCGTATATTCCTGCCGCAGCGTAAACGCGAGGTCGCCGTCCGCGATGGCGTGCAGCGTGCGGGCAATCTCGTCAATATAGGTAATATATTCCCGCAGGCGCAGCGTCACGCGGTTGAAATCATCCGCCAGCACGCCCAATTCGTCCCGGGAGCGATACTGGATCGTCTGGTCGAGCTCGCCCTCGGCAATGCGCGTGGCGGCGCGGCTGAGCTCCTCGACCGGGCGGCCGATGATGCGCCGCACCTGGAGTACGACCAGCAACGTCAGCGCCAGCACGGCCAGCACGGCCAGCACGACCATCGCCGCCGTAAGCTGGCGCAGCTCGGCGAGCACTTCGCCCTGCGAAACGTAAGCCACGGCCATCCAGTCGCTGCCCGGAACGGCGGCCACCTGAATGTACATGCCGTCGTGCAAAGACAGCCCGGTGCGGCCCTGCCCGATCTGCCCGCTGGCATAGGCGTACATTTCGCCGCTGGCCTCGCTGAGCTTTTGACCGGTGACGGCGGCATCGCGATGGCCGATGATGGTGTCTGTCCGCGTGTCCACAAGGAAGATGCCGCCGGTGTCCTCGATCCGGATGCCGCTGACAATCCGGGAGATGGAGTCTAAGTAAACGTCCGCCGCAGCGACGCCGCGCACCGCGCCGCCGGCCCCCTTAAGCATGCCGGACGCGCCCACCACGTAGGACTGGCTGTCCTCGTCGAAATAAACGTCGCCTAAGATAAAGTCCTCAGAGCGGACACCGTCTTGATACCAGCTTTTGGACAAAGCGTCAAATTCCGGCCCCGGCACAAAGGAGGCGTGGTACAGCGAGCCGTCGGTGAGCGCCACATACAGCCCGGCCGGGTAGGCGTCGCTGCGATTCACGGTGTGACGGATGTACGCGCGCAGCTCGGGAATATCCATATCCGCGTATTCGATCGCGTCGCGCTGCTCGCTGAGCATGGTGAGCGTGCTGTTCATCCACGCGCGGGTCTCCTGAATCGTACGCTCTGTAGTGGTGCGCAGAAGGTCCTCGCTCTTTTCCAGCAGCGCGCTGGACATCTGGGAATAGACGACGCTCAGCAGCACGGCCAGCGCTAAGATCGCGCTGACCACCGTCGCGAACACCAGCTTTCCCGTGACGCCCATGCCGCGCTTTTCCGCGCGGGCGGAGCGGACGGGCCGCTTTTCCTTCAGCTTCATACAAAACTCCCCTATCCGTTTTTGTGATACCCACGGAGACCGGCACAAAACAGGCGATCTCTCGCCAATCTCCGAACTTTACATTCCTTTCCAAAGACCCACACGCCGTCAGGCCAAATCGGGCGGCACGCTTGCGGCCGCGGCCGCTCCTGCCAGACACAAAGTATGCCTGCGAGCGGCCCCGGCCGCCACCGTACCATTGACTATGCCCTGCCGGTCCTACGGAGTTTTCGGCGCAAAGCGGTGCTGTATATCAACAGTTTTCAAAATTCTTTACCGATGCATTGTCCTTTGCCCCGAAAACCATGTTTGCCTTTGTCAAGTGATGTTTGGGTAAATTTCCCTATTTACATTATATCAGGCGGAAAAACGGAGCGCAAGTACGTATGGCGGAGAAACTTAAGCAAGCACTGATTAAATCGGCATGTCACCGACCGCGTTAGGAGCGCGCGGCCGCGGCTTCCCTGCGGGAAACTGCGGGAAAGCGGACTGGCGAGCTAAATTCATTCCCCTTCGCCGCTCCCGGTGTCCGGCTCCCGATCCGCCCGGCGCAGGTAGTACATGCGGGAGGAGAAATCCGGCATCAGGCGCACGTTCTCGTTGTAGCCCGTGCCCGTGAACGCCTGCTTCTGCCTGACGCCCGCGTACATCAGCAGGTCGCCGTAGGCGGTATAGCGCTCGGTCTCGCACGGCAGCATATAGCGGTCGGCCACGGCGTGCATCAGGTGCCCGCCCGCGTTCACCCGCACGGGCAGAATGTGGTTAATCAGCCCGCCGAACGTGCGCACGTCGACCACCTGCGGGCGCGTCTCCATTTCATACAGCGCGCCGGGGTCGAGCAGCGCGAGGCGCAGGGGCGGCTTTTCGCTGTTGGGGACAAGCAGGCGCAGGTATTCGCCCACCATCGCCTCGCCGCCGTCCGGGGAGATCACCATCCACTCGCAGCCGTTTTGCCCGAACGGCGCGCGCAGGCGCACGAAGCGCCCGTACTGGAGCAGGCGGCGGTGCGCCTTGTAATAGGCGATCTGCGCCGCCACGGCCTTTTGCTCGGCGGGGGTGAGCTGCCCGAGTTCTAACTCATAGCCGAGCACGCCGAACGCCGCGACGTTGAAGCGGCTCTCGATCGGGCTGGTGCGCGCCGTCTGGTGGTTCGGCGCGGCGGAGACATGGCAGCCCATCACGCTGGGCGGGTAGCCGTAGCTGGTGCCCGTCTGGATCAGCTGGCGCTCGTAGGCGTCGGTGTCGTCGCTCGTCCAGATCTGCGGCATATAGCACAGGATGCCGAGGTCAAAGCGGTTGCCGCCCGAGGCGCAGCCCTCGAACAGCACCTCGGGGTTTTTCTGTGTGATCTCGCGCAGCACGCGGTACAGGCCCAGCACGTAGCTGTGCGAAAAGCGCCCCTGCTCGGCCAGCGCGGGGCTGTACAGATCGGTGAGGTTGCGGTTCATGTCCCATTTCACATAGTCGATGGGCGCGCTTTCAAGCGTGGCGCAGACGTTCTCGATGATATAGTCCTGCACCTCGGCGCGGCACAAATCGAGCACGTACTGATTGCGCCCGACGCTCGGCTCCGTACCCGGCGCGCGGACGATCCAGTCCGGGTGGGCGCGGTACAGGTCGGAATCGGCGTTGACCATCTCCGGCTCAAACCACAGGCCGAACAGCATCCCCAGGCCATGCACCTTTTCGACAAGGCCCGCCAGGCCGCCCGGCAGCTTTTTGCGGTTGACCGCGTAATCGCCGAGGCCCTTCGCGTCGTTATCGCGCGCGCCAAACCAGCCGTCGTCCAACACAAACAGCTCCGCGCCGAGGCGGGCGGCGTCCTTCGCGAGGCCGACGAGCCTGCGCTCAGTGAAGTCGAAATAGGTCGCCTCCCAGTTGTTCAGCAGAACGGGGCGGTCCTTTTTCGCCCATTTGCCGCGCACGATGTGCTCGCGCACAAAGGCATGCAGATTGGCGCTCATGCCGTTTTTGCCCGACCGGCTGAACGTCAGCACGGCCTCGGGCGTCTCGAACGCCTCGTCGGGCGCGAGCGTCCACGAAAAGCCCTCGGGCTGCAGGCCCGCCGCCACGCGCGTCTTGCCCCACGGGCTCACCTCCACACACGCCGCGTGGCTGCCCGAATAGATCAGGTTGAAGCCGTACACATCCCCCGCGAATTCGTTTGCGTCCTGCGCGAAGAGGAAAAAGAACGGGTTGCAGAACGCCGAGGACACGCCCGCCGTGCTGCCGAACGCGTGTGCGCCCACCGTCAGCGGCGTTTCCACGACGTGCCGCTCCCGCGCCCATGCGCCGTTCAGCGTGGCGAGGGTGTAGCCGCAGCCGGGCAGGTCAAGCTGGTAGCTCATGGCCTTTTCCAGCGTGACGGGCGCGGCGCCGTCGTTGCGCACGCGCAGCCGCCGCGTGATGACGTCGCACTCCGGGTACACCGTGTAAAGCAGCGTGGCCGAAACGCCCTGCGGCGAGGTGAAGTCGAGCGCCAGCGTCTCCGCGCCGCCGAAGGCCCCGGGCATCCCCTCGGGCGGAACGCTCCCGTCCAGCCGGCGCGCGCAGGCAAAAGCGAAGTCCACGGTGCGCCCGCCCGGCGTCATGACGGAGAGGCTCTGCGCGCGGAAATCGCCCTTTTGCAGCGGCGACAGCTCGAGGCACAGATGGTCGAGCGAGAGCGGGCCGTCCGTCTGCCGGTAGACCACGTCGGTGCCGTAGCCGACGTCCATCTTCTGGCGCAGCGGCTCGGCGTTTTCGACACGGACGCGCGCGCCGTAGTGCAGATTTTCCACAAGGCCGCCGCGCACGGCGAGGTAATAGCCCGTGTGCGCCGTCTCGAGTGAAAAGCGGTTTTCCGTCATGGTAATCATCCTAACATATCCTCCTTGCCGGGCGCTCCAACGCCCGCCTTCGGCGGACCTCAAACGTCCTTTATAAATATCATATTTTTTCACATTGTTAAGATATTTTTGGCTAAATCGCATAAAAACATCCAAGAAAATCCATGCACTTTGTCAATAGAAATCCGCGCGGGAATTGTGTATAATGAAGACAACAAGAAGAGAAAGGGGTGAGTCCCATGTACGTGGCTGAAGAACCCGTGCAGCCGGTGCAGGGCGTATCCCCTCGGACGAACCGCTGAAATCATACCCCGATCATGGGGCGGCTGTTCTGCGGAAAGCGGCAGCCATGGCGTTTTGCAGGGCTTCGTTCGAGAGAAGGAAAACGTTCTGCACGCGCAACGCACAACCGGTGCTCCGCACAACGCGAACGGCCCGAGCGGAAAACAGCCGCCGTATCAAGAAACGGCGGGACGTCCCGGAGCTGTTTGAGGGCGGCGGCAAGGGATACGGCATCATGATCCCGTTTTACCGCTTTTGTCAGGGAAACCGCCTTGAACAGGTGATCGCCGAAAAGGTGATCGTCCCGCAAATCCCAATGGCGCGGACAGGTTTCTTTTGACAGGATGCTTTCCGCCTGTGGAGAATCGGAAAAAATGAAGATAGATTTTGGAAAGGGATTGACACCCATGCACTGATCGAGTGATCCGGGGACTTTTTCAAGCCGGAAGCAGAGAAGCCTTTGTTTCATGAGAAGGGAAAGGAAACGAGACCCATGCAGTGTGAAGAGCGGGGCTGAGCCCCATGGCATCCCGGGGAAGAAAAACCTATGGTGAAAATCTTCCGTTGACCGAATGCCGGATCGAACCGAAACCAAAATTTATGATCGTTGTCCCGCGGCACAGCAATGTGCCGCGGGTTTTTTGTTTTTGGGCGAGGGCTTTGCGTTTCCGGACGGCTTTACAGCGGTTTTTGTTTTTGGGCGGAAGCCCCGCGTTCCCCCCGACCGCTTTTCCGAAGGTTTTTGCTTCCGGGCAAAGTCCCCGCGTTCTCCCGCGCCCCTCGGCCGGGACGGCGCTCACCGCTTCTGCGTGTCGAGCGGCAGGCGCACGACGGCTGTGGTGCCGCGGCCCTGCTCGCTTTGAATCTCGACCGCGCCGCCGTGCGCGGTGACGATCTCGTCCACAACGGCAAGGCCGATGCCGCTGCCGCGCACCGCGCCCTTGCCCTTGAAAAATTTCAGCTTCACGTTTTCCAGATCCTCGGGCGCGATGCCCTGCCCCTCGTCCGCGATGCTGACAAACACGTTCGCGCCGTCCGTCAGCACCTCGACGCGGATCGTCCCGCCCGGCGGGGAGTATTTGATGGCGTTGTCCAAAAGGTTGACGAACACCTGCCGCAGGCGCGCCGGGTCGGCCCAGACGGGCATTGGCTGCTCGGGCGCGTCGTAGGCGAGGCGCAGGTGCTCGGCCTCCACGCGGCGCTCGGCCATAATGACCGCGTCGCCCACCTCGGCCGCGAGATCCAGCCGCTGCGGGCTCAGCGTCAGGCCGTTCTGCATCCGGGAGAAATCGAGCAGTTCCTCCACCATGTCATACAGGCGGTCCGTCTCGCCCGCGATTACCTGAACCCCGCGCCGGAAGCCGGGATCGGCGGCGCTGCCCATGCCCGCGATCGTCTCGACCCAGCCCTTGATGGAGGTGAGCGGCGTGCGCAGCTCGTGGGAAACCGAGGAAATAAACTCGTTTTTCATCCGCTCGGTCTTGTCCAGTTCGCCCGCCATGTGGTTGATGGCGTCGCACAGCTTGCCGATCTCGCCGCCGTATTTGTTGTCGATGCGCGTGTCAAGGTTGCCCTGCGCGATCTCGGCGGCGGTGGCCTCGATCTCGGCGATGGGGCGCACGATGCTGCGGATGAAAAACAGCCCCGAGGAAATGCTGATTAGAATTACCGCCGCGACCAGCAGAAAACTGGCGATGATGCGCACGCGCAGGCTCTCGTCCACGAGCGTCATGCTGGTGACAAGGCGCACGCCGGCAATGTTGCCCGCCGCGTGCGGCAGCAGCGCGGTGACGGCCATCACCTTTTCGTCCATCGCCGTGCGGTACACCGCGCTGCCCTCTCCCGTGTCGCCGG
Source organism: uncultured Clostridia bacterium (assembly GCA_947644575.1). Lineage (GTDB taxonomy): Bacteria > Bacillota > Clostridia > Oscillospirales > Ruminococcaceae > Ruthenibacterium. Next base: position 4,435 of record CANRZX010000035.1, on the reverse strand, counting down.
CGACGGCGCGGCGAAAGTCCTCGCCCGCCACCGCGCCCTCGGGGGTGTAGCCGGTGCTCGTCACCACCGTCCGGCCCGTGGCGCTGACGAGCATCAGTTCAAACCGGTCCTTTTCGGCAAACTGCTCGACCATGCGGCGCAGCAGCACGCCGCGGCTTTCGCTCGACTGGGCGGAGCTGGCGTTCATCTGTACGATGATCGTGGCAGCGCGGGTGCTCAGCGCGCGCCGCGCGCCGTCGTAATAGGTCGTGACGGAATAGTATAAAAACACCGCCTCGGCCACAAAGCACATCAGCACGGTGACCAGCAGGCTGCCGCGCACCCACCGCTTGGTAATGCTGTTCATGGCGGCCTCCTTTTACACGTCAGCCTTGTTTTTCAGGTGATTGAATCCGTGCTTGCTCAATAGAAGCCCCGCGGAAATGAGGAATGCCGAAGCGGGAATGTCCTACGCGTTCCACCGGTAGCCGTAGCCCCATACCGTCACGATATGGCGCGGGGCGCTGGGCTCGTCCTCGATTTTCATGCGCAGGCGGCGGATATTCACGTCCACGATTTTGACGTCCCCGAAATATTTTTCCCCCCACACGCGCTCCAAAATCTTATCGCGCGCCACCGCCGCGCCGGGGCTGGTGAAAAACAGTTCCATGATCTGGAACTCCACCTGCGTCAGGTCGATGGGCCGGTCGTCCTTGTACAGCATCCGGCTTTTCAGATCCAGCGCGAACGCGCCGGAGAGGATGCGCCCCTCCGGGGCGGGCGTGTCCGCCGCGTCCTGCCGCCCCACGCGGCGCACCAGCGCGCCGACCCGCGCCAGCAGCTCGCTGACGCTGAACGGCTTGGTCATATAGTCGTCCGCGCCGATGGACAGGCCGCGGATCTTATCCGATTCCAGCGTTTTTGCGCTGAGCATGATGATGCCGATGGTGGCGCTGTCCCGGCGAAGGCTCTCGCACAGGGAAAAGCCGTTCATCCCGGGCAGCATGATGTCGAGCAGGGCCACGTCGAAGCACGCCGCGGGGCTGAACACGGCCAGCGCCTGCTCGGCGCTGGCGGCCTCCGTGACGTCATAGCCGGCGTTGCGCAGGTTCAGCGCGATCACCTCGCGGATCGCGTCTTCGTCCTCGACGACCAAAATCTTCCTCATGCGGCGTTCCCCCCGATTTCTTCGGCTGTTCAGACGGCCTGCCCGCCGGCGGCTATGCGCCGTTTGGGCGCGTTGTCCATGCTCAAGCGGGCCCTATTCCAATACGAGGACGCCGTCCCGGATCAGACTGATCTGCCCGGGCAGGCACGCCTCGCCAAAATTCAAAAGCAGCTTTTTCTCCGGCAGGCGCGCGGCCTCGACGTACACGCCGTTCGCGGCCGCGCGGTCGTCGATGCGCACCGCGCACAGCAGGCGGCCGCGCTCGTCGCGGATCTGCCAGTCGCTGTCGGACTGCGCGGTGATGGAGATCTGGCCGCGCCAGCCCTCCGGCAGGCGCAGAAAGTAGCCGTACTGCTCGTCGTAGACGCCGTACCGCCGCAGGGGCCTGCCGCTCAGATGATCCACCCAGTCGACCGGATAAAAGCGCCTTGCCGCGTGGAGGGTCGGCACGCTGGCCCCGGCCTCGGCCGCGAGCACCTCGCCCGAGCCGGCAAGGTCGCGCGGGGTCAACGCGGCCAGCGTCTTCGGGCGCTGGCTGAACAGAAGGGCCTGCTCCTCGGAATCGTCGGTACAGGGGTGAAACGCCTCGTCCTGCCACCGGAAGAACTGCGCGGCCGCGCCCTGCGTCGTGACGCCGTCCACCACCAAGCCATACATCGCGCCGCACACCGTGGGATAAATACCCGTGCAGCGCTCGATGCGCTCGTCGAGCACCGCCGTCTGCCGCGCCGCCATCGACCGCCCGTCCGGCGTGAAAATCTGCAGGACGGATGCGCCCGGCTCGGTTGTGGTGCAAGCCACCGCAAGCTGCAGCCCGTCCCCTGTCAGCGCGGCGATCCGGTAGGCGTCGTAGGGCTGGCGGCAGGCGGAATAGATCGTCACGTCGCGGTAATCGTAAATTTCCAAATATTTATCCGTCAGATTCGCGTTGGCGTAGCCGACGCAGAGCTGAACCGAGCCCTCGAACAGCTCCGCCAGCTCAACCTCGGCCACCTCGGTGGAAAGGCCCATCACCTCGTAGGCGACGCTCCAGCCCTCCTCCGCCCACTCCAGCACGGAGAGATGCACATTCCGTCCCTTACTCGGCGCGGTGTACAGCACGGCGGCCTCCTCGTCGCCGTCGCCGTCTAAATCGGCGAAGATCACGGGATCCGGCTCGCCGCCGCCGCGCGGATATTTTAACTGCAGGCTTTCGCCCAAATAGGCGTTCAACGCCGTCTGCACGGCGTTCTGCCGCTCGGACGGGCGCGGCGCGCGCAGCAAATCCTCGATATTGCCGTCCGCCACGAGGCTGTCGCACGCGCACAGCAGCGCGCAGCACGCCAGCGCCGCCAGCAGCCGGAGCCCTCGTTTTTGCAGCATGGCGTCTCCTTTTTCAGACTGTCTAAAAAAAACGTATCCACAATCTCAGGCGTCGCCTGAACGGGGCTTTCCCCGCCCCTCTTCGTCAAATCCCCCTCAAATCCGCCAAGGCTTCCTGCGGAAATTTAGCTTTGACGGACGAAAAAGTCCCCCGTTCCCCCGTCGTTTTCCATGATGAATACAGGCCCTGAAAGGCCGCGTCCGCCCCACGTTCCGCGCCCGCTTTGTTTCAGGCCGTTTTCTTTGTGCGGCGTTTCCGTTTCAGGCGCGCCGGCTTTCATTCCGCGCGGCCGGATCAGAAAGAAATGATTAAAAATATTGTATCACATTTTTCAGAAATACACAACATATCCCTAAACGAAACGGCCGCCCGCAGCGCAGGTATTGCGCGCCATTGACAAAACTATGCCTTGGACGCCCGATTGGCTTTTGCGCGCTTGCATTCCGCGAAAAAATCTGGTATACTAATTTTATAACAACCTATAATTAACGCGATAACGCGCCGTTCCGATGCGGCGGCGCTACCGGACAGGGCGGTACTGCGCTGTTCGGCATACAGAGGGTGGGCCCCGTGCGATGGGGCCCCATGAACCATGTCAGGCGGGGAACCGAGCAGCATTCAGTGGCCTGCCCTGTGCGCCGCGGGTCTCCTGCCCTCTGTATGCCGAACCGCACAGGCGGGCGGATGCGCCGCGGCCCTGTCCTGTTTTTTGGAGCGTTCCCCTCCCGGCGCGGCATGCGGGCGCGGCGTCGGGTGGTTTTCCTATATATAATAAGATACGATAAAATTCCCGCAGGGGGTGACGGATATGTACCGGGCGCTTTACCGCAAATGGCGGCCGCAGCATTTTGAGGACGTCGTCGGGCAGACGGACATCGTCACGGCGCTGAAAAACCAGCTCCTCCACGAGCGTGTCGGCCACGCCTACCTGTTCACAGGCACGCGCGGCACAGGCAAGACCACCTGCGCGAAGATTTTCGCCAAGGCGGTCAACTGCCCCACGCGCGAGGGCGCAGAGCCCTGCGGCCAATGCGCCGTGTGCAGGGGGATCGATGACGGCAGCGTGACGGACGTGGTCGAAATCGACGCCGCCTCCAACAACAGCGTGAACGACATCCGCGCGCTGCGCGAGGAATCCGTCTATACGCCCAGTGCCTGCGCCTACAAGGTCTATATCATCGACGAGGTTCACATGCTCTCCCGCGAGGCATTCAACGCGTTGCTGAAAATTATGGAGGAGCCGCCGTCCCACGTCATCTTTATCCTCGCGACGACCGAGGTTCATAAGGTGCCCGCGACGATCCTTTCGCGCTGCCAGCGCTACGACTTCATGCGTATTCCCCCGGACGCCATCGCCCAGCGCCTGCTCTATGTGGCCGGGCAGGAAGGCATTGCCCTCGATCCCCTGGCCGCCGGCTTAATCGCCCGGCTGGCGGACGGCGCGATGCGCGACGCGCTGTCGATCCTCGACACCTGCGCGGGCATATCCACCGCGGTGGACGAGGAGCTTGTCCGAAGGATGGCGGGTGTGACCGATCGCGGCTACCTGTTCGAGCTGTCGCGCGCCGTCGCGGAAAAAGACGCCGGCGCTGCGCTGCGCCTCGTGGCCGAGCTGCGTGAGCGCTCGGTCGACATCAAGCGCCTGTGCGATGAATTGATCCTGCATTACCGCAATCTGATGCTCGCCGGGATGCCTGACGGCGCGCGCCTTCTGACAGGCGTCAGCGCCGAGGAGGAGCGACGCTACGCCGAAGAAGCGCCCGGCCTCGCGCGCGGGGACGCGATCCGCGCGGTCAAAACGCTGTGCGCCGCGCTCGACCAGATGGGCAAGGGCACGGACGCGCGCGTGGAGTTAGAGGTCGCGCTGTTCCGCCTGTGCGAGGATGCGCCCTCCGCCGCCCCCGTGCCGCAGACCCCGCCGCGTC
>CANRZX010000034.1 GCA_947644575.1 uncultured Clostridia bacterium | reverse complement strand
TCTTTCGGATCTCTTGCTCCCATTATACCATATCGCCCGTGTAAACACTATTTAGTGGAGCTGTCAAACAAAAGATGAATACCGTCCCCGTATTTTTGGTGGAGCGCAGTGAGACAATCCAGCGTAAGATTGTCGCCTGTCAATTGGTCCGATATTTCTTTCGGTGTTTCCCAAATGTCTGTGGCGACAGTGTGCCAATCGTCATACAGCAGCAGGGAGGCGTCCACCAGAACGTTTTTGCTTTCCGCGTTCGGGAAGTAATTTGTAAAGATGTCATCGGCGAGCAGGGCCGTAGCAAATCCCCCGGCGCTGTACCCGGTCACGACAACCGCCTCCGGATCGCCAATTCCGGCAAGCTCCATCACCTTTTGCATGGCCTGCGTATAGTTCACATAGCCATTGTGATAGAGTATCTTCTCTTTGCCGTCCTTGTCGGTATAATGAAACGCTCCTGTTCCAGCGTGAAAGTCTCCTGTTGCGTAAGGGAATAGAATAATACTCCAGTTTTCAAAGGGACTGCCCTCCACGTCCGAAGCAAGGCCACCCATATTCATGGTGACGTTGGCCAGCAGATCCGGCCACACCATTTTGGTGTTATAGGTATCGTCCCGGGCCGTCTCCTCGTTGATGCTGACGCCGCCGCCCGCGAAGTAGACCATGATCTTGTTCTCGCTGCCCTTTTTGAAAAGAGCATGGTAGCCGCCCCCTTCCGAATCCTTCATTTCGTCGCTTGACACACGGTACCATCTTCCAACCGTCGGGTTTTCCGTCAAGTCCGGGTATTGCAGGACAAAGAAATAAACCAGCAGGATGAGCGCGAGGACGACTGCCAAAATAATCCCAACAATTTTCAACGCTTTTTTCAACCGCTCACCTCATTTTACCGGCATATAGCTGTCTAAATATTCATCCACTGTTTCCATCCACTGTTTGTAGAGCGCGTGGTCGTTCTGCAATCCGTGGCCGGAGTGGGGCATCTCAAAATATTGGAAGTCCACACCGTTTTTCTCCAGCGCCGCCTTGAGGCGCACAGACGCCTTGAAGGGCTGCACGCGGTCATGGACGCCATAGGCGACGACGGTGGGCGGGGCGTCCGGCGTGATCCACTCGGCGGCGGAAATGGGCTTCATTTTCTCCAAATAGGAGCCGTCCTTGATCTCCTCCACAGAAAGCAGCTCGCCCAACATGGCGCTGAAAATGCCCGCCGCGCCCTGATAGCTCTCCTCTGTTTCCCGGTCAAAACCATAGTTGTCCCAATCCTCCCGGTAAAAGCAGGACGGACCCACCGCGCCGAAGGTCATTTTTACGGAGATCGGCGACTGACCGGCGTCCCGATAGGCATAGATCATAGCCAATGCGTGACCCGCCGAGCCTCCGGCGATGGCCATGCTGTCGATGGGATATCCCTCTTTTTGTGCCGCCTCGATCACCTTGGGAATCGCGTTTCGGATCTCCTCCGATTGGGTCAGCACGCTGGCGCCGTTGGTCGCGCCGCCCTCTAACTCCGCGAACAGGGTGTAGTTGACGCCCGCCGCCACATAGCCCTTTTTACACAACCATGAGAGCATTTCCACGTCCCCGCTCTTGTCCCCGGCAGTGAAGCCCCCGGCGTGGAGGTAGACCACCAAACCGTAGTTTTCCTTCCCGCTGTCGGCGGGCAGATACAGATCAAACTTGTTGGCCTCCCCGTCCCCATAGGGCAAATCGATCCTGCGTGTCCCCAGCGCGTCGCTCCACGCCACGCTGTATTCCTTTGCCCACCCGGGCTGAATTACAAATTTAGAGGCAACCCCGGCCCCAAACGCCAGCGCGAAAGTAAGGATCCCCATCCAGATTGGCACCGTCTTCACCCTCTTTTCCTTTACAGTCCCGCTCATAAGAAATTCCCCCCAAACAGCGTGCCGCCGATCAGCAGGTTCATCATGGCGCGCACCGCCAAACGTCCCATCACAAAGGCGATCAGGGCAATAATAAACAAGATCACAAGCCGTTTTTGAGTCAATGTCATTCTGCTGTCCTCCCTTGACAGAGATTTCACCGCATACTATAATGATGTTATATTCGTAACGGCGATACAAGTGTATCAGCATAGGGAAAGGTTGTCAAGGCGGATGAGAAAAACGGGACAAAGCGGGAAAAATGTTTCACCGTTCAGCAATGAGAGTCGCAACGCTTACGTGGTGGAGCAGCTCACCGGCTCCATGCTGGCGCTGCTGGAGGAAAAGCCAATCGGTGAAATCTCCGTCAGCGAGCTGTGCGGCCGGGCAGGCGTGGGACGAACATCCTTTTATCGCAATTTTGAGGAAAAAGAGGATATTATCAAGACGCATCTTGGGCGTTTATCTCAAAAGTGGATAAATCAATGCAAACAAGCCCCGGACCTTCCTGTAAGGGAAATTGTACGGATCGTATTTTCTCATTTTGAGGCAAATCGGGATTTTTACAGCCTGCTGCACAAACGAGGGCTGACCTATCTGATCAAGGACATCCTCTTGGAGCTGTGCGGCTTTGACCCGGAGCAGGAGCTGCCCGCCGCTTACGCCTCCGCCTATGTCGCGTACTTTTTGTACGGCTGGATTGAGGTTTGGTTCCGGCGGGGTATGAAAGATACGGCGGAAGAAATGATTGCCTATCTGCCTCGGTAAAGAATTTTTCACCGCAGGAGTTTTCCCGTCCCGCCGGCCGCTTGTCCCCCGCGGGCAGACCGATGGCCAAAATATCAAGGCGGAAAAACAATGCGGCACACTTTTCTCTAAACAATGAGGGATGAGGAACGGTGGTGTAACGCTCCGCGTTACAAATTTTCTGGAAAAAGTTACGGAATGGGTAAAAGCGTACACAGCCGCCCGTCCGAAAGCTTCACCGCACCGCCGCGACACAGGCGCCGGCGCACAAAACCGCGCCCGCCGCCTTCAGCTCCTTGGCGCATTCGTCCAGCGTCGCGCCGGTAGTGTACACGTCGTCCACCAGCAGAACACGTTTGCCCGAGAGCGGAACCTCCGGCCGCGCGGCAAACGCACCGCGCAGATTGCTCCGGCGGGCCTTGCCGGAAAGCTGCGCCTGCCGGGGCGTTTCGCGCGTTTTGCGCAGTGCCCGCGCAACGGGCAGCTCAAGCGCTCCGCCAAGGGCGTGCGCAAGCCGCTTCGGGACATCGTAGCCCCGTCCGCGCCGTTCCGCCTCAACGGCGGGAACGGGGACGAGCAAATCAAACGGCGGCAGAGCGTCCGCCGCGCGCAGCGCTTCGGCTACATCGGCGGCCAGCGGTTCCGCGAGCTCCGGCCGATCATAAAATTTCATCCGGAGAATTGCATTTCGCGCAATCCCCTCATAAAAATATGGCGCGTATACGCAATCCACATACCGGGCCTCGCGCCCGAGCAAAGGGACAGGTGCGCCGGGAACGCGCTGGGTTGGACGCAGTCCCTCCGCACAGGCCGCGCAGGGGCCGGAAAATCCAAGAACCTCATCGCAGAACGGGCAGCGGCGCGGGAAAAGCACCTCCTGGCACAGCGCGAGGACGCGCGCGGCGCGCATCATGCGTCGCTGTCCCCCGTGCCTTGAAGCAGCTTCGCAAAGCAAGAAAAGCGCCGGTTGCGCCGCACGCTGCCGACCATCTGCACCACCTCGGCGCTGTGGCCTGCGAGAACGCACAGCGTTTTGGCGCGCGTGACCCCCGTGTACAGCAGGTTGCGGTACAAAAGCTTCGGCGGCACGTCCATTACCGGAAGAATCACAGCGGGGAATTCGCTGCCCTGGCTTTTGTGGATCGTGACGGCGTAGGCGGGCTCTAACTCGCGCACGTGCTCGGAGGTATAGACGAGCAGCCGGTCCTCGCTGCGTACCGTCACGCTGCCCGCGTGCGGGTCGACACTCACGATCACGCCCATATCGCCGTTGAACGCGCCCGCGCCGTCCTCGCCGCCGTCCGGGCGCGTATAGGGAATATCATAGTTGTTGCGCACCTGCATAACCTTATCTCCGACGCGCAGAAACTTGTCCCGGATCACGAGCTGCGCGCGCCCGGGCGCGGGCGGGTTCAGCCGCTGCTGGAGCGCCGCATTTAGGGACGCCGTGCCCAGCAGGCCCAGCTTGGATGGACACAGCACCTGAATATCCTCAAACGGATCGAAGCCGTAGCGCTGCGGCAGGCGGCGGCACACGAGATCGCACACCAGTTCAAGGCACGCCTCGCCGTCGGCTTCAAGCATGAAGAAGTCGCTGTCCCTTGTGCCCTTCACAGGGCGCTCGCCGGTAACAATGCGGTGCGCGTTGGAGACGATCATGCTCTCGGCTGCCTGGCGGAAGATGTCCCGCAGGCGCACCGTGGGCACAACGCCCGACGCGATCACGCCGCCCAGCACATGGCCCGCTCCCACGCTGGGAAGCTGATCCTCGTCACCGACCATGATGATTTTGCACTGCGGCCGCAGCGCGCGCAGCAGGCTCTCAAACAGCAGCGCGTCCACCATGCTCATTTCATCGATTACGATCACGTCGCATTTGAGCGGGTTTTTCTCGTTGTGCTGGAAACGCACGGCGTCGTTCCGGCTGAAATCCACCTCGAGCAAGCGGTGGATGGTCTTTGCCTTGCGGCCCGTCAGCTCAGCCATGCGCTTGGCCGCGCGGCCCGTCGGCGCAGCCAGCAGCACGCGGTCGCCGTTTTGCTCGAACGCGGACAAAATGCCGTTGACCGTCGTCGTTTTGCCGGTGCCCGGCCCGCCCGTCAGCACCAGCGCGTTCGACTGAAACGCCGCCGCGATAGCCTTGCGCTGGAGCGGGGCGTAGGTGATGCCCTGGCTGGCCTCAGCGCGGGCGATAAACTTTTCCACGTCCCCGCCGCCCGAACCCGGCCAGTGGACCAGCCGCCACAGATGGGAGGCAGCGTAGCGCTCGGCCTGTAAATATTCCGGCAGATAAATCCAGCTTTCGCCGTCTAATTCGGCCTCGCCCAGCGCGCCGCTGGAAAGCATTGCATCGAGTGTGGAAAAGACAGTTTCCGGCTCGACACGCAGAAAATCGGACGCCGCCGCGCACATTTTATCGCGCGGCAGGCAGGTGTGGCCGTTTTGCAGATTGTGGCGCAGCACATACATAAGCCCGGCGCACACGCGCTCATGCGCGTCGTACAAAAGGCCCATCTCCTGCGCGATGGCGTCCGCTGCGAGAAAATCCTGATGCGCGGGCGGCCCGCACATCACATAAGGGTTATGTGAAACGATGTCCACCGTATCGGGCCCGTACTGACGGAACAGCGCTACCGCCGCCCCGGCGGGCAGATGATAGCGCGCCAAATAGCTAATAGCCTCGCGCACGCCGAACAGGCGCTTGAATTCATTCGACGCCGCGCGCGCCTTTTCCGCCGAGATTCCCCGGATTTTCGTCAAGGCCATTGGGTCGGTGGCGATGACCTCCAGCGTGTCGGCGCCGAACGCGTCCACGATACGCCCGGCCAGCGCCTTGCCGATATAGGGCAGCGCGCCGGAGGCGAGGTACCGCCGGATGGCGGTGACGCTCTCCGGCAGGCGCACCTCAAACGCTTCGGCCCGGAACTGCTCGCCGAAACTCGGGTGCGTAACAAAGCGCCCGTGCAGCGTTACCTCCTCGCCTACGTTGACACTCGACAACTCCCCCACCGCGGTGTGCAGTTCCTCCCCGCTGGAAAGCTCCAGCACGGTATAGCCGTTTGCCTCGTTGCAGTAAACGATATTTTCCACTGTGCCCGAAAGGGTTTCCCATTCCTGTTCCTGTTCCAGCGCCATGCGCGCCTCCTTGCTTTTGTTCCTGTATTTACGATGATGCCCGCGCCCGCCCGCGAGGCTGTCCAAGGCGCCAAGCCAATCGCCGCCGCACACATTCTGACGGCGAATTCCCGATTGTCTTTATCCCGAATTTCCAAATGCCGCTTTTTGAGCTCGCTAAAAGAGCGTTAGTCCTCTTCGGCAAACTGAGACCGGATGCTGTCCGCCAGCGTATCCGCTGTGGCCATCGTCACGCCGCGCAGCTCCGTGCCCGGCGGGACGGGCGTCCCGTCTTTTCCGCACAGCACCACCACCGGCAGATCCGGCAGCAGGGCGCGCAGATCCAGCACGTCGGACCAGAGCCGTTCGCCGGTCCTGGCCCGCAGCACCACCACCGCGTCCCTCGTCCCCTTGCGGCGCAGCAGGCACCTTGTCAGAAGATCCGACAGGTAATACGCCCCCAGCACCGCGAACATTGTCACCACGATCAGCATTACGCCGCTCAGCATGTTGCATCCCCCGTTTCCCGCTGTTTGCCTTATGCTATGAAAAACGGCGCGAAGGTGTGCGGCATGCCGGGCGAAGCCGGTTTTTCAATAAGTATATCACAAAACGCCGCGTATGGGAATCTTTTGGTTCGTCAGCCCGCACGGCAAAATTGTTAATTTTATCACAAGTTTCCCTTGTTTTTTGACGGCGGCCTTGGTATACTGAAAACAGGGCTTGCGTGAAATGCCGGCAGGCCCGAATCCGCCGCGTTGCGGAAAAAATGAAAAGGAGTCGGTTTACCATGTTGTTGGAAGGGAAAGTCGCCATTGTCACCGGCGGCTCGCGCGGCATCGGCTATGCCATTGTCAAGAATTTTTTGAAAGAGGGCGCGAAAGTCGTGCTGTGCGCGTCCCGTCAGGAAACGGCGGATAAGGCTGTCGCCGCACTGAAAGCGGAGAACGCCGATTACGCGGTCAAGGGCATCTGGCCCAACCTGACGGATTACGAGGAGGTCAAAGCCGCGTTTGACGGCGTTGCCGCCGAGTTCGGCCGCATCGACGTGCTGGTCAACAACGCGGGCGTTTCCGCGCGCGAGCCGTTCACCAGCTACACGGGCGAGATGTTCGACAAGACGATGGATCTGAACTTGAAGGCCGTATTCAACTGCTGCCGCGCCGTCGTGGACGGCATGAAGGCGCAGGGCGGCGGCGTGATCCTGAACACCAGCAGCATGGTCAGCCTGTACGGCCAGCCGTCGGGCATCGCATATCCCACCAGCAAATTCGCCGTGAACGGCTTTACGCTGTCGCTCGCGCGCGAGCTGGGGCCGTCGGGCATCCGTGTCAACGCGGTCGCACCGGGCGTCACGAATACCGACATGATGAAGGCCGTGCCGCAGCCGATGATCGACAACATCGTTAAGGGCATTCCCCTCCAGCGCATCGGCGAGCCGGAGGAGGTCGCGAACGCGTTCGTGTTCCTCGCCAGCGATATGGCCAGCTATATCACAGGTGTTGTCCTCAGCGTCGACGGCCTCGCGCGCACCTGATCGCGCAGGCTTTTTACACACTTTTTAACGAACGCCCCCGGCGCTGCCGGGGGCGTTCAGCCTGTTTTTTGCCCAAAGTTCGCGTCCGGGGGAGGCTTTGAGCCGCTTATCTGCCGCAGCTTATCAGAAAAACAAATCCTTGCTCGGGTAAACGGGCTCGGAGGTCAACCGCAGGCCCATTTTGCGTAGCGTGCCCTCGTCGCCGGAATGCAGCATGCACGTGCTGTGCATTTCGCAGTCGCGCAGCGCGGGCAGCGCGGCCATCGCGCGCGCCGTTAGCGTGTTGGTAGCGGCCGTGATCGACAGTGCCGCCAGCACGTCGTCCACCTTCAGCACGCTCGACCGGCTGCCGAGGATGTCGATCTTCAGCTTGAGGATCGGCTCCAAGATGATCGGGCTGATCAGCGTCAGCGAATCGTCGATGCCCGCGATGGACTTGATGGCGTTCAGCACGCACGAGGAGCACGCGCTCATCAGGTTGCTCGCGCGCCCGGTGACGACTTTGCCGCCGGGCAGCTGGATGGCCGCGGCCGCGACGCCCGCGCGCCGGCTCTTTTCCAGAGCAGGCTCCACGACCGCGCGGTCCTGCGTCGTGAGCGACAGCTCCTGTATGATGCGGCCAATTTTTTCTACGGCGTCGGCGGAGCCCTTCCCCTGTTTGTGGTCGCACAGCGCCTTATAATAACGGCGGATAATCTCCTGCCCGGCGGCGCGGCGCACGACCTCGTCGTCGCTGATGGCGTAGCCGGCCATGTTCACGCCCATGTCGGTGGGGGACTTATATACATTATCGTCGCCCATGATGCGCGAGAGGATATTGCGCACGATGGGGAACGCCTCAACGTCGCGGTTATAGTTGACGGTGGTGACACCGTAGGCCTCGAGATGGAACGGGTCGATCATGTTGACATCCGCAAGGTCGGCGGTGGCCGCCTCATAGGCGAGGTTGACCGGGTGCTTGAGCGGCAGATTCCAAATGGGGAACGTCTCAAATTTGGCGTAGCCCGCCACGCGTCCCTTGCGGATCTCGTGATACACTTGTGACAGGCAGGTCGCCAATTTTCCGGAGCCCGGGCCGGGCGCCGTTACGACGACGAGCGGACGCGTCGTCTCAATATAAGGGTTTGCGCCATAGCCCCCGTCGCTGCAAATGTGGGCGATGTCCGTCGGATAGCCCCGGATGGGCCGGTGGATGTAATTTTTCACGCCGCGCGTCGTCAGCTTCTGCGCGAAGCCGTCCGCCGCGGCCTGCCCGGTATACTGCGTGATGACGACGCTGTTTACACGGATACCCATGCGCGTGATGTCGTCGATCAGACGCAGTACCTCCATATCGTAGCTGATGCCGAGGTCCGCGCGCATCTTCGTTTTTTCGATGTCGCCCGCCGAAACGGCGAAAATGATCTCGGCCTGATCGCGCATTTCATACAAAAGCCGAATCTTGCCGTTGGCGTCGAAGCCCGGCAAAACGCGGGCAGCGTGATAGTCGTCGAAGAGTTTGCCGCCAAACTCCAAGTACAGTTTGCCGCCCCATTGCGCGATGCGCTGGCGGATGTGCTCCGTCTGCTTGTGGATGTAAAGACTGTTGTCAAACCCTGTTTCCACGTTCATGCTTCCTTTCCTGATTCAACCGAGAAAACCTGCGCGTACCTGTCTCATATAGCATATCATTTCCATCCCCCGTGCGCAAGAAGCGCGCCGAAAAAAATAGAGGGCGGCGGCCGGTCGGCTCCAAACCAAACGTGCGGCACAAATCGCAAGCACGCGATTTGTGTATATTGCACAGATTTGTGTGGAAAAAGATAAGAATTTTGCGCCTGGAAAGAGGCGCGATACGCATTGCATTTGCTGAATTTTTTTGATAAACTTATAATTATGAACGCGAAAAAAGGCAGCAGTTTGGCGGCAAATCGGCTGCCGGAGGGGGATCCGGCGGCGCGCTGGAAACAATATGGCCAAGCTTTGATTGATGAAGGGAGGCGTCCGGGATGAAAAAGGACGGCTGGTTCGCGGCTCTGCAGAACCTGACATGGCTGACGCAGCTGGGCCTGTCTCTCGCAACGCCGCCCGTTCTGTGCCTGATGGGCGCCGAGTGGCTGTCCCGCCGCTTTGGGCTGGGCCCGTGGGTCTTTATCGCCGCCATTGTGGCGGGCGTAGGCGCGGCGATATGCACATTTATGGAGTTTGCGCGGATGTTCCGCCGCCGGAACGAAAAAAAGTAGAAGGTTTGCGGCTTTTGGGGCGGGCGCGACCCGCGAAACGGATGACAGGGCGGTGGTTGGCAATGAAATTGCAGGAGGCGACCAAGCGCGAGACGCTGCACATCGCGGTGGGCACGCTTGCCTTTTCGGTTATCATGAACGGCGTATTTGTCCTCTTGGGCAAATGGGATATGACGGTGTTGTGGGGCACGCTGCTCGGCGGCGGCTTCGCGGTGGCGAATTTCTTTTTTCTTGCGCTCTCGGTGCAGAAGCTCGCGGCCGAGACCGAGGAAAAAAAGGGCAAGGCGTGGATGCAGATGTCCTATAACATGCGCATGCTGGCGACGGTCATCGTCGGCATCGTCGGCGTCAGCGTTCCGTGCTTTTCGTGGGTGGCAGTCCTGATCCCGCTGCTGTTCCCGCGCGTTACTATTTTGGCGATGCAGCTTTTGGGGATGTATAAACCCGAAAAAGCTGTTGTGAACAATGATAAAGGAGGCGATGAATCGGTATGAACGTCGACATTAACGGCGCGCGAATTTTCTTTACGATCCCGATTTTGGGCGGAATACCGATTACGGCAACAATCGTGAACGCGCTGCTCGTGACAGTGCTCGTCCTCGGCACATGCGTGTTTCTGACGCGCAATTTGCAGGTGCGTGCTGTGACGAAGCGTCAGGTGGTGGCGGAGTTCCTCGTTGAGACAGCGCAGAATTTTGTCAACGGCAACATGGGCGAAAAGTTCGCCTATTACGCCCCGTTTGTATCGGCGCTTTTCGTGTCGTCCCTACTGGGCAGCCTGCTCAGCCTTGTCACGCTGTTTCCGCCGACGGGTGACGTGTCCACCACAATGGCGTGGGCGATCATCGTGTTTATCCTGATCACTTACACAAAGATCCGCACGGGCGGTCTCGGCGGCTATCTGAAGGGCTTTACGCAGCCGATCCCCATCCTGACACCGTTCAACATCCTGTCCGAGATCGCGACGCCCATCTCGATGGCGTTCCGTCACTTTGGCAACATCGTGTCCGGCACGGTTATTACGGCACTACTGTATTGGTCGCTGAGTGTAGCGAGCGCCGCGCTCATCGGGCTGATCGGCAAAAATATTCTTGTGGCGGCCCTTGTTCTGGCGCTGGGCGTCTTTTTGTTGGTGAAATATATCATGGCCAAGCGCGCGGGCGCGGGCAAGTTGATGCAGTGCGTGGGCGCGGTGGCGTGCACGGTGCTCGGCGCGCTCGGCTGCCTGTCTCAGCTCGATCAGTGCTTTACGATGATCCCTGTCCTGCAGGTCGGCATCCCGGCGGTGTTCAGCGTATACTTTGATCTGTTCTCGAGCGCGATGCAGGCGTTCATTTTCTGCATGCTGACGACGCTGTATATTGCGAATGCGGCGGAGGAGTAAAAGAACGGGCCACGTGTACCCCATATTTTTGAGTTTCACGTCCGCAGGCGGGCGATGAACTATATTACAATTTTTTATCAGGGAGGAACCTTCTATGATGGAAAAAGCTATTATCATGGCGGGCTGCGCGATCGGCGCCGGCCTCGCGCTCATCGCGGGCATCGGCCCCGGTATCGGCGAAGGCAACGCGGTCGCGAAGGCGCTGGAGGCCATCGGCCGTCAGCCGGAATGTAAGGGCGACGTAACAAGCACCATGCTGCTCGGCTGCGCCATCGCCGAGACGACCGGTATTTACGGCTTCGTGACGGGCCTGCTGCTCATCTTTGTCGCACCCGGCATTTTCATCGGCAAGCTGTAAGAGACAGCGAAGGCAGAGGGCGCGGCGCGCACGGTGAAAGGCCGTTTCGCCTCGCGCCCCAAAGGAGGAGACAGACAGTATGAAAGTATTTCAGGATCTCGTCACCTTCGCTCCGTGGACTTTTATCTTCCAGATCTGCAACCTGCTGATCCTGACGGCGGGCGTCAAGCATTTTCTGTTCAAGCCCGTGCAGGAGATCCTTGCAAAGCGCAGGGAACAGATCGAGGCCTCTTACACCGAGGCGGAAAAGGCCGAGGGCGACGCGCAGGCGATGAAGCAGGAGTATGAGACCCGCCTTGCCAGCGCGAAGGAGGAAGCGTCGGAGATCGTCAAGACCGCGACTGCCCGCGCGAGCGCGCGCAGCGAGGAAATGGTGAACGCCGCACGCACCGAGGCCGCCGCCATCAAGAGCAAAGCGGACGCCGAGATCGAGAGCGAACGGCGCAAGGCCGCGGGCGAGCTGAAGAACGACATCTCCGAGCTCGCGCTGGAACTGGCCGGACGCGTGGTGGAAAAGGAGATCGATCCCAAGACGCACAAGGGGCTGATCGACGACTTTATCAGCCGAGTGGGTGACGCGTCATGACAGCGGCGGAGAAGGAATACGGCGGGGCGCTGTACGACCTTGCCGTCGAGGAGCATTGTGAGGACGCGGTGCATGAGGGCCTCGCGCTGGCCGTAGACGCCTTCGGGCAGGCGCCCGAATATCTGAAGCTGGTGCAGAACCCGGCGGTGCCGCAGGCCGAGCGCCTCGGCCTGCTGGACGAGGCGTTTGCCGCCGCGCATGAGTATGTGCGCAATCTGCTTAAGCTGCTGTGCGAGAAGTCGGCGCTGGGCCTTGCGCCCGGATGCCTTCAGGAGTTCCGCGCGCGTTTGGATGAAGCGCGGGGCATTCTGCCGGTGCAGGCGTTCAGCGCCGTACCGCTGAATGAGGCGCAGCAGAAAGTGCTGCAGGAGAAGCTTGCAGCGCAGACCGGCAAAACCATCCGTCTGGAAAACGTAGTCGACCCGTCCGTCATGGGCGGCGTGCGGCTGCGCTATGAGGGCAAGGAGCTGGACGGCACGGCCGCCGGGCGGCTGGCCGCGCTGCGGCGCGCGCTGACACAGGCGTGAGTTGAAGTATGGAGAGTTGGTGAGACTATGCAGTTAAAACCTGAGGACATCAGCAAAATCATTAAAAGCCAAATCAAGAATTACGCGAACCGGATCGAGAGCGCCGAGACCGGCACGGTCATCCTCGTGGGCGACGGCATCGCGCGCGCCTACGGCCTTGAGAAGTGCATGGCGAACGAGCTGGTGGAATTCGCGAACGGCGAATACGGCATGGCCCTGAACCTTGAGGAAAACAGCGTGGCCATCGTTCTGCTGGGCTCGGACGAGGGCATCAAGGAGGGCGATACCGTCAAGCGCACCGGCCGCGTGGTCAGCGTGCCGGTGGGCGACGCGATGATCGGCCGCGTGGTGAACGCGCTGGGTCAGCCGATCGACGGCAAGGGCCCGATCGACGCCGCCGAGACGCGCCCCATCGAGCATAAGGCGCCCGGCATCATTGAGCGCAAAAGCGTTTCCGTCCCGCTGCAGACGGGCATCAAGGCCATCGACAGCATGATCCCCATCGGCCGCGGCCAGCGCGAGCTGATCATCGGCGACCGCCAGACGGGCAAGACCGTCATCGCGACGGATACGATTATCAACCAGAAGGGCAAGGACGTCATCTGCATTTACGTCGCCATCGGGCAGAAGCGCTCGACCGTGGCGCAGGTGGTGGATACGCTCACCGTCGCGGGCGCGATGGACTATACCATCGTCGTGTCGGCGTCAGCCAGCGAGCTGGCCCCGGTGCAGTATATCGCGCCGTACGCGGGCTGCGCGATGGGCGAATATTTCATGGATCAGGGCAAGGACGTGCTCGTCATTTACGACGATCTGTCCAAGCACGCGGTGGCTTACCGCGCGCTGTCCCTGCTGATCCGCCGCCCGCCCGGACGCGAAGCGTTCCCCGGCGACGTATTCTACCTGCACAGCCGTCTGCTCGAGCGCGCGGCGCGTCTCGCGCCTGAATACGGCGGCGGCAGCCTGACGGCGCTGCCCATCATCGAAACACAAGCGGGCGACGTCTCCGCCTATATCCCCACGAACGTTATTTCAATCACTGACGGCCAGATCTTCCTGCAGACGGAGCTGTTCCACTCCGGCGTTATGCCCGCGGTCGACCCGGGCATTTCCGTATCCCGCGTAGGCGGCAACGCCCAGATCAAGGCCATGAAGAAGGTGGCGGGTTCGCTGAAGCTGCTGTATTCGCAGTACCGCGAGCTGCAGGCTTTCGCGCAGTTCGGCTCGGATTTGGACGCCGACACCAAGCGCCGTCTGGCGCAGGGCGCGCGCATTGTCGAGGTGCTCAAGCAGGACCGCAACGCGCCCGTGCCCGTGGAGCTTCAGGTGTGCATCCTGTACGCCGTCACGAACGAGTATTTGGCCGACGTGCCGGTGGAGCTGGTCGGCGAGTATGAGCGCGAGCTGTACGAGGAAATGAGCAATCTGCACGAGGCAGACGTGCTGGAGCCGGTCCGCACGACAGGGGCGCTTTCGGACGAGACGAAGGCAGCGCTGGACAAGGCGCTGACGGAATTCACCGCGGCGTTCCTGAAAACCCACGCGTAAAGGAGGCACGGCATCATGGCGGCATCGTCCATGAAGGATATCAAGCTGCGCATCAAAAGCGTGAGTAGCACCATGCAGATCACCAAGGCGATGGAGCTGGTGGCGTCCTCGAAGCTGCGGCGCGCGAAGGCGCGCGCCGAGGCTACGCGCCCCTACTTTACCACGCTGCACGCCACACTGACGGACATCGCCTACGGCAACACGGATTTCTCCTCGCCGTTTGTACAGCGGCGCGAGGTGAAAAAGTCCTGCTACATCATGGTGGCGGGCGACCGCGGGATGGCCGGCGGCTACAACGCGAACCTGTTCAAGGCTGTGACGGCGCACATGGGGGAAAAGTCCGTGTGCGTGCTGCCCATCGGCAAAAAAGCGGTGGAATACTGCCGTCACCACGGGCTCGAGCTCGTGACGGACGCCTACGCCGTGGCGGAGGACGTCTCGCTGGGCGACTGCTTTTCCATCGCGCGCATGCTGTGCGAGCAGTTCCGCAAGGGCAGCTTTGACGAGCTGTACGTGGGATACACAAACTTTGTTTCCATGCTGACCCAGCAGCCCGCCGTGCTGAAAATGCTGCCGATCCGCTACGAGCGCGCCGAGGCGAAGAACACGGCCGAGAGCCTGACGCTGTACGAGCCGTCGACCGAGTCGGTGTACGACGCGATTGTGCCCGAGTACGTGGGCGGTCTGCTCTGGGGCGCGATGGCCGAGAGCGTGGCCAGCGAGCAGGGCGCGCGCCGCACGGCGATGGACGCGGCCAGCAAGAACGCGGGCGAGATGATTGAGGATCTGTCGCTGAAGTACAACCGCGCGCGGCAGGGCGCGATCACACAGGAAATCACCGAGATCGTCGCGGGCGCCGAGGCATAGCGCGGCGCGCGGGGTTTCGCTTCGCGCGGCAATATGCAAATCTCTTACGAAGGAGACAAGCCAATGAGCAATCAGAATATCGGCACAGTCCTCCAGATCATCGGGCCTGTGCTGGACATCAAATTCTCGGATGGCCATCTTCCGGGGCTGCTCAACGCCATTACGGTGGAAAACGGCTCGGAGACCATCACGCTCGAGGTGGCGCAGCACATCGGCGACGACGTTGTGCGCTGCATCGCCATGTCGAGCACGGACGGCCTTGTGCGCGGCGCAAAGGCCGTGGACACCGGCGGCCCGATCACGGTTCCCGTGGGCGAGCAGTGCCTAGGACGCATCTTCAACCTGCTGGGCGATCCGGTGGACAACCAGCCCGCGCCCGAGGCGGCGGAGCGCTGGCCCATTCACCGCCAGCCCCCCACGTTCGACGAGCAGGAATCCACCACCGAAATCCTAGAGACGGGCATCAAGGTAGTCGACCTGATCGCGCCCTACGCGAAGGGCGGCAAGATCGGCCTGTTCGGCGGCGCGGGCGTCGGCAAGACCGTTCTGATCATGGAGCTGATCAACAACGTCGCGAAGGAGCACGGCGGCCTGTCCGTTTTCACGGGCGTCGGCGAGCGCACCCGCGAGGGCAACGATCTGTACAACGAGATGAAGGAGAGCGGCGTTTTGTCCAAGACGGCGCTCGTCTACGGCCAGATGAACGAGCCGCCGGGAGCGCGTATGCGCGTGGGCCTGTCCGGTCTGACGATGGCGGAGTATTTCCGCGACCGCGAGAATCAGGACGTGCTGCTCTTCATCGACAACATCTTCCGCTTCACGCAGGCGGGCTCCGAGGTATCGGCGCTTTTGGGTCGCATGCCCAGCGCCGTGGGCTATCAGCCCACGCTGGCCACCGAGATGGGCGCTCTTCAGGAGCGCATCACCTCGACCAAGAAGGGCTCGATCACGTCGGTCCAGGCCGTTTACGTGCCTGCCGACGATTTGACCGACCCGGCCCCGGCCACCACCTTTGCCCATCTGGACGCGACGACCGTGCTTTCGCGCAGCATCTCGAGCCTTGGCATCTATCCGGCGGTCGATCCGCTGGAGTCCACGTCCCGCATCCTCGCGCCGGACGTCGTCGGGCAGGAGCACTACGAGGTCGCGCGCGGCGTGCAGCGTATTCTGCAGCGCTATAAGGAACTTCAGGACATCATCGCGATCATGGGCATGGATGAGCTGTCCGAGGAGGATAAGCTGACCGTTTCCCGCGCGCGCAAGATCCAGCGTTTCCTGTCGCAGCCGTTCAGCGTCGCCGAGCAGTTCACCGGCATGCAGGGCCGCTATGTGCCGCTGAAGGAGACGATCCGCGGCTTTAAGGAGATCATCGAGGGCAAGCACGACGATTTGCCCGAATCCGCGTTCCTGTTCGCCGGGACGATTGACGACGTGCTGGAAAAGGCCAAAACGCTGTAAGGGGGAGGCCGTATGTCAACCTTTCATCTGCAGATCGTGACGCCGGACGGCGGCTTCTATGACGGCGAGGCCGAGAAGCTGATCGTGCGCACCATCAACGGCAACGTATGCATTCTGCCGCGCCATGCCCCGTATGTCACGGCGCTCGGCACGGGCGAGGCCTGCACGGTGATCGACGGCCAGCGCCGCCGCGCCGCCTGCGCGGGCGGGATGCTTGCGGTGACAAAGGAGAATGTCCGCCTGGTGGCCACAACCTTTGAGTGGGCCGAGGACATCGACGCGAACCGCGCCCAGCGCGCCAAGGAGCGCGCGGAGGCCGCGCTGCAAAGGGCTACTGAAAAGGCCGAGATCGACCGCGCTCAGGCGAAGCTGAAGCGCGCGCTTACGCGCCTTTCCGTCACACGCTAATTTCTAAAATGATAACGTGCTGCTTCGGAGCAGCCGAAAAGCAGCGGGCACCGTGAATAGACACGGTGCCCGTTGCTTTTTATGGCATCCGCTTCGCCTTGAGCGGGGCAACCGGCGAATTCGCCCATTATACCATTCGCGCTGCGCGCTCATAGTATAATAACCGCAAAGCGGTTATTATACTCGATTTTATGGCGTTCGCCTCGCCCGCTCTGCGGGCAACCGGCGAATTCGCCCATTATACCATTCGCGCTACGCGCTCATGGTATAATAACCGCACGCCGCCGCTTACGCGGCGAAGTTTTGTCGATGCCTCCTGCGGCGGCGTCATGGTAAATCCCGGAAATGGCTTTGAAGTGAGGTGGTATAAAAATGAATCGTTTAATTGAGGATATTGACAAACTCCATACAACAAAAATGGGTACGGAGCGCATAAAAAGGAACTGCCAGATCGAAACAAAGGATGTTGTTCAATGGAGCAGAAACCAAATTTTGAACAAAACGGCACAAATCGAAAAAATTGGTAAAAACCGGTATGTGCTTGCAGGCGATTACAAAACAACCGTGAATACGCATAGTTATACAATTATTACTGCGCATAAGGTCAGGGGATAACCTGTATATCCGCGGATTGTTCCCCATTAGAAATCAGAGTTCAGGCATTGGGAACGCAAAGGTGAATTGGAAGATTTTATTTTTTAATATACTGCATTGACCCCCTTGAGTAAGTGCTGAATAAATCGGAGTGCGCATCGGCCGCGGTTGGAACGCGCGGCCGATGCTTCCCCGCAAGAATATGCGGGGAAGCGAAGCGGCGAGCAAATTTTCCTTCCGGTCCAAGAGCCGCCGTTGCGTGGCGGTTGGCCTCTGGACGCGCCATCTCCGCGCTAAGAGCCTCGCTCCGCTCGGCCCGGCTCCGAAACGCGACTGCGCCCGCACTGCGGGCGCAGTCGTCAGACAAAACAAAAAACGCAGGGGTAACGCCTGACGGCGTTGTCGGCTTGCCAGACAGAAATCACGGCCGGCATTCCGCTGCGGCGGACGCGCCGTACTTTGTGTATTGGCGAGTATTTTTGTAATCATAGCTGCGTTGTAGCTATGATTGTGTATCCGCCCACTCTGTGGGTGGGCGCTTTTGATTCAAAGGCCATGGGCTCGGAGTGCCCACATGGCCAATTTTGCAGCTTTGCAATGCAAAGCTGCAAAATCTGACGAAATAATTTGACGTCGATGCGTGCACTGCGATTTGTTCAGTGTCTACTTGAGGGGAAGGCGTTGACGAAGTCCACGGATGAAGGGTAATATCGATAGAAGAAAGGTTAAGTTTTCAATGGAAAACCAACATTATAATGTAGCTAATTTTGAAAAAATGTGCTCTTTCCGGTTTCCGAAGCGTTATAGCCGCATTTCCGAAAAAGGGGCGGCCATCCCTGCCACAAGCGCCCACTGGCGCAGCATATAGCTTCTGAGAGGCTGTGTGTTTTTTTCATATTCGGCTAGAACTGCTTCAGGCTCCCCAAAATGATCGGCAATCGCATCAGCGGCGTGAAACGCGCTCTCCATGCCCACCGAAATCCCTTCGCCCATAGGATTGAGGAAATCGGCCGCTTCTCCCGCGAACAGTATACGGCCCTTGCCGTAAGTGATCGCACAGCCGGGCCGGATGCGGGGCATTAGCCATTTTTCCGACCGAAGGCATTGCTTGATCCGCAGCCCGTGGCGTTCTTTCAGATAGCCAAGGAAACGCTTGTGAAAATAATCGATTCGGCTGGGATTGAGGACGGAGACGCCAATGACCAGCATATTGTCCTTGACGTTGAACCACGCATCGTACTCGGACAGTTCCGGCATCAGATACGCGTAAAAATAGTGAGGATCCAGCCGAATGGTTCCCCAATAAAAGGCTTGATAGGTTGTCACAAACTCCCGGTAATCCGACATCAGGCTTCGACGCAGCGGTCCGACGGCGCCCTCGCAGCTCAAAATATATCGGAAGCTTTCCTCGCGAACAGTATCGCCGCGCAGCGTGGCCGTGACAGAATCTGCAACTTCCCGGCAGGCGATTACGGGAACGCTGTCCCGCACCTGCGCACCGCTGGCTTTGGCCGATTCCGCCAGCCAGCCGTCAAATGCGCTGCGCCAAACGTTCAGCCCGTTTTGCTCGAACCGGTATTCCTTTCCTTTGTCGTCGGCAAAAATCATCCCCTTGTTTTCCGCGGGAGCACAGGTTACGGCGGCGGGGACGTTTTCTCCGAAATAGCGGGCTGTGAGGTCAAGTGTTTTTTGGATCAGAATTCCGGAGCAGGATTTGTACCGGGTGAGCGGGCGCCGCTCCGCGAGCAACACCCGCAGCCCCCTTTGTGCCA
>CANRZX010000033.1 GCA_947644575.1 uncultured Clostridia bacterium | reverse complement strand
GCGCCGTTTTCCCACGTGACGCGCGCGCCGCAGCGCCGCAGCAGCGCGAGGATCACGGCGTCGCCCTGCCCGGTGTCGGGCCGCAGGCCGCCGATCGTCACGCCGCCGCACAGCGCGCCCAGCGCCGCCAAAAACGCGGCCTGCGAATAGTCGCCCTCGACGGCATAATCACACGGAACGTATTTTTGTCCGCCGGGAATACGGATTGTATATTCGTCGGTGAACTCCGCGCGCACGCCGAAATCCGCGAGCGCGCGGAGCGTCAACGCCACATAGCTGCGGCTTTCAAACGGCGGGACAATATGCAGCACGCTGCCGCCGCGCGCGAGGGGCAGCGCGAAGAGCAGCCCGCTGAGGAACTGGCTGCTGACATCGCCCCGGATGGTATATTCCCCGGCGGGCAGCGCGCCGGATACGCGCAGGCTTTCCTCGGTGTGCGAAAACGGGATCGAGCAGGCATCGAATAATTCGGCGTAGACGGTCTGCGGGCGCTCCATCAGCCGCCCGCGCCCGGTAAAGACGACCGGCCTGCCGCAGCGGGCGAACACGGGGATCAAAAAGCGCAGCGTGCTGCCGCTCTCGCGGCAGTCGACCGGCGCGTCCGGTGCGGCGACGCGCCCGCCCGTGCCGAAAACGCGCGCGCCGTTTTCGCCCTCGGGCGTAATTTTCGCGCCCAGCAGCCCCAGCGCGCCGCGCGTGGCGGCGATGTCCTCGGAATCGGAGAGGTTGGAAATCCGGCTTTCGCCGCAGGCCAGCGCCGCGCAGATCAGCGCGCGGTGCGCCATGCTTTTCGAGGGCGGCGCGGCGATCGCGCCGGAGATTGGGCCGGGTGTGATGACTGCGCGCATGGCGTGTCCTCCCAAAACAAATTACGCTGTATAAAAACAGTCCGTTACCTATCTGGCTGGGTTGGTTTCTATATATTCCCAGATACGCTGATAGTCCCGTTCGTTTCGAATGACATGATCGTGAAAAGAACGCTGAAACAAATTGGCATCCGGTCCGCACAAGCGGGCCGTTTGAGACTTAAAAACACGCACAACGTCGGAAAGCGTAGGGGCGGGGCTTGCCCCGCCCGCGGACGGCAAAAGCCGGATCAAGAGATGGATATGGTTTGGCATGATCACAAATTTTTCCACACAGACAGAAGGAAAAGCCGATTCGAGCGAAAAAATCTGCGCTTTTGCGATCTGGCCATATTTTGTCAGATGGTTTTCGGGCGGGGCAAGCCCCGCCCCTACGGAGATTTCTGACAGAACGCACCGCCTTTTCTGCGTGCAGACAGTAACAAAATTGGCGCCCGGCGCACGATAATCAAAGCCTTTCATCCGAGCGGATTTTCTTTTTGGCCGTTCTTTCAGCATCGTTCTCATGGAAAACAGCCAGCCTTTACAAATCCCGGCCGACGACGCGGGCGATGGCGCGGCCCTTTTCGATCACGGCGGCAAACTTGTCCGGCTTCAGGCTCTGCGCGCCGTCGCTCCACGCGGCCTCGGGATTGTCGTGCACCTCGATGATCAGGCCGTCCGCGCCCGCCGCGATGGCCGCGAGGCTCATGCTCTCGACATAGCGCCAGTCGCCCGTGGCGTGGCTGGGGTCGATGATGATCGGCAGGTGCGTCTTCTGCTTGAGGATCGGCACCACCGAGAGGTCGAGCGTGTTGCGCGTGTACTTTTCAAACGTGCGGATGCCCCGCTCGCAGAAAATGACGTTCTCGTTGCCGCCCGCCATGATGTACTCGGCGCTCATGATCCATTCCTCGATGGTGTTCGCAAGGCCGCGCTTGAGCAGCACGGGCTTGGACATTTTGCCAACCTCCTTCAAAAGCTGGAAGTTCTGCATATTGCGCGCGCCGATCTGCACGAGATCGACATATTCCTCGAATTCGTCGATCCGGTCCGCGCTCATCAGCTCGCTGACGATGGGCAGGCCCGTGGCCCTGCGCGCGGCGGCCATGTCCAAAATGCCCTCGGTGCCGAGCCCCTGAAAGGCATAGGGCGACGTGCGCGGCTTGTACGCGCCGCCGCGCAGCATCCGGCCGCCCGCGTCCTTTACCTCCTGCGCGAGGCGCACGGCCTGCTCCTCGCTCTCGATGCTGCACGGCCCGCCGATCACGACGACGCGTTCCGTGCCGCCGACGCGCACCCCGGCCACGTCGACGACGGTGTCCGCCTCGTGGAACAGGCGGTTCGCCTTTTTGTACGGCTCGCTGACGCGCTGCACGTTTTCCACGTAGGGATTGGCGCGGATCAGCCGCTCGTCCAAGATCGTCGTATCGCCCACCAAGCCGAACACGTTGTAGTCCGTGCCCCGGATCATGGTGACGGAAAGGCCCTTGCCCTCGAATTCGCGGATGATTTTGTCCAGCTCCGCCGCAGGCGTGCCGCGTTTTGTGCTGATGATCATGCTTTGCGTTCCCCTCTGTCCATCTTAATTTTTATTATAAAATTTGCAGCGCGCGGCGTTACACCGTCATCCCTCGCGGACGATCTGCATCAGCCGCTCCATCGCGTGGACGTAGCCGAGCTTCCCCTCGCCGGAAAATTTGCAGCAGCACGCCATGCCGAGATAACTCACCTGCCGGAAGTCCTCGCGCTTTGCAACATCCGAGATGTGCACCTCGGCGGCGGGGATCGACACGGCCTTCAGCGCGTCGAGGATGGCGATGCTCGTGTGCGTGTAGGCCCCCGCGTTGATGACGATGGCGTCGACGCGGCCATACGCCTTTTGGATGGCCGTCACGAGCTCGCCCTCGGAGTTGGACTGGAAAAATTCCGCTTCGACGCCGAGGCGCGCCGCCTCGCTTTTCAGATAGTCGACCAGCCCGTCATACGTCAGCGTCCCGTATAAATCCGGCTCACGAATGCCGAGCATGTTCAGGTTCGGCCCGTTCAAAATCAAAAATTTCATCAAATTTCTCCTTGATGCGGCGCGCGGTTTCGTCCGGCGCGCCGGTATTTTCCACCCGCGCGTCGCAGGCCGCCTCATACAGCGGCGCGCGCGCTTCGTACAGCTTCGCCAGCGCCTCCGCGCTTTGGGAGAGCGGCCTTGCGCCGCCGACGGCCAGCGCGCCGAGCGGCCGGTCGATGTAGATGACCACGCCGTTCTGGCGCAGCGCGCGCACGTTTTCCGCCCGCAGCACCGCGCCGCCGCCCGTGGCGATGACCTGCCCGTTCTCCCTGCTGAGGTCCGCCGCGACGGCGCTTTCAAGGTCGCGGAAAGGTGTTTCGTTTCCCGGGGAAAGGATGTTGCTGATCGGCCCGCCGATGCGCTCGACAAGCACGTCGTCCATATCGACAAAGCGCTTGCCCAAAAGCGCGGCGCACCGCCGCCCAAGGCTCGTCTTGCCGCAGCCGGGCATGCCGATGAGCACTAAGTTCGACAGCCGCGCGCGCAGCATTCCGTCGATGCGGTCGATCTCCGCGTCCGGAATGGATTTTCCCGTAAAATATTCCGCCGCGTATTTCGCCTGAGCCACGAGCATCCCCATGCCGTTCACGGCGGGCAGGCCGAGCGCCTCGGCGCGCAGCAGCAGCTCGGTGCGAAAGGGATTGTAGATCACGTCCAGCACGGCCTCAAGCTTCGGGTAATTGCCAAGGCCGACAAGGCACGCGCCGTTGTCCGGGTACATGCCGACGGGGCTGGTGTTGACGAGCACCTGCACGTCTGGGCGCGCGGCGGCCTCCTCGTAGGAGAGCGCGCCGCCGCGGGGATGGCGGCTGACGAGGAGCACCTCGGCCGCGCCCTCGGCCCGCGCCACGGCCAGCGCTGTTTTCTGCGTGCCGCCCGTGCCCAGCAGCATGACGGTTTTATCCTTCAGGCTGATGTGGTTTTTGCGCAGAATCCACGTAAAGCCCGCGAAATCGGTGTTGTGCCCCTCGAGCCGCCCGCTTCGGTTGACGATGGTGTTCACCGAGCCGATGGCGCGCGCCGCGTCGTCGATTTCGTCGCAGTAGGGAATCACTAACTCCTTATAGGGGATCGTGACGTTGATCGCCTTGAAATCGCGCGCGCGCAGAAAGGCGTGCGCCTGCTCGGGCGTGGGCAGGGGGCAGAGCCGGTAGTCGTAATCGGCCAGCGCCTCGTGGATCAGTTTGGAGTAGCTGTGGCCCAGCCGCCCGCCGATCAGTCCATATTCCATGCGGTTCCCTCCTGCCAGCGCACGCCGAAATGCTGCCCGCACAAATCGGCGACGCCGAACGCGGCAAGGCTGTCTTGCACGACGCGCGCCCGGTGCAGGATGCACGGGTCGTGCCGGCCGTTGATCTGGAGCTCGGCGTTTTGCCGCGCGGTAAAATCGACGGTCTGCTGCTTGATATAGATGCTGGGCGTCGGCTTCACGACGGTGCGCACGACGACGGGCATCCCGTTGGTGATGCCGCCGTTGATGCCGCCGTTGTGGTTCGTCGCCGTCACGACGCGGCCGTTTTCCATGCAAAACGGGTCGTTCGCCGTGCTGCCGAAGCGGTCCGCGAAGCCGAAGCCAAGGCCGAATTCCACGCCCTTGACGGCGGGGATGCTGAAAAAGAGCGCGGCGAGCGTGCTTTCGACGCTGCCGAAGAACGGCTCGCCCAGCCCGGCGGGCAGGCCGAGGAGGACCGTCTCCAAAACGCCGCCGACGGAATCGCCGCGCGCGGCCGCGGCCTCGATGGCGCGCGTCATCTCCCGCCCGCGCGCCTCGTCGAGCACCGCGAAGTCGGCGCGGTTCAGCAGGTCGGCCTGCGCCGCCCGCTCGGCGGGGTCGTCCGAAAACGGCGCGTCGTCCACGCCCGCGCACCGCGCGAGGTGCGTCGCGATCACCACGCCCTTTTCGCGCAGCAGCCTCGTGAAAATGCTGCCCGCCGCCACGACGGGGGCCGTCAGCCGCCCGCTGAAATGGCCGCCGCCGCGCGCGTCCTGATGGCCGCCGTATTTCATATACGCGGTGTAGTCGGCGTGGCCGGGACGCAGCAGCGTGGCCGTTTTGGCGTAATCGCCGCTGCGGACGTTCGTATTTTCGATCAAAAGCGTCAGCGCCGTGCCGGTCGCGGCGCCGCGGTACATGCCGGAGACGACGCGCACCTCGTCCGCCTCGGCGCGGGCGGTCGAGATCCTGCCCTTCGCGCGGCGCAGGTCCAGCTGCGCGCGCATGAAATCCAGATCGATCGGCACGCCCGGCGCAAGGCCGGTGACCGTCGCGCCGACGGCGGGGCCGTGGCTCTCGCCGAAGACCGTCAGCGTGACGCTCGCGCCATAGGTATCGCTCATCGCACACCCTCCTTGACGATGGCGCGCAGCTCGTCCATCGTCAGCCTGTCCAGCCGCGCCTCGCCGAGACGCGGCGCGCGCACGACCGTAACCATGCCGTCCGCCCCGGCCTTTTTGTCGTGGCGGATGAATTCGCAGATCGCGTCGCCGTCGTACCGGATGCGGGAGGGCAGGCCCAATTTTTTATAGACCGCGCGCACGCGCCGCCGCAGCGACGGCTGCTCGATCATGGGCAGCATCCCGAGCGCGACGCACTCGCCGTGGTACAAATCGCCCAAATGGTTCGCGCTCTCGATGGCGTGGCCCAGTGTATGGCCGAAATTCAGCACCGCGCGCAGGCCGCTCTCGCGCTCGTCCTGCTCGACGACGTTCTTTTTCATCACAAGGCTGCGGTAGATGATCTCCTCGATGTTTTCGCAGACGTCCTCCGTCTCGAATAATTCAAATAGGGCTTCGTCCGCGATGATGCCCGCCTTGACGGCCTCGGCCAGCCCGTTGACAAAATGGCGCTCGGGCAGCGTTTTCAGCGTGTCGGGGTCGGCGGCCACGAGCGCGGGCTGATAGAACGCGCCGACCGTATTTTTCACGCCGTTCAGGTTGATGGCCGTCTTGCCGCCGATGGACGAGTCGATCTGCGAGAGCGTCGTCGTGGGGCAGTTGATGAACGCGACGCCGCGCATATAGCTCGCGGCCGCGAAGCCCGCGAGATCGCCCACAACGCCGCCGCCCAGCGCGAGCACCGCGTCCCCGCGCGTGAAGCCGTGCTCCACCATCGCGCCCAGAACCTCGCCGTAGCGGGCGAGGCTCTTCGATTCCTCGCCCTGCGGCAGCACGACGGGCACGCCCTGCCCGCACTGCGCGAGGATCGTCTTGATGTATTTTTTCGGTACGCCGGTGTCGCTCACCACCAAAACGCGCCGGTTCAGGTTGACCAGCTGTCCCACGCGCTTGAGCACGCCGCGCTTGATGATGATGTCATAGCTGCGCACCCCGAGCCGCATCGTCAGTTTCATACCAAACACCCCGTTTTTCAATTCATAATTGATTTTGAAGGGAACGCGCGGGATTTCATCAAAAGGCTTTCCGATTCCCGCGATTATGAATTTCTTTTCTGATACACGCCCAGCACCCGCACCGTGCGGCACACCCCGCCGAGCGCCTCGAGCAGCGCGCGCGAGCGCTCGGCGGAATAGTCACCCACGACCTCGACGTAAAAATAATATTCCCAGCGCACATGCGGCATCGGCCGGCTTTTGATGCACTCCAAATTAAAGCCCAGCTCGCCCGCCGTCCGGATCACGCGCGCTAGCTGCCCCGCGCGGTGGTCCACCGTGAACAGCAGGCTGAACCGGTCGCCCGCCGTGGGCAGCGTTTTGGAGATCACGATGAAACGGGTGGTGTTCGTCTCGCTGGTGTTGATGTTCTCCGCCAGCACCGAGAGGCCGTACAGCGCCGCCGTTTCAAGCGAGGCGATGGCCGCGACGCCCGCGTCGCCCGCCTCGGCGACGGCCTTCGCGGCGGCGGCGGTGTTCGCGGCGGCCTGCGTCTCCAGCCCAAGGCTTTGCAGAAAGCGCGCGGATTGCTGCAGGGCCTGCGGGTGCGAGATCACCCGTTTCACGTCCGAAAGGCGCGCGCCCGGCACGCCGAGCAGGTTCTGCGTCACGGGCAGGTCGTACATATCGCACACGACAAGCTTCGGGTGGGCGTAGCACAAATCCAGCACCTCGGACACATCGCCCGCGTGGCTGTTTTCAAACGGCAGCACGCCGCAGGCGGCGTCCCCGCTTTCCACGGCGCCGAACACCTCGGCCCACGTAGGGTATGAAAGTGCCCGCGCGTGCCGGAACAGGCGTGTCAGCGCGATGTGGCTGAACGCACCCTCCACGCCCTGATACGCCACCGCGTCCTGCCCTAACGCCGCGCGCTGGAACGCCTTAGAGACGTCCATCAGGTGCCGGATAAAATCCTCGTAATATGCGCCGTAGGCGGTGTCGGGCAGGCGGGTGAGGTTCTTTCGCACCACCGCCTCCTCGCGCGCGGCGTCCAGCACGGGCAGGCCGTTTGCCTGCTTGTACGCCGCCACCCTGCGCACCGCGTCCATGCGGCGGCAGAACAGCGCCGCCAGCTCGGTGTCCACCGCGTCGATCTCGCGGCGCGCGTCGTCGAGCGGATGATTTTGCGCCGTTTCCGGCTGGTTCATCGCCGTCGCCTCCCGATGTCCCCCGCCGCGGGGAGACGTAACATAAAGGGGGAGCCAAAGCGGCACGCGCCGGGCTCTCCGCCGGTAAATGGGTTTTCCACTTAAAATTATACAGCAAAATGAATAAAAAGCAATAAAAAGTCTGTTTTCGCCGTCAGGTTTTATGAGACAGCTCCTCCCTTTTATGGCCATTGCGGCCAAAAACAAGCGCGCCGCGCGAGGGAAAACGGGAAATCAAGGAAACGCCTCCCGGCTTTATGATCCGCAAAAAGCGGCCGGGACTGCTTCTGTCCCGGCCGCTTCAGCCTGTCGAAAAAGGGGAAAATCTTGTTTGCATACACGGGCATGAACAGTAGGCCGCAGCCGGGCATGCAAACACTTCTACAGAAAAACCAGCGCATTTTGTGTACAAAGGCCGACTCGCTAAGTGTCGATGCTTCGCATCGGCTGCTCGCTTGGATACGTCTGCGCCCGCCGTCCGGTTTTCCGTTCACAGCTTTAAGTATTCCCGCGCGAAATCGGCCACCTTTTTCACGCTGCCCGGCGCGTAGGCGGGCGAAAGCCCGGCCTGGCGCAGCGTTTCCGGATAGCTGCGGCTGCCGCCCGAGGCGCACAGCTTTTCATAGGCGTCCCACGCGGCGGCAGGGTCCTTCGCCCTGCGCGCGAACAAGTCCATCGCGCACATCTCGGACAGCGCGTAACTGATGACATACCGGGGCAGGCCGTATACGGCCAAATTGCGCAGCAGCGCGCCGCCCCGCAGAATATACGGCTCCAGCTCGCCGTAATCGAGCCTCGGCTCGTACAGCTTCTCGATCTCGGCGCCCGCGGCGGCGATCTCGTCGAACGACGCGCCGGGATGCGTGTAGATCCACGTGTTCAATTCATGCAGCGAGCAGTAGGCCGCGATCTCCCGCAGGGCCTCGCGGAAATGTCCCTGCCGGAATTTTTCCGCGTCCGCGCCGAAAAAGCCCTCGGCATAGGGATAGGCGAACAGCTCCATCGTCTTGGAGGGGATCTCCACCGCGTCGAGCGCCATGTCGCGGAAGATGTCCGGATAATTCTGTTGCCCGGTGCGGTACCCCTGCCAGGCGTGGCCGATCTCGTGCGTAAAGACGGACACGTCGGTGTCCGTGCCGTTGCAGTTGCCGAACACGAACGGCAGAAGCCCGCGCCGTAGCACCGTGCAAAAGCCCATCCCAGCGATCTTGTTCGGAGAAGGGTCCACGCTGAAGCTTTCGGATTCGATCATCGCGCGGAAAAATTTTCCGAATTCCGGCGAGAGACTGTCATACATTTTCTGAGAGGCCTCGGTCAGCCCGGCCGTCCCGCCGATGGGGACGGCGTTGCCGTCGCGAAAGCGCACCGAAAGATCGTAGACCATCAGCTTGTCCACGCCTAACTCCCTGCGCTGCTCCTCCCGCAGCTGCGCCAGCAGGGGCATCAGGTCGGTCTTGACCTGCTCGCAGAAAGCCGTCAGCTCCGCCTCGCCGTAGCCGCGGCGGAAATAGCTGACGTTCGCGTAGTCGAGATAGCTGTCAAAGCCGTTGGCCTTCGCGATCTGGCAGCGCAGGTCGATCAGCTCCAGCAGCATCGGGGCAAGGTCGTCCTTCTGCGCGAGAAACGCCTCAAAGGTGGCCTTGCGGGCGTCGATACGCGTCTGCCGGTCGGGGCTGTCGAACAGCGCGTACATCTCCGCCTCGGAGTGCGTCTCGCCCCGGAACGGCACTTTGATCATCGCTTTTTTCTGCTGGTATTGGTTGATCATCGCCTGCTCTTTGGCCAGCAGCTCCAACCCCGCGGAGCGCAGCCGCACCTGCCGCTCCAAGCGCGGGCAGTATTCCGGGCCAAATTTTTCTTCCAGCTCGGGCAAAAACGGGCTGTCGAGCAGCGCCTGCAGATAAGGCGTCTGATCGAGCAGCTCAAGGCCCATCGCCTCGGTTTGGGCGGCCTCAGCGTAAAATTCATCCGTGCAGTCGAGGCTCGAACGGATGTAAGTGAGCGTCGCGGCGTAGCCCGCCCCGTCGTCGATCATCGCGTCGCACTCCGCGTCGATCGCCAAAACCTCCTCGACCGAGCGCGCAGCCCGGATCTTTTCGGTGTACTCCTTGAGACGCGCCGCCGCGGCGGTGAAATCCGTCGGGACATAAGGCAACTCGGAAAAACGATACGGTTCTGTCATAGGAATCTTCCTTTCCGATGATATTTTCTTTACGAAAAGTTAACCTCTTTACCTTCCCCCTGAGGGGAAGGTGGCCGAGCGCAGCGAGGTCGGATGAGGTGGAAAACTATAGAAGATGTTCTGTTTTCGGCAAAAAATATTACCTTACCCATGGGAAGCGCTGACGGAGCGAAAGCATGATCCTTTTGGCCATAGCCCTCGGTTACACGCCGAACAGGCGGCGGGCGTTTTCCTCGGTGGCGCGCAGAACGTCCTCCACGGGAATCCCCTTAATTTCCGCCAGCCGCCGCGCGGTATGGCAGATCATGCCGGAATGGCACTCCCGGCCGCGCAGCGGCTCGGGCGCCATATAGGGGCAGTCCGTCTCCAGCACGATGCTCCCGAGCTCCAGCGCCGCAGCCGCCTCGACGGCGCGGCGCGCGTTTTTGAACGTCAGCGCGCCGCCAAAGCCGATCAGCAGCCCCTGCCGCGCGAGCCATACGGCGTCGTCCGCGCTGCCGGAAAACGCGTGCAGAATCCCCTTGGGCCGGTATTTTTTCAGCAGGGCGTAGGTCTCGGCGTGCGCCTCGCGGTCATGCACCAATACGGGCAAATCGCGCTCGCACGCAAGGCGCAGCTGCGCCTCGAACAGCGCCAGCTGCGCGTCGGCGGGAACGGGCCAATGGTGGTCGAGCCCGCACTCGCCTACGGCCACGACGCGCGCGTCGGCGAAAAGCGGCTCCAGCGCGGCCAGCTCCGCGCGCCAGTCGCCGCCGAATTCCGTCTGCGTGGAGGCGTCCTCCTCGATCAGGCTTTCGGGATGAATGCCCGCCGCCGCGAAAATCCACGGCCGCGCGCGGCTCAGCGCCAGCGCCGCGCGGCTGGTGGCGAGGTCGACGCCGCACTCAATCACGCCGACGACGCCCTGCGCGGGCAGGCTGTCGAGCAGCGCGTCGCGGCGGCCGTCAAAGCGACGGCTGGTATAGTGTGCGTGGGTGTCAAAAATCATGCTTCAAAACCTTTTTTACGTTTCATAAATATGCCTCAGCGCCTTTGCGCCCCGCCGGTGCGGCCCCCGCGAAAAGGATGAAAGATGAATCGCCCGGCTTCGCTCAGTGGATGCGCATCCCGGCCGGGATGCCGTCCGGGAAGAACGCGACGGACGCGCCGCCGTCCTCGGTGTCGGCGGCCATCACCATGCCCTCGGAGACATATTTCCCGCCGAGCATCGGGCGCGGCGCGAGGTTCACCACGAGGCCCACCTTTTTGCCCGCGAGCTGCTCGGGCCGGTACCATTTGGCGATGCCGGACAGAATCGTCCGCTCGCGCTCGCCGTCAAAGACCGTTAGCTTCAGCAGCTTTTTGCTCTCCTTGATGTTTTCGCACGCCGTGACAAGGCCGACGCGCATTTCCACGCGGCAGAATGTGTCGAAATCCACCTCCGGCTCGTGCTCGATGGGCTCGGCGGGCGCTTCGGGCGCGGGCTTTGCATCGGCGTCCGGTGCGGGCGCGGCCTCGGCCTGCGCGGCGGCGAGCGCCTCGAGCTCCTTTTCGGGGTCGATGCGCGGGAACAGCGCCTCGCCCTTGCACACGGTGAACGAATCGGGCAGGCCGCCGAATCTGCCGAGCGTCTCAAAGCGCAGGCTCTCTTCGGAAAGGCCCAGCTGCCGCGCCATTTTGGGCGTAGTTCCGGGCATGAGCGGCGTCAGCAGCACCGCCGCGACGCGCAGCACCTCGCACAAGTTGTACAGCACCGCCGCGAGGCGCGGGCGCTTCGCCTCGTCCTTCGCGAGCAGCCACGGCGCGGTCTCGTCGATGTACTTGTTGGCGCGCTGGATCACGCGGAAGATCTCCGCCAGCGCGTTCGGCACCTGCAGAACGTCCATCGCGGCCGTCACCTTTTCGGGCAGGGCCTCGGTCATGGCGATCAGCTCGCCGTCCATCGCGTCGGCCTCGCGTTCGGCGGGCAGCGTGCCGCCGAAGTATTTTTCGATCATCGCGACGCTGCGCGAGAGCAGGTTGCCCAGATCGTTCGCGAGATCGGCGTTGATGCGGGCGATCAGCGCCTCGTTCGAGAAATTGCCGTCGTTGCCGAACGGGATCTCGCGCAGAAGGAAATAGCGCACCGCGTCCACGCCGTAGCGCTCGCACAGCACGACGGGGTCGACGACGTTGCCCTTCGATTTGCTCATCTTGCCGCCGTCCAGAAGCAGCCAGCCGTGGCCGAACACGCGCTTTGGCAGCGGCAGGTCCAGCGCCATCAGCATGGCGGGCCAGAGGATCGTGTGAAAGCGCAGAATTTCCTTGCCGACGATGTGCAGATCGGCGGGCCAGAATTTTTCATAGTCGTGATACGCGCCGTTGCCGTAGCCCAGCGCGGTGATGTAGTTTGACAGCGCGTCCACCCAGACGTACATGGTGTGCTTTTCATCGAACGGCACGGGGATGCCCCACTTGACGCTCGTGCGCGAGACGCACGTATCCTGAAGGCCCTGCTTGATGAAGGCGATCATCTCGTTTTTGCGCGTCTCGGGCTGGATAAATTCGGGATGCTCCTCGTACAGCCGCAGCAGGCGGTCGGCGTATTTGCCGGTCTTGAAGAAGTACGCCTCCTCCTCGGCCTCGTATACGTCGCGCCCGCAGTCCGGGCATTTGCCGTCGACCAGCTGGCTGTCCGTCCAGAAGCTTTCGCACGGCTTGCAGTAGTGGCCCTTGTAGACGCCCTTGTAGATGTCGCCCTTTTCGTACAGCGCCGTGAAGATTTTCTGGCAGCTTTCGATGTGGTACTCGTCGGTCGTGCGGATGAAGCGGTCGTTCGAGACGTCGAGCAGCTTCCACAGCTCCTTGACGCCCGCGACGATCTCGTCCACATACGCCTTCGGCGTCACGCCCTTGGCGGCGGCCTTGTCCTCGATCTTCTGGCCGTGCTCGTCGGTGCCGGTCAGGTACATGACGTCGTAGCCCTGCATGCGCTTATAGCGCGCGAGGGCGTCGCACACGACGGTGGTGTAGCTGTGGCCGATGTGCAGCTTGTCGCTGGGATAGTAGATCGGCGTGGTGATGTAGAACGTCTTTTTGTTTTCCATAGAGGATCATTCCTTTCGGGGCGCGCGAATGAAACGCGCCCGGTTTTTTCATTGCGGTTTCAGGGCCGCGCCTTGAAGCGGGGCAAGGCAGAACGTCTTACGCCTCCGGATCTGGATTCTCCAGCCAGTAGGCGCTGCCGTTCGCCTCGCGGTTCAAAAAATGGTTGTCGTACAGCTCACGCCGCAGTGTGGCGGGATCGCGGAACACCGTATGCAGGCACAGCAGCTCGTTGATCTGGCGCTCGGTATAGCGCTTTTCCGGTTCGACAAAAGCGGCCAGGTAGGCCAATGCGTACAGTTTCTTTTTTCGCTTTGCCGGAAACGCTGTCAAGCGGCCCTTGGCATCCAAAAAACCTTTCAGGGTGGTGTTTATTTCCGCAGCGGTCATCTGATTTTCCCCTCTGTTACGTCCGGGGCCTGCCGCAGGCCCCGGCTTTTTGCTTCGGCAGGTTATTTTTCATCCACAAAAAAGCGCTTGTACCAGACTAAGAAGGTAAACACGGTCCAGATTTTGCGTTGGTTGTTGGCGCGCTCGTGGAAATGATCGTCCAATAATTTCATCAGCGCGTCGGGCTTAAAGAAAACGGCGGCGTAATCGCTCGTGAAAGATTCCTTGACAATGTTGTAGTATTTCTCCTCCCGCAGCCAGTAGCGGATCGGCACGGGGAAGCCCTTCTTCGGGCGGTTTGCCCATTCGTCCGGCAGCGTTTTGTTGGCGGCGTGGCGCATCACGGCCTTGACCTCGGCGCCGCGGATGCGGTAATCCGTCGGGATCGTCTCGGCGAAAGACATCACCTCTTTGTCGAGGAACGGCACGCGCAGCTCCAAGCTGTGCGCCATGCACATCTTGTCCGCCTTGAGCAGAATGTCGCCCGGCAGCCAGAGGTTCATGTCGAGGTACTGCTTTTTCGTCACCTCGTCCTGCCCCCGCACGCGCGCGTAGACGGGCGCTGCCAGCTCGTGCGCGAGCGGGCCGTTCGCGTACCCGGGCTGCAGAATCGCGTCCGCCTCGGCCTCCGGGAACACGAGCGCCTGCCCGTAGAAATAGTCCTCGGGCCGCTCGGCGCATTTAATCAGGAAATTTTTGCCCTTGAAATACGGCAGCTTTTTCGCCGCGCCCGCCGCCGCGCGGCGCACACCCAGCGGCAGCCGTTTGAATTTTTCCATCGCGGGCGTGTCGGCGTACCACTCGTACCCGGCGAAGATCTCGTCCGCGCCCTCGCCCGAGAGCACGACCGTCACCTCCTCGCGCGCCAGCTTCGCCAAAAACCACAGCGGCACGCTCGACGGGTTCGACTGCGGCTCGTCCATGTGGTACTGGATGTCCGCAAACGCGTCGAAGCACTCGTCCGCCGTAATCAGCTTGCGGCGGTTGTGGATGCCGAGCTTTTCCGAAAGCTCGGCCGCGTAATTCGTCTCGTTGAATTTATTGTAATCAAAGCCGACGCTGTACGTGGTGTCCGGCATCAGCACGGCCGCGATATAGCTGGAGTCCACGCCGCCCGAGAGGAACGAGCCCACCTTCACGTCCGCGATGCGGTGCGCCGCCACCGATTCGTGCACGACGCCGTCCAGCCGCTCGGCGCAGTCCTCAAACGTCTGCTCGCGCGGCTCGAATTTGCAGTCCCAGTAGCGGCTGATCCGCATTTCGCCGTTTTCGTAGACGAACGAATGCGCGGCGGGCAGCTTGTAGACGCCCTTGAAAAACGTCTCCTCCGTGGCGGAATACTGCAGCGTCAGATAGGGCCGCAGCGCGTTTTCGTTGACGGCCTTGACAAATTTCGGGTGCTCCAAAAACGCCTTGATCTCGCTGCCGAACACAAGGCCCGAGCCGTCCGGAATGGGGTAATAATAGAATGGCTTGATGCCGAAGATGTCGCGCGCGCCGAACAGGCGGCGGCGCTTTTTGTCCCAGATGACAAACGCGAACATCCCGCGCAGACGGTCCACAAGCTGCGTGCCGTATTCCTCATAGCCGTGAATCAGCACCTCGGTGTCCGCCCCGCAGTGGAACGTATGGCCCTTGGCCCGCAGCTCCTCGCGCAGAGACTGGAAATTGTAGATTTCACCGTTGAACACTACGACGACATTGCCGTCCTCGCTTTGCATGGGCTGCGCGCCCGCGTCCGACAGATCGAGGATCGACAGCCGCCGGAACCCCAGCGCCACGCCGCCGTCCACATACATGCCGCCCATGTCCGGGCCGCGGTGAACGATCCGCTCCATCATTTTTTCAAGGATCACCTTTTCCCCGCCGGGGCGGTCGGTGAAGCCGATAAATCCGCACATAATCCATATCCTCCGTGTTTTCGCGGGCAGGGCGGCGCGGGCCTGCGCTCACACCTCGTCCAGCCCGACGGGCGTTTTGCCGAACAGCAGCAGAACGCCCTTGGCGAGCGCCTGCATCGAATCCAAATAAAACGCGTCCAGCCCCTCATCCCGCTTGACGAGCGACAGCTCGGTGCAGCCTAACACGACACGGTCGCACCCTTGCGCCCGCAGAGAACCGGCTGCCCGCTCAAACGCGGCGCGGTCGGCGCGCCTGCCCTGCTTGACGTCGCGGTAGATCACGTCCATCACGCACTGCTGCGCCGCCGCGTCCGGCACGGCGCAGGCAAGGCCGTGCGTTTCGCACATGTTCTGATAAAGGCCCGTCCGCACGGTGCCCGTCGTGGCCAGCACGCCGAGCGTCCGGCATCCGCCGCGCTTCGCGGCCAGTACGGTCTGCTCGACCATATTCAGGATGGGCACGTCGACGGCGGCGCACAGACGGTCGTAAAAATAGTGCGCGGTGTTGCAGGGGATGACGAGCACATCCGCGCCGAAGGCGGCCAGCCGCGCGGCGCTTTCGGCCAGCGCGCCGAACGGGTCCGCCGCGCTCTGCCCGAGGATGTAGGCCGTGCGGTCCGGCGTGGAGGCGCGGCTGCTGATGACGACGTCGATGTGGTCCTGATCGCACGCGGCCCGCGTGTGCCGCGTGAGCAGCTCGTAAAAATACGCGGTGGCCATCGGACCGAGGCCGCCTAAAATTCCCAGCACCCTGGGAGGGGAGGTGAATTCATCGTTCATCATTCGCAATTCCCAATTTTGATATAAAAATATTACCTTTTTCACCTTCCCCTTGAGTAAGCACTGAATAAATCGTCAGGCACATCTCAGCGGCATATTTTCCGCCTGTTTTTGCCCCAAAACCTTGAAATACACAAAGTATTTCGGCGATTTTGAGGCTTCAACAGCCAACAAATCTGCTCGCCGATCTGACCTGCCGCTTTAATCAGTGATTACTTGAGGGGAAGGTGGCATTTGCGAAGCAAATGACGGATGAGGTGGAGAACCCATAGAAGAGGCCTTACTTTGGCAAGGTGTGCGTAGGGGAGGGCCTTAGCCCTCCCGCGAAGGCCGCCACGGCGTTTCCGGGCGGGGCAAGCCCCGCCCCTACGGCACAGGAAAACAGGCTTCCCAATTTCAACAACCTATCATAGGCTTTGTTTTGAAATATCCCCGCGCCCGCAGGGCGCGGGTAAATCAGGATAAGATTTTCCCCACAGCCGCCCTTATGAATAATATGTCCGGAACTTTTTGTAATAACGCTGCATGTGGACGAGATAATAGGCGCGGCGCTTCGGGTTGGCGCGCAGATCGTAGGCGTAATCGAGCGTGACACTCTCCTTGCCCTGCCGCGCCAGCCGCCTTGCCGTTTCGACAAACGCCCTGTCCTTCACAAAGCGGTACACCACGCCGCGCGGCACGCTGTGCCAGAACATTTCCTTTCGGCACAGCCTGCACGGGCCGAGGTCG
This sequence comes from uncultured Clostridia bacterium, assembly GCA_947644575.1. Classification (GTDB taxonomy): domain Bacteria; phylum Bacillota; class Clostridia; order Oscillospirales; family Ruminococcaceae; genus Ruthenibacterium. The sequence goes on along the minus strand of CANRZX010000033.1, from coordinate 2,823 downwards.
CGCCCGTAGACGGCGTCCTCCGTCACCAGACGGGCAAGGTTCTCGCCCGCGGCCGTCATATAGTAATTGCTGCGCCCCTGCCGCAGATTGATCTCAAACACGCGGTAGCCGCCGTCGCGGCTGTCGTATTTGATGTCAAAATTGGCGAAGCCCGTGTAGCCGACGTCTTCAAGAAACGCCTTCAGCTTCAGCATCAGCGGCTCGTTGTACTCGGTGAGGATGGCCGCGTGATTGCCCAGCGCCTTGGGCGTGTGCTCCTCGAGCCCCACATGGCCAAGGCACATGCGCTTGACCTTGCCGTCCGTGCCGCAGTAGGCCGTCAGCACGCGCATGGCGCTGTCGTCACCGGGAATTCTGTCCTGCAAAAGCACGGCGTCGGGATAGCCCGCGCCGTAGATCTGGCCGAGGATCGCCGCCGCCTGCTCCGGGCTTTCGGCGGCGTACACCTTTTTCATGCCGTCAAACGGGTGCTTCCAGTAGAGGATACTGCTCGACGGCTTGACGATGACGGGGTAGGAAAAGCCGAGCGCCTCGGGCGAAAGCGCGTCCGCGGGCAGCGCCCGATTCGCGCGGAAGGTTTTGGGATACGGGATATCGTACCGCTCGCACATCTCGTAAAAATCCGCCTTGGAGACAAGCCGGTCGCGCAGCTCCGGCGTGAGATAGGGCGCGGTGCAGTTTTCGGGCAGGCTGCCGCGCAGGTCGATCAGCAGGCTGGCGTAATCGTCCGTGCAGCCCAGCACCAGAATGTCCGCGTCCCGGTGCGCGTCCGCGAATTCCGTGACGGTCCGGAGCAGTACGTCGGGCGTGTCGATCTCCGGCACGGCGGTAAAGCGCACGATGCGGGAATACATCGTCTCGCCCATCGCCCATCGCCCGAACGCGTGCGATGTGACGCCGTACGCCTCATGAAAGGCGCGCGCCATCGAATAGCAGTTCATATCCGCGCCGATCAGCACGGGGATCAGCGGTTTTTGTTCCGGCATAAGCACTCCTTTTCGCCGCCCGCTCGCGGCCGTTTCGGCTTTTTTGAGATATTTTCAGAGATACATAATCTTATTATAAGCACGGCCGGGGGAATGTCAAGGGAAGGGCCCGCGAAAAAGCGCGCCGCGCCCGCGGCGGGCCGCACACTCCGGGCCGCCCGCGCATACCGTGATAGAAGAAAAGGGGGCACGCGTCCCGGCGGCACCGCCCGCACGGGACGCGCCCGTAAGAAAGGAAACGTGGGATTATGGCGATCACAAGTACCGACAAAACGTTAAGCGAGACGCGCATCAGCACCGACGGCACGCTGGAGGTCACGCTCAGCGTCTCGGCGCGGCCCGACGCGTCGGGCGAGCCCGTGGACGTCGCACTCGTGCTGGATCGCTCGGGCAGCATGGCGGGCGCGCCGCTCGACCATCTCAAGGCCGGGGCGAAAGATTTTATCGACCTTGTCCTCACGCGCGGCACGGCGGACGCGGCGCAGGGCAGCCGCGTCGGGATGGTCAGCTTCGCGGGCACCGCGTCGGCGGACGTCGCGTTGACGGACGACCGCGCGGCGCTGCGCGCAGCCGTGGACGCGCTGACGGCGCAGGGCCGCACCAATCACGCGGACGCGTTTTCCGCGGGCGGCGCGCTGCTGGACGCGGCGGGCCGCAGGCGGATCCTCGTCATCTTCACCGATGGGGAGACGACCGTCGGCCCCGAGCCGACGCCCGTCGCCGAAGCGCTGCGCAAAGGCGGCGTGGAGATTTACTGCGTCGGACTCGTGGGCCGCACGGGCCTTGACAAGGCGACGCTGTGCCGCTGGGCCAGCGAGCCGGCGGACACACACGTCATCACCACGGCGAACGCCGAGGAGCTGGAGGACGTGTTCCGCAGCCTCGCCGACACAATCGCCGCTCCCGGCGCGTCGGACGTGCGCATTCGGGATGTGGTGAATTCCGATTTCCGCATCCTTAGCTTCACGCCGCCCGCGCTGGGCACGGCGGCGCTCGAGGGTTCGCAGGCGATCTGCTGGCGCATCCCCGCGCTGGCATGCCTCGCGCCCGAGACGGCCACGTTGACATTCAAGGTGCAGCACACCGGCTCCGTCGGCGGTACGAAGCAAGTGAACCGCTGCATTGAGTTTTCCGACGCGGCGGGCAGCGCGCCCACGTTCCCCTCGCCGTCCGTGACCGTGGAAAGCGGCACAGTTGTCACGCCGGATTGCCCGCACACGGTGGACGTTTACGCCGCGCCGTGTCAGGATTCCGTGTTCTGCGATGCGGGCGACGTGCTGCTCTCGCAGCAGGGGCGCATTTTGCAGGTGGATTTCACCCTGCGCAATGTCTGCCCGCATTCGCGCACCTGCGTGGGCATCATCGTGACGGAGCTGATGCCGTCCGGCACCGAGGAGGCGCGCGGCTTCAAGACGCTGGTGCTGCCCGCGCATGACGGCGACACCTGCCGCGACATCCATGTAATGTGCGTATCGTTCGTGCTGCCCAACGACCCGAACAACTGCGGCTGCGAGCGCGGGTCGTGCGGAGGTCGCCGCCTGCGCGTGCGCGTACTTGCCAACTCGATGGACTGCACCTGGAACGGCTGTGGCACCATCCCTATGGCCTGACCGGCGCGAGCCCGTTTTCCCCCTTTTCCGCGTGCCCCGGCCCGGCGCGTTCCCCCTCGGGCCGGGGCACGCTTTTTGAAGCGGACGGCTTGTTCCCAAAAGGGGGCCTTGTGCAGATAAGCTGCGCTCATAAACTGCGCTCTTAATGAGATTCTGAAACAGACTTTTAAGCAGGGCGCGTTGCAAAAAGAAAGTAAAAAAGACGAACAGGGCAGCCAAAAAAGGTT
>CANRZX010000032.1 GCA_947644575.1 uncultured Clostridia bacterium | reverse complement strand
TCGGCGCGCTGGCGACCGAGGTGCGCGCGGCCATCACGGCGGATATCGCCCGCCGCCCCGAGCAGCTTGCGGCCGCCGCGCGCGCGGCGCGCCTCGCCGCCGAGGAGATCGACGTCACGCTGCCGGGCAGGCTGCCCGCGCGCGGCAAGCGCCACCCGTTCGAGCAGGTGCTGGGCGAACTGAAGGAAATCTTCCTCGGCATGGGCTTCGACGTCGTCGCGGGCCCGGAGGTGGAGCTTGCCCACTACAATTTTGAAATGCTCAACATGCCCAAAAGCCACCCCGCGCGCGACACGCAGGACACGTTCTATTTCACCGAGAACATGCTGCTGCGCACGCAGACCAGCCCGATGCAGATCCGCACGATGGAACGGCAGAAGCCGCCCATCCGCATCATCTGCCCCGGCCGCGTATACCGCTCGGACGCCGTCGACGCTACGCACAGCCCCATCTTCCACCAGTGCGAGGGGCTTGTGGTCGACAAGGGCGTGACGTTCGGCGATCTGAAGGGCACGCTGGAAATCTTCATCAAAAAGCTGTACGGCGAGGATACGCGCGTGCGCTTTCGCCCGCACCATTTCCCGTACACCGAGCCGTCCGCCGAGATGGATATGAGTTGCTTCAAGTGCGGCGGCAAGGGCTGCTCGATGTGCAAGGGCGAGGGATGGATCGAGATCCTCGGCTGCGGCATGGTACACCCGAAGGTGCTGGAAAACTGCGGCATCGACCCCGAGGTCTACTCCGGCTTCGCGTTCGGCGTCGGCCTCGAGCGCATCGCCATGATGCGCTACGGCATCGACGATATGCGCCTTCTGTACGAAAACGATCTGCGTTTCCTCAAACAATTCTAATAGAAAAGGGAGTGTGTGAAAGATGAAAATGCCGATCAACTGGGCGAGGGAATTCGCCGATTTCACCTGCACCCCTCAGGAATTTGCCGACCGCATGACGATGAGCGGCAGCAAGGTGGAAACCTATGAATGCGAGGCTGACGCGGTCAAAAACGTCGTTGTCGGCAAAATATTGGAGATCGTCCCCCATCCGGATTCCGACCACATGGTCGTCTGTCAGGTGGATGTGGGCGCGGAGCAGCCGGTGCAGATCGTCACCGGCGCGAACAACCTGAAGCCGGGCGACCTCGTCCCCGCCGCGCTGCATGTGGCGAAGCTGCCCGGCGGCGTCGAGATCCGCAGGGGCAGGCTGCGCGGCGTGGAATCGAACGGCATGCTGTGCAGCCTCGGCGAATTGGGGCTGACAAAGCACGATTTCCCGAACGCCGTCGAGGACGGCATCCTCGTGCTGGACGAGGCGTGGCCCGTCGGCACGCCCGCCGTCAGGGCGCTGGGCATGGACGATACGTCGGTGGATTTCGAGATCACGCCGAACCGCCCGGACTGCCTCTCCGTGCGCGGCCTCGCGCGCGAGGCCGCCGCGACGTTCGGCGTGCCGTTCAAGGACCACGTGCCCGCCGTGAAGCCCGGCCACGGCGACGTCGGTGCGCTGCTGCGCGTGGATGTGGAAAACCCCGAACTCTGCTATCGCTATGTGGGCGCGGTCGTCGAAAATGTCCGCGTGAAGCCCAGCCCCCGCTGGCTGCGCGAGCGCCTGCGCCTGTGCGGTGTGCGGCCGATCAACAATCTTGTCGACATCACAAACTACGTCATGCTCGAATACGGCCAGCCGATGCACTGCTTCGACTATAAATATGTGAACGGCGGGCACATCATCGTGCGCAATGCCAAAGCGGGCGAGACGATCGAGACGCTCGACGGCGTCGACCGGACGCTGAGCGAGGAAATGCTCGTCATTGCCGACGAGAAGGGCCCCATCGCCGTCGCGGGCGTGATGGGCGGCGAATTTTCCGGCGTGTACGACGACACCACGACGATTGTGTTTGAGAGCGCGATGTTCAACGGCCCGAGCGTGCGCACGACGGCGAAAAAGCTCGGCATGCGCACCGAGGCCAGCGGCCGCTATGAAAAGGGCCTTGACCCGAACGGCTGCCGCCGCTGCCTTGACCGCGCGTTAGAGCTGGTGCAGCTGCTCGACGCGGGCGACGTCGTGAACGGCGTGGCCGACGTGTGGACGCAAAAGCGCGCCGAGCGCCGCATCCCGCTGCGCCCGGACGCCGTCAACCGCCTGCTCGGCACGCAGCTTTCGCGCGAGCAGATGGCGGAGATCCTTTTGCCGCTCGGCTTTGAACTGGACGGGGACGACATCCTCGTGCCGTCCTCCCGCTGGGACATGGAGCGCGACTGCGACGTGGCCGAGGAGGTCGCGCGGTTCATCGGCTACAATAAGATGCCCAGCACCGCGATCCGCGGCACGGCCAGCGCGCGCCCGACCGAGCGGCAGACCTTCCGCGAGGCCATGCTCGAGCTGCTCGTCGGCTGCGGCATGTATGAGATCGAGACGTTCAGCTTCTACAGCCGCAAGGCGTTCGACGCGATCCGCCTGCCGGAGGGCGACCCGCTGCGCAATGCGCTCGTCATCTCGAACCCGCTGGGCGAGGACACCTCCATCATGCGCACGACGGCGCTGCCGAGCATGCTGGACGTCATCGCGCGGAATGTGAACGCCCGCGCGCCCGAGTGCGCGCTGTTCGAGAATACCACCACCTATACGCCCGACGAAAAGCCCGACTGCCTGCCGGCGGAGACGGAGACGCTGATGCTCGGCGCGTATGGCGGCGGCTGGGATTACCTCGCGCTCAAGGGCGTGGTTGAGCGCCTGCTCGAGGCCGCCCGCGTCGGCGATGCGCGCTTTGTGCGCCGCGCGGACGGCATGTCCTACCATCCCGGGCGCTGCGCGGAGATTTACCTCGGCGACGACCGCCTCGGCGTGATCGGCGAGGTGCACCCGGCCGTGCTGGCCAACTACGGCGTGAAGCCGCGCACCGTCGCGGCGGAGCTGAGCATGGACGTGCTGTTCGCCCACCGCGGCGCGACGCCCCTGTTCCGCGCGCTGCCCAAGCACCCGGCCATCATGCGCGACCTCGCGCTGGTGGCGGATGCCGCCGTGCCCGCGGCGGACATCGCGGCATGCATCCGCAAAGCGGCGGGCAAAGCGCTCGAGAGCCTGACGCTGTTCGACGTATACACGGGCGGGCACATGGCCGAGGGCAAGAAGAGCCTTGCCTACAGCCTCGTGCTGCGCGCCGCCGACCGCACGCTGACGGACGAGGAGGCCGAGGCCGCGGTGAAGAAGGTGCTGGCCGCGCTGGAGAGCCTCGGTGTCGTGCTGCGCAGCTGAGGAACCGCCCGTAAGCGCGCGTCGCCCGCGGCGGGGCGGATTGTGGAAAATTTGGGGCAAAAGCGTCGAAAAAGATGTTTTTGCCCCAAACGCTTGCAATGATTCTTTTTTTGGTCTACAATAGAAGAAACAGCTAAAGGAGGGGACGGAAGATGAGCGAACCCACCGCGATTTTTTCTATTTTCGACGATAAGAACAAGGAGATCAAGGCCACGCTGACCGAGGTCTACCATGCGCTGGAGGAAAAGGGCTACAATCCCATCAATCAGCTTGTGGGATATATTCTCTCCGAGGATCCCACCTACATTACCACCTATCAGAACGCCCGTTCGCTGATCCGCAAAATTGACCGGGACGACCTGCTCCAGGTGCTGCTGAAGGACTATCTCGACGTAAAATAAGCGCCGGCGCCCATCGCCGCGCAGATCCGGACGCGGACATGTTCCGCCGCCCCTGCCCGCCGCTTTCCGGCGCGGGAAGGGGAGAGGCTTTCCCCGTCCGCCCCGCGCTGCGGCGATGGGCAATCGGTTCTGAGAAAAGGAGTTTTTTGCCCTATGGCGTTCACACCGAAGCTTATGTACAAAGGCCGCCCGCTGGTGCGCTGCAAAAACGACATCTATTATGGCAACTTGGCCGATCCGTTCGTCATCTTTATGCAGGTGCTGACGACGAAGGAGGACCACGGCGTCCAGGTGGCGGACCGCATCCATGTGACGCTGCTCTCCACCGATACCACCAAGAGCCCCATCGAGCGCATGAAGCGCCAGAGCGATAAAAACGGCCTGTGGAGCGCGCTGGAGATCGGCACGATCTGGCTGGAAAAATCCCTCATCGAGGCAAAAAAGACTGAAAAAAAATAGTTTGAAAAAAGGAACCACCTTGACAGGTGGTTCCTTTAGCCTGCAGAAAAAGAGAAAAATTGTTTGCCTGCCCGGGAACCATCACACCCGAGCAGGCTTTTTCTACAGGTCGGCCTTCCTCTTGAGGGGAAGGCCAAGAGGTTAAGTTATTCGGTAAAAAGTTACGGAAATCTTCTTTTCTTCGCGGAGAAAAGAAGCAAAAGTCCCCCGAACCCCCTGACGGCAAATCGGACTGCTTTTTCGCGGCCCCGCTAACAGTAAGAATGACATACGCGAGGCTTTTTTCGAAAAAGCTGATTTCAATTTACCCGCGCCCTGCGGGCGCGAGGGGATGGAAAGAAAGATGTTATTAAAATTTTTATGTGACAAGTTTATATGATGGAAGCTTATTTGCTATGCTTTTGCGTAACAAAAACGGAAGGAAACGCAGGCTATCTTGTGGTTGCCCGCTCAGGCGGCAGGGTGCGTGGATAAAGATTTTGCAAAGGAGTCCGAAGGATGTAAACCTACCGGTGAAAAAATTATAACGGCTTCCGCGGGAAAAAAGCCCCGCAAGAAAATTTGTAAGCGCTGATTTCGTCGAATTTCGCCGCTTTAACTAATTTGTTTGTGCAGTTTGACAGAGCTTTTCAGGGAGTCCTGAGAAAGTCCTTAAAGCCAAAAGAGCCGCTTACAGGAAATGCTGTGCTCCTGTAAGCGGCTTTTTCCTGTATGTCTTTCTCATCCTTTGTGAAAAGCGACAGCAGGCGCTCAAAACGACAGTTCAAAATCTTTTGCACAGCACCCGATCGATTCTATCGTCGGCCTTGTGGCGGATTTCCGGGCGATGGGCGGGAAAATGAAAAATTCTACGCTTCTTACAGGTTTTATTCTTTCGTCGATTTTCAGCAGCAGCCCGCTGTCCGCCAGAGTTACTACAACAATTTCCCCATGCACCCTCTCGGTCGGAACTTCCAAAAGCAAGTCCTTTCTTCCTTCTCTCCTGGATCCCTTCCTTTTCTGTTACATATCATTGACAAATCTACATGTTTGGCGAAAAAGTAAGCTTTTCGTGCGGGTCAGCCCATGAGCTCATGCACCCCAAGCGCGAAATAATATTGAATGAAGCCGCGGTTCCGCCATTCGGCCTGCACCTTATAATAATACAGGCCCGGCATGGTGGGCGTCGAAAAAACGCCGTCACCCGCGTCCGCTAATTCCAAATATTCCGTTGGTTTATCGCTGGCGGCGCGCAGTACCCGCAGTTGTGTCGGCGGCTTGGTGAAGCTGATGTTCATCGGCGCGCCGGGCAGCACCTCCACAGGCGTGAGCGGCACGTCCTCAATGGAGAGCATCGGCGTTTTTTCCTTTGTCAGGAAAAAGCTCCACTCCCATCCGGCGCGGCGGACCTCCTTGTCCGGCGCGAATACCTCGTCCCCATACCGCACCGTAATGATCGGCAGCGAGGCCTCTGGGTCGCGCGTGTCCAGCGTCTCCTTGATAAATACAGTTATGCCTGCGGCCAGCGCCACCAGCACCGCACCGAGCAGCAGCTTGCGAAAAAAGACCTTTGGCAGTTTCATAGTGTTCTCCTTTTTGGCGGCGATGGCCGCCTTGCGCACGGGCACGCGGTATTTTTCCGGGTTATCCCTTTTCGACGGCAGCGGCCGCCTCGCTCAGGGGCGCGTAATATTTTTGCTGATAGTGGCGAAGCATTTCGTTGAAATCTGGCACAAGGCCGTCGTGCATATTACGGCGGAATTCGTGCGCGTCAAAATGGCTGTCGTCGGATTCCTCGCCCACGATGCGTGCGGCGATGTTCGAGCAGTGGTCGGAAATGCGCTCTAAATTCGTGAGGATCTCAAGGAAAATAATTCCATTTTCAATGCCGCACACGCCATCCTTCAGACGCAGGATGTGGCGGTCACGCAGGGTTTCGATCATCTGGTCGATGGTCTCCTCCAGTGGCTCGACCTGCTCGGCCTGCCGCATATCGTCCGTGAGGAACGCCGCGAACGTCAACTCCATGATCTCACGGATCGCGCCGTCCACAAGGGAAAGCTCATTTCGAGCCTCGGGCGAGAAGGTAATTTCCTTATCAAACATTTCGCCGCTGCGCTCGACGACGTTGATCGCGTAATCGCCGATGCGCTCGTACTCCACGACGAAATGCAGCAGCTCGTTGACGGCGTGCGCCTCGCGCTCGTTCAGCTCGCGGTCGGACACCTTGACCAGATAATTGCTGACGCTGACCTCCAATTTGTCCACGATGGCTTCGCGCTGCTGGATCAGGCTCAGCGTTTCCTCGTCATGGCTGTACAGCACGGGAACAGCCTCGCAGTAATTGGCGTAGGCGCTGCTCGCCATCGTCGCGACGGCGTTTTTGGCCTGCTGAATGGCCACCGAGGGCGAGGAGAGCAGCAGCTCGTCGAGCAGCGGCACCTCGAGCGCCGCCGCTTCGCCGGGCTTGTCCGGGAACGTCATTTCCGCCAGCCTCGCCAAAAGCCTTGTGAACGGCAGGAACAGCAGCGTTGCGGCTACGTTGAACAGCGTGTGGAAGTTCGCGATTTCTCCCATGCCGATGGTATCACTCCACCACGGGAAGCCGATTGCCGCTTTCGCGCCGTAAATGACGCCCATAAAGACGATGGACCCAATTACGTTGAAATATACATGAACCATCGCCGTGCGCTTGGCCGCTTTCGAGGTGCCGACCGACGCGATCAGCGACGTGGACGTCGTGCCGATGTTCTGGCCGAGGATGATCGGGATGGCGCTGCCCCAGGTGACGAGCCCCGTACTGGAGAGCGCCTGGAGGATGCCGACCGACGCGGTCGAGCTCTGCACCGCGACGGTGATGAGCGCGCCCGCTAGCAGGCCGAGGATCGGGTTTTGCAGCGTTGCAAACAGTTTCGCGAACAGCGGCGAATCCTGCAGGCCGCTCACGGACTGCATCATGGCTTCCATGCCGGTGAACAACAGGCCGACGCCCATGAAGATCTGGCCCCAGTCGCGTTTGCGCGGCGATTTCAAAAAAACAAACAGCACCGCGCCGACAAACGCGAGGATCGGCGCGAGGCTGCTCGGGCTGAGCAGCTGCGCGAAAAAGCCGCCGTCTCCCATGTCGGCCAAACGCAGGATCTGGCTGGTGACGGTGGTTCCGATGTTCGCGCCCATAATGACGCCGATAGCTTGCGACAGCTGCATGATGCCGGAATTGACAAGGCCGACCACAATGACTGTGGTGCCCGCGCTCGAGTGGATCAGCGCGCTGATCAGCGCGCCGAGCAGCACCGCGCGCCAGGTGGATGCGGTGATCTTTTGCAGGATGCTCTCCATTTTGCCGCCCGCGCACTTTTCCAGCCCTGTGCCCATGATGGACATGCCGTACAGGAACAGCGCAAGCCCGCCCACTAAGCGGATCGCGTCAAAGATGGTCATACCGATGGCCCCCGTTTCCCCGACGGCTTCTCGCAGCCGCCGATGTTTGGTCGCTCCGTTCCTCGGAGCCTGTTCAGGCTCGCGCGCGAAAACCGCAGGCGCGCGAAGGATGTTATAGTTATGGCCGAGCTTCAACGGTGACGCTCACGCCGGCCGGCATGCAGACGGCCTGTTCGTATTCCTGCGAAAGCCAGCCGCAGCGCTCGCAGATGTGGTCGGGGCACCGGCTCTCGATAAAGCGAATGCGGCCGCCAGCGACCTCCAGCGTCACGGGCAGCCTGCCGCCCTCGACGGCATAGCGGCCGTCCCGCTCCAACGAAAGCACCAGTTCCTCCCCGCCGCTGACCGACACACGCGCCACCGAGCCGGGCACATGCGTCCGGCTCAGGGCAATCCCCCCGGCCAAAAGGAGCACTGCCGCCGCGAAAAGCAGCTCCCGTGAGAAAAATTTTTTCATATTCGTTCCTTTTTCTCGCCGAATGTATTTCTATGGCGCTGTTTCTATGATACTATAAGAACAGGCATCGGGCAAGCCCGACAGCGAAAAAAACTATTTTTGGCCGTATTGGGTGAAAAAACGCAAAGGAGAAGAAATATGGACGAAGCACGTTTTCTCGAACAGGTCGACGCGTTTATCGCGCGGAATAAAGAGGCGTTCCTCGCGGATCTCGGCGCGCTGGTGGCCGTGAACAGCGTCGAGGGCGCGCCGCAGCCGGGCGCGCCGTTCGGCCCCGGGCCCAAACATGCGCTGGATACGGCGCTGGAGATTGCGGGCCGCATGGGCCTCGCGGTGCACGACTGCGAAGGCTATCTCGGCTATGCCGATGTGCCCGGCGTGAGCGAGAGGCAGATCGCCACAATCGCGCATCTCGACGTGGTGCCCGAGGGCAACGGCTGGACGGGCAGCGCGTTCCGGCTGGCGCGGCGCGAGGGCTACCTGCTCGGGCGCGGCGTCTGCGACGACAAGGGCCCCGCCGTGATGACGCTGTACGCGGCCAAATTCTTCAAAGAGCGCGGCGAAACGCTGCCCTACACGCTGCGCGTTCTACTGGGCCTGAACGAGGAGAGCGGCATGCGGGACGTCGACTACTATCTCGAGCACAACCCGCAGCCCGCGTTCTGCATCACGCCGGACGCGGAATTTCCCGTGTGCTACGGCGAAAAGGGCGGCTACAGCGGCTGGCTCGTCAGCGCCCCGCTGAACGGCCGCATCGCGGACTTTTCGGGCGGTGTCGCGCGCAACGTCGTGCCCGACCGTGCCAGCGCGCTGGTCCGCGCGGACATCGCGGGGCTGCACGGCACGGATGCGGTCAAAATCGCGCCCGAGGGCGAGGGGCTGGTGCGCGTCTCCGGCTTTGGCAAGGGCGGGCACGCCGCCATGCCCGCCGGAACGGTGAACGCCATCGCGCTGGTGGCGGATTATCTGCTGGACAACGGCCTGTGCGACGCGGACGAGCGGCGCGCGCTGGCCATGCTGCGCACGCTGCACGCCTCGACGGACGGCAGCAGCGTCGGCATCGCCGCGCGGGACGAGATCTTCGACCCGCTCACCTGCGTGGGCGGCGTGGTCAAGCTGGAAAACGGACGCCTGTATCAGAGTGTCGATATCCGTTATCCGACCAGCATCGACGGGAACACGCTGCGCGGAGCGCTCTCCCGCCTGGCCGAGGAGGCCGGCGGCCGCTTCGAGCCGGGCGGCGCCCACGCGCCGTTCTACATCGACCCCGACACGCCGGTGATTCAAACGCTGGTGCGCACCTACAACGAGGTGACGGGCAAGGAGGCGAGGCCCTTCACGATGGGCGGCGGGACCTACGCGCGCCACTTCGAGAACGCCGTAAGCTTCGGCATCGAGGAGCCGGGCGAGGCCGCGCCCGCGTGGGTCGGCCCGATGCACGGCCCGAACGAGGGCGTGCGCGAGGGCCTGATATGGGATTCGCTGAAAATCTATATCCTCGCCATCGACCGTCTGATGCGGCTTCCGCTCTAACATCCGCCTAAGTAAGCACGGCTGGGGCGAACGGGCGGCTCCAAAAGCAAAATGCAACCGCCGGTTGCCGAAATGGTGCCGGCGGTTGGTGGTTTTTGGCCTGTGTTTTGGGTATGATTTTTTTCAGAGAATATTGAGGAAGTACCGCACAAAGATTGCGCCCGGACCGCGTCGCCGGATTTTCGTTAGATGAGGCAAAAATGCGGGCAGTCCTTTGCGGCCCGCTAAGGATTTTTCAAAAATATAATCAAAAATATAATAAAAAATCCGCAAGCGGGAGGGGCGCAGAACCGCCGGACGGTTTTTGTGCGGTATTGCCTTCAGAATATTCCGGAAAAGGAGCAAGCTTTCATGACGATTCATGAGCGGATTTTCACGCTGCGCCGCGCGGCGGGCCTTTCGCAGGAAACGCTGGCCGAGCGGGTCGGCGTTTCGCGGCAGGCCATCGGCAAATGGGAAAGCGGCACATCTCTGCCCGGGCTGGACAATTTACAGTCGCTTGCCGCCGCGCTTGGCGTCGGCTGCGACGAGCTGCTGACCGGGGAACCGCCCGCCATGAGGGACACGGCGAGCCCCGGCGGCGAAGCGCCGGCCGCGGGAAACGCTGCAGAGCCGACGGATACCGGCCTGCGGGCGCTGCTGGACGCATACGCCGCCGCGCAGGCGCAGGCCGCGCGCCGCCAGCGCCTTCTGCTGGCGTGTTTTTTTGTTATGCTGCTGGCGCTGGCGGGCTTCGGCGCGTTCGCGGGCGCACAGCTTCGGGCGCTGGGCGGGCGCGTGGACGGCGTTTCACGACAGATGGACGGCATCGACGAACGCATTGACCAGCGCGTCGGCGCGATCCGCGCCGGCATCGAGGAAAGCCTGCGCGAGCAGGAGCGGCCCGTGGCGGGCTATGACTGGCAGTACGGCGCGGAGAGCGGCGACACCATTCCCCTGACGCTGACCGCCACGCCCAAAAGCCGCCGCGACGGCACGACCGCAGCATTTTCTATCGTACCGGCGGAGGGCGGCGCGCTGACGGTTCCCGCCGAGCAACAGGCGGACGGCGTGTTTACCGCGCGGCTTATGATCCCGCTGACGGAGCAGTATGAAAGCTTCTCGGTGCTGGTCGCGTTCACAACGGACGGCGAAACGCAGACGCAGAAGCTGTTCCGCGAGGTGGAGTTTTTTTCAGGCCGTCGTATGACGGCCGCGCTGGAGCTGACTGATTTCCGCGTCGAGACGCTCGCGCCGGGCACGGACAGAGCGCGCCTTTCCGTCGGCGGGAAATGCGCGCTCTCGGTGCGGCGCGCCCTGCAGGGGGACGCGGTGCCCGAAGCCGCTATGGTGACGCTCCTCGTCGACGGCGAGGAAAAGGCGCGTGAAACACTCGACCTTTCGCGCGAGTTCAGCGCGCCCGGGCAAACCTCCGGAGATGACGCGCAAATGTCTGCATCTTCCTCACTCGCCGTCACGTATTATATAGACTTCGATCGGCTTGAGCTGCCCCTGCCGGACGGGGGCGCCGTACTGGTTGCCGACGTCACTGACAGCGCGGGCCATCAGATCACGGTCTTGCAAAACGTCTATTTGCCGCGGGAAAGCCCCTGAAGCCGGAGCTTTCAGGCGGATAAAAAATCCGGCGTTGTAAAAAAGCGCGTTGCAGAAAAAGGTTCTGCAACGCGCTTTTTATGGCGGAGAGTCAGGGATTTGAACCCTGGGTACCTTTAAAGGGTACACACGATTTCCAGTCGTGCGCCTTAGACCACTCAGCCAACTCTCCATGCGAATGATGCTTATTTATTATAGCCGACGCTCCGTGAAAAGTCAAGACCTTTCCAAACGGCGAAGGCGGCCAAAGCGCAAATTTTATAAAAAGGGAAAAAGACGCCGGAGGGCGACGGGCGGCTCCATAAGGAAATGAAGCCGCGCTCGCCGAGCGGGCCGTAAGGCGCCGCGATTTTCAATCAATAAAACATTTTACACAGCGGCGGATTTATGGTACAGTGAAGAAAAGCGCCCGGCCTTTTCAGAAAACAGGGCATCATCGCGGCGCGGAGAAGCCCCAAAGCCCCGGCGGCGCGCGGTCCGAAGCGCGGCGTTCCGCCGGAAGAAAAGGAGGCAAAAACCGATGGAAACGGTCAATCTGTTTGGCACGCGCCGTGGCCGCCTGACGCAGGCGGCGGTATGGTCTATGGAACGCGAGCGCTTTTCCGCGCAGGCGCTGGCGGGCGCGCTGGAGGTGAGCATTCCCACGGCCATCAGCCTGCTGCGGCGGCTGGAGGAGGCCGGGCTGGCGAGCGCGTGCGGCGCGTTCCACTCAACCGGAGGGCGGCGTCCGCGCGCGTGGAGCGCGCGCCCGTCCGCGCGCTTCGCAGTGGGGGTGGACGTTACCCGGCGGCAGGTTACGCTTGTGGCGGCTGATCTCGCGGGCCATGTGCTGCGCACGCGGACGCACGCGCTGCCGTTTTCCCGCGCGGCTGCGTATTGGCAGACGCTGGCCTCGCAGATTGCCTCGCTGTGCGAGGGGCTCCCGGGCGGCGCGCCGCTGGGCGTGGGGCTTTCCATTCCCGGCATCGTCAGCCGGGACGGGGACGTTGTGCTGCGCTCGCACGCGCTGTCCCTGCGGGAGATGCGCGTGGAGGAGATGGTGCCCTACTTAGGCGAAGCGTGCCGTATGATTAACGACGCCAACGCTGGCTGCCTTGCCGAGGCGCGGGCCGACGTTTCGCTGCAAAACGCGGTATATCTTTCGCTGAGCGACAGCGTGGGCGGCGCGATCCTTGTGGACAGACGGCTGCGCTCCGGGCAGAATCAGCGCATCGGTGAAGTGGGCCACGCGACGCTGTTCCCCGGCGGGCGGCCGTGCTACTGCGGCCAGACGGGCTGTGTGGACGCCTATTGCCGCGCGGGGCTGCTACATGCGCACACAAGGGGAAACCTGCCGGACTTCTTTCGCCGTCTGCGCGGGGGAGACGCCGCATTGCGCGCCGTATGGGAGGAATATCTCTCCCATGTGGCGATCGCTGCCAACAGCCTGCGTATGATTTTGGACTGCGACGTGATCTTGGGCGGTTATGTGGGGCGGGAGATCGGCGACTCGCTGCCCGAGCTGCGCGCCCGGGCGGCGGTGCGCAATCCCTTTGAGCAGGACGGCGCTTATATCAAGGCCTGCGTGTACAAGCAGGAGGCCGCCGCCCTCGGCGCCGCGCTTCTCTGGATTGAAGCGTACCTGCTTTCCCTGTGATTTTTGCCGGGAAGCTCTCTTTTGCGGCTGCTTTTCCGCGCTCGCCGGAGGACATTGCGGCGCCTGTGAAAAACGGGGGTAATTCGCAAAGCCCGGCTCCACGCGCTCAAACGCGCCGCGCGGACGCCTCGTCCCGGCCAGCCGTTCGACGGGCCGCCCGATACGCAAAATGGTCGAAATTGCACAGAAAAAAGAGCAATTCACAGAGACTTTCCGCGCAAAAATCGGTATAATGGAAAAAAGCGGCGCCCCCGTTTTGTTTTCTTGTGAAACCGCTTCAAAAGTAAGCACTGAATAAGTCGACGTGTCATCGGCCGCGTTTGGAACGTGTGGCCGACATTTCCTCGCGGGAAGATGCGGGGTCAAAGATGCCGCCGAGATGTGCGCGGCGATTTATTCAGTGGTTACTAAAGCGCGTGTTTCACCGCGTCGCCCATGAAAAAGCTTTTGCACGCCAAGCGATATGAAGGAGGAACTACCATGCGAACGACCGGAGGATTCACCCTGCCCGGAGAAGCGGGCTGCGAGGCGCTTACGCTGCGCCTTGCCGAGCGCTGGGGCGCGGACGTCATCCGCGACAGCGACGGCACGCAGCTGTCCGACGCCATCCTGAACGCCGGATATGAGATCTATTCCACGATCTGCCCGATCCGGGGGCACAACACGTGGGCGAAGGAGCACCCGGATATGCTTCAGCAGTGCTTTTTATGTACGCTCCCCTGCGTGCCCGCCGGGGAGCGGGCCGAAATCCCGCTGACGGAGAGCTTTTTCTCTGAGCAGTTCCGGATCAACGACAGCCAGGACGCTCTGCGGCTCTGGCAGGTGTTCGACCGCACGGAGGATCGTTTGCTCGACCGCGCGCAGTGGGCGTATGAAAAGGACGCCGCCCGCGTCGTGGTTCGGGACGCCGTCCCCTTCCACAGCTACACGGTCAGCTTTTTATGCTACCGCGTCTGGGAAGAGATTTCCATGTACAACCATGTTACCAACGGCTGGACCGAAGAGCACCTGATGCCCATCGATCCCATCTATCCGGAGGCCCAGGAATATCTGCTGCGCTGGATGGACGAGTGGTGCGCCGCGCACCCCGCCACGGGCACGGTCCGCTTCACGTCGTTGTTTTATAACTTTGTCTGGATCTGGGGCGCGCACGAGCGCGACCGCAGCCTGTTCACAGACTGGGCCTCCTACGATTTCACCGTCTCACCCCGCGCGCTGGCGCTCTTTGAGCGGGAATACGGCTACGCGCTGACCGCCGAGGACTTCGTCAACGGCGGGGCGCTGCACCCCACACATATGCCCGGGACGCCCCAAAAAGCCGATTGGATGGCTTTTGTCGGTCGTTTCGTGCGCGCGTTCGGCAGAAAGCTTGTGGACATCGTGCACGCGCACGGAAAAAAGGCGTTTGTCTTTTACGACGACAGCTGGGTCGGACTGGAGCCGTACAGCGGCAGCTTCGGGGAGTTCGGCTTTGACGGGCTGATCAAGTGCGTGTTCTCCGGCTATGAGGCGCGGCTCTGCGCGGGCGTGGACGTTCCCGTACACGAGCTGCGCCTGCACCCCTACCTGTTCCCGACGGGGCTGGGCGGCGCACCCACCTTTATGGAGGGTGGCGACCCGGCCGCCGACGCGATGGAATACTGGCTCCGGGTGCGCCGCGCGCTGCTGCGCGCGCCCATCGACCGCATCGGATTAGGCGGATATCTCCACCTGACCGAAGCCTACCCCGATTTTGTCGACGCCGTCGCGCACATCGCGGATGAGTTTCGCGCTATCGCCGCGCTGCACCGGGAGGGTGCGCCGTGGTGCATGAAGCCGCGCGTTGCGGTGCTTCATCACTGGGGCAGGCTGCGCTCGTGGAGCCTGTCGGGCCATTTCCACGAGACGGATCAAAACGACCTGATCCACCTCAACGAGGCGCTGGCCGGCCTGCCTTTCGAGGTTGAATTTCTGAATTTTGACGACGTGCTCGGCGGCGCGCTGCAAAACATCGACGTCGTGCTCAACGCGGGCTTCGCAGGCAGCGCGTGGAGCGGGGGCGGGCGCTGGACGCAGCCCGCCGTCGTGGAGGCGGTGCTTCGCTTTGTCCATGAGGGTGGCACGTTCATCGGCGTGGGCGAGCCCTCCGCCGTGGAGGGGCGCGCAGCGTTCTTCCGGATGGCGCCCGCGCTCGGGGTAGACGAGGACACCGGTGCGCGGCAGTGCCACGGGAAATGGCGCTTTTCCGTCGACCCGTGCGCATCCTCGCTGCCCGAGGGCAGCTTTGTCCGGCCGCGTTCGCGGTACATGCGCGGCATCCCGTTCCTAACGGACGGAGCCGCCCGCGTCTACAAGGCCGAGGCTGGCCTGCCCACGCTCACGGCGCACGCGTTCGGCGTGGGAGCGGGCGTCTATTTCGCTTCGTTCGAGAACACACCGGAAAACGCCCGCCTGCTGTTTGAAATGATCGTTGATCCGCTGCGCCGGAACCCGCGGCCCGATTTCTGGTCGGACGATCCGATGGTCGAATGCGCATGGTTCCCCGCGTGCGGAAAGCTGGCCGTTGTCAACAACGGCGTGTGCGCGAGACAGGCAGCCGTCTCCCTGCCGGGCGGCTGCGCGCAGACCGTCTTGCTGCAGGCGCATGAGCTGCGAATCATGACCTTGGAGCGTTGAGCCGTATCGCGCGCGACGCCTCCCCGCGGGATGGCGCGGGCGTGTCATTTTTATTCTTACAATCTAAAGAAGCTACTCACCGATCGGCGACCCTGCATCTTCTCACAGGGGAGTATCGGCCGTGTGTTCCTAACGCGGCCGATGACCTGCCGATTGAATCAGTGCTTCCTTACGTTTCCAAGCCGCCGTGCGAACCGTTTTGCGCGGCGGCTTTTTCGCGCAAGGGCCCGTATGTCGGCAGGCCGGACGGAACGGCGTCGCGGCCGTCCGCAGGGCGTCGCGGGCTCAAACAACACAAATTTCGTATACTTTCACAAGATTCTCCCCCGCGGGGCGCAAAACTTTGGCGGGATCAAATTGTTTTTTTCGGCAAAAATACTATACAAACCGGTTGTTTTTGATATAATGGTACATAAAAGATTGACTGCTCGGGCGGGGGAGCCGCCCTTCACGTCCAAGGAGGGCTCCGCGGCGTTCGGCACAGGGCCGTGCGGAGCTTGAGTCAACGGGCGAATCGGGCTTATAAGAAGGAGAGGACAATGGGAGAAACGATTTTGGAGCTGCAAGGCATCGCGAAGCATTTTGGGGAGACCGACGTGCTGAACGGCGTCAGCATTGCCATCGGCAAGGGTGAGTTTATCACCCTGCTCGGGCCGTCGGGCTGCGGGAAAACGACAACGCTGCGCATCATCGCCGGGCTGGAGACGCCGGACGAGGGCCGAGTGCTGCTAAACGGGAAAGACGTGACGGACGCCGAACCGAACCAGCGCGATGTAAACACTGTGTTCCAGAATTACGCCCTGTTCCCTCATATGACGGTGGCCGCGAATATCGGCTACAGCCTGCGGCTGAAAAAGAAGCCGAAAGAGGAAATCAAAAAAGCCGTTGAGGATGCGCTGGCGCTCGTGCAGCTGACCGGCTATGATAAGCGTATGCCCGCGGAGCTTTCCGGCGGGCAGCGCCAGCGTGTCGCCATCGCGCGCGCCGTCGTCAACCGGCCCAGCGTCCTTTTGCTGGATGAGCCGCTGGGCGCGCTCGACCTCCAGCTGCGCCGCCAGATGCAGTTGGAGCTCAAGGCGCTGCAAAAGCGGCTGGGCATCACCTTTGTCTATATCACGCACGATCAAGAGGAAGCGCTGAATATGTCCGACCGCATTGCCGTGATGCGGGACGGGCGCTTCGAGCAGGTGGGCACGCCCGCCGAGGTATACGACAGCCCGCGCACCAGCTATGTGGCCCGTTTTGTGGGCACGGCAAACGTGCTTTCAGGCACGGTGCGCGCCGTGAAGGATGATGTGCTTTCCGCCGAATGCGCGGGCGGCTGCGCCGGGGCGCTGTGTCGCGGCTACGCTTTCGCGCCCGGCACGCCCGTCACCCTCGCCGTGCGCAGCGAGCATGTGGAATTCACGCGGGATCCGGACGCGTGCGGCATCCCCGCTGTCATTCAGGAAAAAACGTTTGCGGGCGGCATGCTGCGCATCGCGCTGACCCTCGCGGACGGCGCGTCGCTGATCGCCAGCCGCCACGGCATCGACCTTGATGTGCAGACGGGCGAAGCTGTCCGCGTGACGTGGCGGCCGGAGAATGCCATGCCCGTGGATGTGGAGGAAACGGCATGAGGGCGCGCAAACGGCGCGGCGGCGTCTGGGTGACGCTGCTGCCGCTTTATCTGTTCACGCTCGTTTTTGTGGCCGGGCCGCTGGTGTATATGCTGGTGCTCAGCTTCCAGACGCGCGCCGAGGTGTGGGGCGTCGTCAATGAATTTACGTTGAGCAATTACGCCAATATTTTCCAGCCGGTTTACCTGAACACGTTTTTGGAATCCTTTAAGCTGGCCCTGACGAGCACCGTACTGATCTGTGCCATCGGCTACCCCTTCGGCTATTTCATGGCGAAGCTTTCCCCGGTGTGGAAGGGGCGCGTCATGCTGTTGCTCATGATCCCGTTCTGGACGAGTTCGCTGATCCGCCTGTACGGCTGGATCATTATCTTCCGCGCGAACGGGACGCTCGACAAGCTGCTGATGGGCGTGGGGCTGACGGAGGCCCCGCTCAAGCTGCTGTATACCTACCCGGCCGTGGTGGTGGGCATGGTGTACGCGCTGCTGCAGTTTATGATCCTCGCGGTGTACTCCAGCGCCGAAAAGCTCGACTGGAGCCTCGTCGAGGCCGCGCGCGATTTAGGGGCCACGCCGATACGGGCGTTCTTGACCGTCACGCTGCCGCTGACGCTGCCCGGGCTGCTCTCGGGCGTGATCCTGACGTTCATCCCCTCGATGGGGCTGTTCTTCATCGCCGATATTTTGGGCGGCAACAAGGTCGTGCTGGTCGGCAGCCTGATTCAGGACCAACTGATGAAGGCGCACAATTGGCCGTTTGCCGCGGCGCTGAGCGTCGTGCTGATGGCACTGACCAGCCTGATGATCTCGCTGTACAAGCGCGTGACGCATACCACCGAGCTGGAGGGTCTGCTATGAAAAACCGCACCGTACTGCCGAACCTCTTCCTCGGCCTGATCGTCGTGATCCTGTATCTGCCCATCGCGCTGGTGATCCTGTATTCCTTCAACGAGAGCAAGATCAGTTCGGTCTGGGCGGGCTTTTCGCTGAAATGGTACGAGACGCTTTTCCGCGACAAGGCCATGTTTGAGGCGCTGTGGAACAGCGTTGTGCTGGCGCTTTCCGCGAGCTGCGGCGCGGCTGTCGTGGGGACACTTGGCGCCTATGGCTTCACCAAGGTGCGCCTACGCTCAAAAAACGCCGTGGAATATATTTCGATGCTGCCCATCATGATTCCGGAGATCATCCTCGGTATGGTGTTCATGGCGTTTTTCTCGCTGCTGGGGCTGCCGTTCGGCATGACGACGCTGATCCTCGCGCATACGACATTCTGCATCCCCTATGTCTATATGCTCGTCAAGGCGCGCCTCGTCGGCATGGACCCGAGCCTTGCCGAGGCCGCGCGCGACCTTGGCGCGGGCGAGGCGCGCGTCTTTTTCGACATCACGCTGCCGCTGCTTGCCCCGGCGATTTTGTCCGGCATGCTGCTCAGCTTCGCGATGAGCCTCGACGACGTGATCATCAGCATCTTTGTCACGGGCGTCAACGTGAATACGCTGCCTATTAAGGTCTATACGCAGATCAAGACCGGCGTCACGCCGGAGATCAACGCGCTGTGTACGCTGATGCTCGGCGCGACGCTGTTGTTGGTCGCGCTCTCCAATGTGCTGGGGAAGGTGGGAAAGCCCCGGCCGGAGAGACGTCATATAAAAAACAAGCCTGTCATTGAATGTGGCAAAAAGGAGGAAAACCGATGAAAATGAAAAAAATTCTTGCGTCCGCCCTCTGCCTTGCGCTGGCGCTTGCCGCCTTCGCGGGCTGCGGCGGCGACGCGTCGTCCCCGGCGCCCGCAGCGTCCGGCTCTGTGTCCGGTGCGGCGGGAACGGCTTCGACCGAGCTGAACCTTTACACGTGGGAGGGCATGTTCCCGCAGGAGGTGCTGGACGCCTTCACCGAGGAGACCGGCATCAAAATCAACTATTCCAGCTTCGACACCGATGAGACTATGCTCGCAAAGCTCGAGACCGCGAACGGCGGCGATTATGACGTCGTGATCGCGGACGACTATATCATCGAGACAGCCATTGCCGAGGGGCTTGTGAAGCCGTTGGACAAGAGCCTGATCCCGAATTTCGGCAATATCAACCCCGCCTATCAGGGCCAGTTCTTCGACCCGGACGACACGTACACCGTGCCCTATGGCTCGGGCGTGCAGACGCTGGTATACGACCCGGCGCTGGTGGACAGGGAAATCACGGGCTACGCCGATCTGTGGGACGCGTCGCTGGCCGGCTCGATCGGCATCACCAGCAACTTCCGCGTGATGAACGGCATGGCGCTGAAAGTGGCGGGCGAAAGCTACAACA
>CANRZX010000031.1 GCA_947644575.1 uncultured Clostridia bacterium | reverse complement strand
GGCCGCGCCCGCCGCGCAGCACGCGCGCAGAAGCCGCGCGCTGACGGCGCTGCCGCCGTGGCACGACAATTCCACAACGTCCTCGCCCGTGTAGCTGTGCGGCGCGCGAAAGCACAGCGCCACCACCTCGTCGCACAAAACGCCGTTTTCCACAAAATGGCCGAACAGCGCGGTATATCCGGGCTGCTCCGCGAGCCGCCTCGCCTTATTTTTGGGGCGGAACACCGCCCCCGCCACCCGATACGCGCCGTCGCCCGAAACGCGCACCACGGCGATCCCCCCGACGCCCGGCGGCGTCGCGATAGCCGCGACGGTATTCCCGATTCGGATATGGTTTTCCTGTTCCATGCCCTACCTCTCAACCATCCAATAGACAGGCTCGTCGGAAAAAGTCATGCCGAGCTTTTCCTGCAGCCGCATGGACGCCTCATTTCCTTCAATTACTTGGCAAAATGGGATCTCTCCCCGCTCTAAAAGGCGGCGGATGAGCCCCGCCTCGAGCGCGCAGCCGAGCCCGCGCCGGCGGTATTCGGGGAAGATCTCGAGCATCCCCATGCTGCCCTCCGCGTGCGTGCCGATAAAGCCCGCAAGCGCGCCGCCGACAAACGCGCCGACCACCACGCCCGCCTTGACACGCCGCCGGACATACGACGGGTCGTCCACGCCGCCATAGTGCTGCGCGACGGCTTCGATGTACGTTTCATCCAAAACACGCATTTCCACGCCGGGCGGCGGCACGGGCGCGGCCTCCTTCATATAGCGCGCCTGACGGCATTTTTCCACGCCGTCCGCGCTTTTAATACCCAGCGCATCCGCCGCCAAGCGCATATTTTTCTCCCCATGGACAGCGTACAGCCCGGTCCGCGGCAGCTTTTCCAGCGCGGCGCGCGCGGCCGGCGCGTTTTTCGCGTGGAACAGCACGACACCGCCCGACGGCTCGCGCATGACAATCGCGTCCGGCGCGCACAGCATCAACTCCCCCGTGCCGCGCCGCGTGATCTCTAAAAAATCCGCGCCGCCCACAGGGTCGTTTGCGAAATATTCCCAAGGCGTCATCCCACACGCTCCTTTCAGCCGGATTTACAATCCGTATTTTCTGTAAAAAATATTATTATACACCGCCTTCTCCTATAAGAGGAAGGTAAAAAGACTCCGTTTTTATCAAATCCCCCGCACTCCGAAGCGTATATCACAAATTCAATTATACGCTTCGGAAAATAAAAGGACGGTTTCCGGAAAGCTGACGCCCTGACCGGCTGGGTCAATCATCCACGTCCAGCGCCTCTAAACCGCGCTTGGCAATGGGCTTGGCGTCGCCGTGCTTCACCAGCAGCATCGTCACAAAGCTGAGCAGCACAAAGAACGTCGCGTAAGGGAACAGCGTGCGGTAGCCGATGTGCTCCATCAGGATATTGGACAGCACCGGCGTGAAGATCTGCGACGCCATCGAAACCGTGTAATAATAGCCGGTATATTTACCGACGTCCGAACCCCTGCTCAGCTCGACCACCATCGGATAGCTGTTCACATTGATGAACGCCCAGCCCATGCCCGCCAGCGCGAAAAAGATGTACAGCAGCGGCGAAACGCTATGGAAAAAGATGCCCGCGCAGAACGACGAGGCCAGCATCAGAATGCCGATTAGGATCGTCTTTTTCCGGCCGATGCGCTGCGCGATCCACCCGACCGGGATGTAAGAGACAATCGCCGCAGCGGTGCAGATGAGCAGCACCAGCGCGAAATTGCCGCCCAGCTCCTGCTCGGCATACCGGCTGAACGACGAGGTAACAGCGTTGTAGCCGAAGAACCAGAAGAAAACGCTCGTCAGAATAAAGACAAGGCTGCGGAATACCTCCCGCGGCATTTTGCCGCCCTCATCCGCCACGCCGGTGTCCTCGTCGGAAACGCCGTTTTCCTTTTCCACGCGCTCGCGTTCGGCCACCAGCGCGGGCTCGTTGATCTTCCAGAACAGCACAGCCACGCACACGGCCATGATAAAGCCCTCGATGAAAAAGATCGTACCATAGCGCGGGTTTTCCCCCGTGATGGGGAAAATGTTCATCGCCACCAGCATGACCATGCCGCCCACCGCGCCCATCAGGTTAATGACGGCGTTCGCCTGGCTGCGCAGGGGCTTGGGCGTGACGTCCGGCATCAGCGCCACGGCGGGGCTGCGGTACGTGGCCATCGCGATCAATACAAGACCCAGCCCCACGAAGAACAGCACGAGGTTGTGCAGCCGCTCGGCCAGCGGCATCAGGAAAATGCACAGCAGCGCCATCGCCGTGCCGCCGAGGATATACGGCATGCGGCGGCCGATCTTCGTGCGCGTTTTGTCACTCAGCTTGCCGAACAGCGGCAGCATGAACAGCGCGAGGATGTTGTCCAGCGCCAGCACGACGCCGATGTAGCTGTCCCGCACGTGGAACGTGTTTTTCAAAATCAGCGACACAGCGTTGTCGTACACCTGCCAGAACGCGCAGATGGACATAAAGGCAAGACCCACAAAAAAGGTGCGTTTGTAATTCAGCTTCATTAGAAGCCTCCCTCCGGGGCGGACCCGCCGGTGCCTCCCGGCCGCCCCTGTATTATTTTCATTGTAGCACGCCGGGCCCCGGCCGCCAAGAGGCTTTGAAAAAAGTTTTGGGCAAATGGGAATAACCGAAACGCGCGCCGTCCACAATTCCCTGCAGACGGCCAAAGGCCAAAACGCGTTTATGTAAGCACTTACTTACCGGGAGGAGAACGGAGATGCGGACAATGGATAGATGGATCAAGCGAAGCAAAGGGGACGGCGCGCGGCGGGCAGCGGGCCTGACACGCCGGACGCGGCGCGAGTTAGCGGTGCTGGCAGGGCTGGCGCTGGCGATTTTGCTCAGCAATTTCGCGGGCTTCGCGGCCACGTGCGGCGAGGTGCGCGCGGACACGCTGCGCCTGCACATTTTGGCCAATTCCGATTCCGAGGCCGATCAGGCGCTGAAACTCGCCGTGCGGGACGCGATCCTCGCCCAAGCGGGCGAACTGTTTGACGGCGGCGCCACCAAGGACGAAGCAATGGACGCCGCGCGGGAAAGCCTGCCTGCGCTGCGCCGGATTGCGCTGGAGACCCTGCGCGCGAACGGCTGCGCGGACGACGTCTCCGTCCGGCTGGAAAACATGTATTTCGATACGCGGGAATACGACAGCTTCACGCTGCCCGCCGGGCGGTACGACGCGGTGCGCGTCGAGATTGGGGCCCACGCGGGCAAAAACTGGTTCTGCGTGCTGTTCCCGCCACTCTGCGTGCCCGCTGCGGCCGGGCAGGACGCGGACGCGCCCGCTTACACAGACGCGGAGCGGGAGGTCCTCCACAGCCCCTACAGCATCCGCTTCGCGGCGGTGGAGCTGCTGGAGGAATGGAAAGAGGCCCTCACCGGGCAGGACGCAGGCGCCGCCGCCCCGGCCAGCGCCGCCAAGGCGCATAAAAGCGAAACGCAATAGACATTCGCCGCGCATCATGACTCGTTTATAGAGATCGGCAAAACGTCTCTATATTACGAAAGCATCCATTTTCTAAAAGGAGAAAATTCAGTAAAATCATATTGATATAAATATAATCATCATTTTAGATAAAAAAGAGAACGCCGGAAAACACAAGCAAAAGGGGCACACCGCTGAAAAACTCTGCGGCGTGCCCTTATATGTTGTTATTGTGTTGTCCCGGCAAGGACAGCCTCCATGTCCCTGCCCCCGTAAAGAATACGAAGGATATTCACAATCCTGCGGGGATGATCCGGCATATAAAACACGCAGTAGCGGTCTACCGGCATGACGCGTCAGCCCCGGCTATACCACGGTTCTTTCGCATACCGGCGATACCGCTCCGGCATTTGGCCGAGCGCGCTGACGCTTTCTTCAAACCGGTCAAGCTGCGCCGCGGCATTTTGCTCGGACCGCAGCTCATATGCGATATACTCATAGATCCCACGCAAATCCTGTTCCACCTGAGCCGTGATCTCGACAAAATAGGTCATATGCCATAATCCTTTCGGATTTTGTCAAAAACGGCGTCGGCCGGTTTTGTCCTGCCATCCAAAACATCCTGATATCCCTTTTCCAATTCCTCATCAAGCTCCCGCGCGGTCAGCGCGCTCATGTCCGTCACTTTTGCCTGCGGCAGCTTTATTTCAAAAGGGATGCCCCGCTGCAAAATGATCTGCTTATAAAACATATTGATAGCGCTGGAAACAGGGATGCCCAGCGCGGTTAAAATGTCTTCAGCCTGTTCTTTTACCTCCGGCTCAATGCGGGCATAGAGATTTGCTGTTTTTGCCATAGGACCGCTCCTTTCGTGTGAACGGCGATTCATAAGCGCCGTGCTTCCGGCCGTTGCGCCAGCGGCGGCCTAAGGTTATTATTCCGCGACGCCGCGTCAGCGGCCACAACAAAACTTCGGTGCGAAAGCGCCGGCAGTTTTGCGCGGAACAATATTCTCAGGCCATGCGCGTCAGCGCATCAGCGTCCGCAACGCGGACGCGCGGCCGCGTCAGCGGCAGCCTGAGGTTATTATAACAATATGTCGGTACAATAGCAATACATTTTAGGGAATTCTTGGTCCCGCTTGTCTTCGACCCTGCCAGGCGGTGCGTACGCTTTGCGGTCATGTTTCCCGATTTCAACAGCAGGGCGGCGTACGGAATCACGCTAATCCAGCGGCACGTCGATTTTTTTGCCGCGGAAATAGACCTCGCGGTCGCGCGGGCCGATGGGCCGCAGCACGCGGCACGGGCAGCCCGCGGCGACCACCCCGGCGGGCAGATCCTTTGTCACGACGCTGCCCGCGCCGACGACCGTGTCGTCCCCGATCGTCACGCCGGGCAGGATCACCGCGCCCGCGCCGATCCACACGTTGCTGCCGATGCGCACCTCGGCGTTGTACTGCATGGCCTGGCGGCGCAGCCCCGGCTCGATCGGATGCCCGGCCGTGGCGACCGTCACGTTCGGGCCGAACATCACGCAGTCACCCACGTAAATGTCCGCGTCGTCCACCAGCGTCAGGTTGAAATTGGCGTAGACATTGCGGCCGAAATGGACGTGCCGCCCGCCCCAGTTCGCGTGGAGCGGCGGCTCGACATAGCAGTTTTCGCCCGCCTCGGCCAGCATTTCGCGCAGCAGCGCGGCGCGCTTTTCCTGCTCGTGCGGGCGCGTGGCGTTGTAATCGTACTGCTTTTCCAGACAGTCGAGCTGCTCGGCCATGATCACCTCGTCGTTGGGCAGATACAGCCTGCCCTGCGCCATGCGCTCGCGCGATTCGCGCGAATCCATCTGTACCATTTTCACCGCTCCTTTGCGCTTTCGTCCGGCAGACACGCGGAGGAAAGCGTTTTTCCCGTTTCCGCCGCCCAGCTTTCGGCCAGCGCCAGCTTCCGCGCGCGGGGAAGCGCCTTGAGGGCGGCCTCGCGCCGCAGCGCCGCGCTTTTATCGGCGCATTCCTCGGCGTAGACCAAGCGCACCGGCCCGCGCCCGCGCGTGTACTTCGCGCCGTGCCCGCTCACGTGCGCGGCGAGGCGCTTTTCCAAGTCGTTCGTCCAGCCCGCGTACAGCGTGCCGTCGCCGCATTCCAGCAGATACACCCAGTTCATGGGCGGCTCTGCTCCATCGCGGCCTCGCACGCGGCGACGGCGTCCTCCTCCGTGCCGGCCGTAATCAGGAACCGCCCCACGTGGCAGAAGAGCAGCGTCCTGATGCCGGACAGCCCCGGCAGGTCCTGCTCGGACGCGCCCGCCCAGTGCTGGGGGAACGGCGTTTTCAGCGCGGGCGAGCCGAACGACGCGGGCACGGCCTGCGCGGCCCAGCCCCCGCGCGGCGAGGGATAGACGACAAACCGCGCCTTGCTGGGGATAAGCTGCTGCTTCCACGGCGCGAAGCGCTCGAGCCGGACGATGCGCCGTTTCATCCTGCCCAGCGCCGCGTTCACCTCAGCCGCGGCGCGCTGGACGCTGCGGATCGTCTCAAATTTATGCGACAGCATATCCCTCGCCAGCGCGACCGCCTCGGCAAAGCAGGCGTCGGGGTCCTCACCGCCGTCCCAGCGGGGATTGTACGCGGCGATCACGGTGGCAAGCTGGTTGCCACGCCCGGTGTTGTCGTCCTCGTCAAGCGGCTGCACAAAGCTTTCGTCGAAGCGCTTCGCGTCCGCCGCGCCGATCAGCCCCGCGCCCAGCTCGCGCCACAGCAGGCCGAACGCCGCATAGGGCACGCCGTTCGGCCGCACGGGACTGTTTTTCATATGATGGTCGAACCGGCCGCCGCCGATGTCGAACACAAGTCCGTCGAAATCCGGCGGGACGGCAAAGCCGCGCAGGATGCGAATGTCCGGGCGGCACAGCGTCAGTAGCGCCGCGGAAAACACGTCGTCGGCGTGAAAGCTGCCGCCGTGCGTAAAAGCGGTGTTGGGTATCTGCAAAAAATCGTCTCCCTCTGCGTTTCAAACGATGCTATATTTGTGATGCCATAGATGCTATATTTATTTAGTATACCATAACCGCCCGCGCCGGACAATGGGACAACTCGGAAAATTCGGCGCGGGAAAACGGCATCAAACGCGCCTTGCGCTCATTTGTTACATACAGAGGGAACAGACGCCCGTTTCCCTGCGCTCTATACAACCGCGCGCATTTTGTGGTATACTGTAATTTACAGATATAAATACGGACAAAAACGGGAAACGCGCCGCTTATCTTCGCCGGACATTCGGCGCAAGGTCCCCGCGTGTCTGCGCGGGCGCGTTTCCCCGTTCTCCAAAAGGAGGCCTTTTTCATGCGTACCAAACGCCGCCGGCACATCCTGCGCAACGCGCTACTCTGTCTGCTCTGCCTTCTGCTGCTCGCGGCGGCGGGCACGGGCGTCTGGCTGCTGCTGCGCCCCCGCGCGATGGACAAAAACCAGCCCAGCGCCGTGCCGCCGCAGGGCGCGGTTTACGGGCTGCACATCACGCAGGGCTACCCCACCACGGCGGGAGGCCTGTCCGCCAGCGGCCCCAAGACGCTCGACGCGCTGTTTGACGAAGCGGTCGCCTACGCGGCGTCACACGGGATGAACGCCGTGCTGCTCGACATCGCGGGTGACCGGCTCTCGGGCGTAGGCTTTTGCGACAGAGTTTACGATACCTGGCCCGGCGCGCAGGAGGAGGACACCCTTTTCCGCCGGTACGACCCGCTGCGCGCGCTGTGCGAGCGGGCGTCAAAGGCGGGGCTCGCCGTCTACGCTGTCACGCCGGACGCGGGCGAAAACGCTGACTGGGACAAGGCCATGCAGCAGCTTCAGAAGCTGTATGCCGTCGCGGGCATTTACATAAAGGGCGCTGCGCTCGAGGACAGCGTCACCGGGCAGGCACTGTTCTGCGCGGAGGAGGCTGCGTTTTTGGATCCCTCCGCCCTGTTCTTTGCGACGCTACGGGCGGACTATTCCGGCGCGGCGTTCGACTACGCCCAGTGCCAGAAGCGCCCAGCCGAGTTCAGTGTGCTGGCCTGCGCGCTGAATACCGGCGCGGCGCGTCCGAGGCTGCTCGATTATACGCCGCAGGCGGCGCTCTCCGTCTCATACCCCGAGGACGGCGCGGTGATCTATACGGACTCCTGCTTTTTGATGGGCACGTCCGACCCGGCCCAGCCGCTGCTGCTGGACGGCGTCCCGGTGGAAACGCGCGCGCCCGGTGGCACGTTCGGCATTTTGGTCGAGGTGCCGCATGAGCGGCTGTTCACCTTTACGCAGGGCACGCAGAGCGTGTCCGTCACCGTCAAGCGCCCCGACGGGAGCGGCGACGGGAGCGGCGACGGGGGCGGCGGCTCCGGCGCGTCGCACGACGCCACGCAGCGCGTCGCGCCCGGCACTTTCATCCGCACCACTGGCTGGATCACAAGTCTTTTGTACGACCCGTCGTCCGACGGCAATATCAACGAGACCGTGCGCCAGGGCGCGCAGGCAATGGTGACGGACTGCGTCGAAACGCGGCGCAGCGGAAAGACCACATGGGCATACCGGCTCGAAAGCGGCGACTACGTGCTGGCCTATAATACCGAGGTTGTCGGGCAGGGCACCGCCCGCCCGTCGTTTACGGGCGCGTCCGCCGCGCAGACCGCCTCGGGCGAGACGCTCACCTTCACGGGCAACGGCACGCCGCTGGCCTATACCAATCTCGTGGACGGCCGGTTAGAGATGGATTTTTACGACGCCGATTTTTCACCGGATTTCACGGTGACCGGTTCTTCGATGGTGTCGGGCGTCACCGTGACGCCCGAAAGCGACCACACGCGCGTCACGCTCAGCTTCACACAGCCCATCTGGGGCCACACCGTGGAATACGCGGACGGCACCACGCAGGTGCTTCTGAAAAAAACGCCGGTGCGCAGCGACATGTTCGGCCGCCCGCTCGCGGGTGTGACGGTGCTGCTCGACGCCGGGCACGGCGATCACGACAACGGCGCGATGGGCGCGGCAGGGTACGGCGCGCCCGTCGAGAAGGATGTTAACTTAGCGCTGACGCTCGCCGCGAAGTACCGGCTGGAGCAGATGGGCGCCTCGGTGCAGACGATCCGCACCGACGATTCCTTCCTTTCGCTCGAAGACCGCAACCGCGCGATCAGCACCGGGCAGCCGGATTTCTTCATCGCGATCCACCACAATTCCGTCGAGCTGACCGTCGACGCGAACCGGCAAACCGGCACGGAGTGCTATTATTTCTATCCCGCCGGAAAGCGGCTGGCGCAGACGCTGGTGCAGAACGTAACGGAAGCGACGCATCGCCCGGCGCGCGGCGCGATGTGGGGCTATTATTACGTCACCCGCAACACGACATGCCCGGCCGTGTTGCTGGAGGTGGGCTTTATGGTAAACCCGACGGAATACGAGCAGGTGACGAGCGAGACAGAGCTCTGGCATGCCGCCGACGCCATCGCGCGCAGCGTGCTGGCCTGCGTGCCCGAGCGCGCGGAATGACGCGCGGGGCGAAGGATAAGGAGACATTATATGACCGCGATTCATAAATTTTTCTCCGGATCGGGGGCGGCACGGCTCTCCAAGGCGCTGTATATCGCCCTGCTGCTCTGCCTCACCGCAGCCTTCATCCATCCGGATCTGATGGAAACGGCCAACCATTCTTATCTGCTGCTGGACAGTGTTTTCAGCGGCCGGTTCTTTGAGTTTTACAACGATATCGGCGTACACGCGAACGACCTGTATTATCTCAACAGCGCGAACTACAATATTATGGTGTATATCGTGTTCGCGCTGTGGGAGCTGCCCATGTGGCTGTTGAACCGCGTCTTTTCGCTCCCCGTGGACGAGCCGGCGCTGTGGCTGTGGCTGAACCTGCTGGGGGTGGGGCTTTTGTTCGCCTGCGCGCAGCGGATGGGAAAGCTTGCTCTGCACCTCGAAGGGGAAGTGGAGTATTCGAAGGTCTTTTGGCTGTTCCTGCTGAGCCCGGTCCCCTTTCTGCTGACGGCGTTCGGCTTTTATGATCTGCCCGCCGTCTTTTTGATGCTGGCCGCGCTGTGCCGCTACGCCAAGGGCGACATAAAGGGCTTCAGCCTGCTGATGGGCGTTTCGGCGCTGTTCAAGGCGTTCGCGCTGCTGCTGTTCGTACCGCTTTTGCTGCTCGCACGCAAAAGGGTGCTTCGGGAATGGCTTCCGCTCGGCGCGTTAGCCGCCGCGCCCTATGCGCTGACGTCGCTGCCGTTCCTCGGCCGGTCGGGAAACATCGGCGATTTTATGGATACAATGCTGCTGCGGCTGTTTGATTTTTCCGTCGGCTATCTGCCGCTGCTGCCCGCGCTCCTCGCCGCGCTGAGCGTGTGGTGCTGGCTGCGCCCCGCGCCCCGGACACCGGGGGACCGGCTGCGCGCCGCGGCAAGCTGTGGGCTGGCGGTGTTCGGCGGGCTGCTGCTCTTTGTCCCGTGGCACCCGCAGTGGGCGGTGCTTGTGTTCCCGTTTTACACGCTCGCCGCCGTGTCCCAGCGCAACCGGCGGCTGTATGAGCTGCTTTCGCCGGTGCTGTCCGGCTGTATTTTGCTGCACGCGTTCGCCGCATTCCCCCGGCATTTGGAGAGCAATCTGCTGGTCTGGGGCGCGCTGCGCCTGACCGGCCGGGGTGAATTTTTCAACGGTCAGCCGCCGCTGATTTCCTTTATGGAGCGGCTCCTGCCGGGGGCGACGCTTTCCTCGGCGTTTGCCGCCGTGCTGCTGTGCGTGATTGTCTTCCATTTCGACGCGGGAAACGGCCCCCTCGCCGACCGAAGCGTGCCCGAGGCCCAGCCCGTTTCGCTGCGCCGCGCGGCACTCGGCTTTTGCCTTGTCATTGCGTTTTACCTTGCCTGCCTGACGCTGAGCTTTTTGTGATCGGGCGCGGAACAATTGCCTTTACCGCGTCAATCTGATAAACTAAAACTGAACATCGCTCGACAAGGGCAAAAACAAGGTACCGCTTGAAAAAGTACAAAGGAAGGGATCATGATGAAACGAATCGCAGCCGTTTTGCTGGCCATGACGCTGCTGTGCGGCCTGGCCGGGTGCGGCAAATCGTCAAGCCGCCCGTCGGACGGCGCTCCCCATGTGCCCGCGCCGCGCGCGCCCTCGAGCGCCGCGTCCTCGAGCGAGCCGGAGCCGAACACGTCCGCCGGAGAGGGCGCTTCCCTCGAAGCCGAGGATTATTTGGGCTCCTGGAGCGAGGACAAGGTCTATTCCAACAAGGCGCTCGGCCTCAGCTACGCGCTGCCGGAGGGCTGGCTGTACGCCTCGGAGGAAGAGCTGCTCGACATGATGGATATGATACTGGACAGCGACATCCTGAGCGAGCGCGGCAAGATGATGACCGAGCTTGGCAAAAACCGTGTCATTTACGCGATGATGACCGCCGACGCCGTCACCGGGAACAACATTCAGCTGATGTTTGAAAGCATGGAGGGCGTGATCGGCGGCGGCAGCATGGACGAGAAGACCTACGCTAGGATCCTCGCGGCGCAGCAGGATCAGGTGCTCAATTTGGACAATGTCAGCGCGATCGATACCGGCGACCCCTACGACGCGCAGCTTGGCGGGCAGGATTTCCTGGTGCTTCCGATCGAGACCACGATGTCGGACGACAGCAAGGCCATCCAGTGGATGTACCTGCGCCGCGTGGGGGAGCGCATGGGGGTCATCACCGTCACCTCGATGGACGGCGCGGACGCGGAGGCCATCCTGTCGGCGTTCGGCCCGCTTAACGACGTTTCCGGCGGCTCCGACACGGCTCCAAGCCATCCCGGCGTGCCCACAGCGGCGGGCGATATCGGCCGCGCATTTTCCACGATGTTTTTTGATTATACCGTAGCGGCCGCCGAGAGCCCGGCAGAGTACGACGGCTATACCCCGGCCGAGGGCAACCGGCTCGTGCTGCTGCGCGTAACGGTGAAGAACGATTTCGGCAGCACACTGCCCATGTACGATACCGATTTCCAGCTTCAGTGGGGCGAGGGCGATAACGATTATGCGTGGGCCGTCGACGCATTCAACAGCGAAATGATGCCGCTGGAGTGGGAGCTCGCGGACGGCAAAACGGTTACCTACGATATGCTGTTCGAAGCGCCCGCGGGGCAAAGTGATTTTTCGCTGGTCTATTTAGAGGAATACACCGACAAGGACGGCAATGAAAAGACCGGCGATTTCTTCTCGGCCAATTTCACGCTGATCGAGCCATCCGCCGCCTGAGCGCACGCTGGGTCAAACGCCGCCAATACGGCAAAAGCACATAGATTCCCGACAAAAACGGGGCGGTTTTGAAAACCGCCCCGTTTTCTGCGCGCCTTTCCTCCGCGCATATTTCCCGCCCGCGCGCCGTATCCATAAAGAAAGCGGAACGCGAAGTAAGCACTGATTCAATCGATGTGCCTCCGGCCACATAAGCAACGAGCGGCCGGCATTTCCCTGCGGGAAGCTGCGGGGTTAAGGATGCCGCCGAGGTGTGCACTCCGATTGATTCAGCACTTACGAAAAGGGAGGGTCGGCAATGGCGCGGCAGAACTATGTGAAAAACGCGGCCATCCTGACGGCCACCGGGCTGGCGCTGCGCGCGGCGGGCATGTTCTTCCGCATTTACCTCGCGGCGCGCATTGGAGCCGAGGGCATGGGCCTGTACCAGCTGATCTATACGGTGTACAACATGGCCGTCACGCTGGCGACGGCGGGGCTTTCCGTGGCAGCGACGCGCCTTTGCGCGCAGCTTTTGGCCACGGACGATCCGGCGAGCGTGCGCGCCGCGATGCGCCGGACGCTCACGTTGGGGCTCGGATTAGGGCTCGCCGCCGCCGCGCTTTTGTTCGCGGGCGCGGGGCCAGCCGCCGAATGGTGGCTGAAAGACGAGCGCGCCGCGCTCTCGCTGCGGGTGCTGGCACCCAGCCTACCGTTCATGTCCGTATCGGCGTGCCTGCGCGGCTTTTTTATGGCGCGCCGCAAGGTCGGGCCCAATTCGCGCGCGCAGATTTTAGAGCAGCTTGTGCGCATCGGCGTGGTGGCCGCGTGCATCGACGCCGCGCTGCCCCACGGGAATGAAGCGGCCTGCGCCGCCGTGATGCTGGGCAGCACGGTCAGCGAGGCCATAAGCTGGGCTTATATGGAATGGTGCTACCGGCGTGAGCTGCGCGACGTGCCTCGCCGCGCGCGCGGCAAGGCGCACGGGCTTTCGGCACAGCTTTGGGCGATCCTCGCGCCCATCGCCGCCAATCAATATCTGACGGGCCTGCTGCGCACGGTCGAAAACGTGATGGTGCCGGGCTGCCTCGCATTGTTCACCCTAAGCCGCGAAACGGCGCTCAGCCAGTACGGCGCGCTCAAGGGCATGGCTATGCCGGTGATTTTCTTCCCCTTTTCCTTTCTCGCGACGATCTCCACGCTGCTGCTGCCCGAAATTACCGAGGCGCACACCCAAGGGCGGCGCGCGGCGCTCGAGCGGCTCATCAGCCGCGTGATGCTCGTCACACTGACGCTGTCTATCCTCGCGGGCGGGCTGTTCACGCAGTTCGCAAAAGAGATCGGCTTAGTGCTCTATCAAAGCGAGGAAGTGGGCTTTTACCTGTCCGTGCTCGGCCCGCTGATGCCGTTCATGTACCTCGAAAGCATGGTGGACGGCATTTTGAAGGGGTTGGGGGAGCAGCTCTCCTCGTTCCGGTACGCGGCGCTCGATTCCGTCGTGCGCATCGCGCTGATCGCCCTGCTGCTGCCGCGCCTTGGCATGAAGGGCTTTTTGTTCGTAATGCTGGTCAGTAATCTTTTGACAAGCCTTTTGAACCTGAACCGCCTGCTGACGGTGACCGGGCTGCGCATCCGCTGGATGCGCTGGGTCGTCAAGCCGGTGCTGTCGATGATCTGCGCGGGCACGGCGTGCCGCTTTCTGCTGCAGCCGCTCGCCGTCCGCGCCGGGCTGCCGCTGATCGGGTGGACGATCCTTGGCGCGGCGTTCACCGGCGCGGCGTACCTGCTGTTCCTGTGGCTGACGGGCTGCGCCGCGCCGTCCGATTTTCTGTCGATGCTCCCGCGCCGCAAAAAAAGCCGCTCATAGCTTATAGAGAACACATTGAAGAAGAGGAGCACGGCGACAATTTGCATTTTCGCCAAACCGCAAAAGAACGCGCCGATTCCAGCTCATGCGCCCGGAACCGGCGCGTTCTTTTTATTCGTTTTTATGGCGGACCGCTATTTTGAAGCACAGCCTTTTTGCCGGGTATGACACAAAAGCCGCCCAGCGCGCCGGGATCAGCGCGTCAATCCGCGCGCAGCAACGCCGCGAAATCGCGCAGCGTCACCTTCGTGCCGCCGTCGAAGCCCGTCACCGTGTCGGCGCACAGCATCGCGCTCAACACGGCCTCCTCGGCCGCTTCGGCCATCGCGCGGAAAGCCATGTCGATGCTGCCCTCATGCAGATAGTTTCCGGCTAAAACCGCCCGCTCGCTCTCATGCGGGACACGGTTCGCCGTGGAAAAGCCGATAAACACCTCGCCGCTACCGTGTCCGATACAGCTGCCCAACCGCGCGAGGCCCACCGAGGCGCGCCGCACGACGCGCCCAAGCTGGCGGGAGGAGAGCGGCAGATCGGTCGCCATCACAACAATGCAGCTTCCGAGATCGGCCGCGGGCTCCGTCCGAGCAAGGCGCGCCGCGATCTCGGGCCCGACCAGCCGCCCGCCGACGCGCAGATCCGGCAGGCAGCCGTGGTTCGCCAGCACCAGCGCGCCGAGCGTATAGCGCGCGCCGTCCAGCTCCAGCAAACGGCTGGCGCTGCCCACGCCGCCCTTCAGGCCGTGGCACACCATGCCCTTGCCCGCGCCGACGTCGCCTAATCCGAAATCCACCCGCGCGTCGGCGAACGCGGCGAAAACGTGCTCCGCCCGCACGGCGCGGTGCGCGATGTCGTTCAGTCCGCCGTCGTTGCACTCGGCCACCACAGGATTGACACTGCGCAGCGCGATGCCCTCCGCTTCGCACCGGCGCGCCATATACTCCACCATTGCGTCGTGGACAAGGCCGACGTTCAGCGTATTCGTCAGCGCGATCGGCGTCTCCAGCGTGCCCAGCTCGTCAATCTGCACCAGCCCCGCCGTCTTGCCGAAGCCGTTGAGCACATACGACGCGGCGGGCAGCTTGTTCACAAACGGATTGTCGGCGCAGGGCAGCACGACCGTCACGCCGGTTTTGTGCGTATTGGTGTCGACGGTGCAGTGCCCCACCGTCACACCCGGCACGTCGCTGAGCTTATTCAGCGGCCCGCGCTCCATCGTGCCCACGCGGACGCCAAAATCGGCGCATTGCAGCTGTGTCGGCATTAAATGTCACCTCCAAAAACAGCGGCGGGCGCGGCAAAACCGAGGATGCTTTCCCGTGTCCGCGCGAATAGCGCCGCCGGCTAAAGGGCTCTTCCCCGGCCGCGGCCCGTCGGCTGCGCGGAGCATCATTTTGCCGTGTTGATGAACTGCCGGTTCTCCCATAAATATTTCACGCCAGAGATGGCCGTGACAAGCGCGACAAGCCAGCACAGCGGGTACGCGGCGATCTGCGAAAAAAACGCGCTTGTAGGCAGCGGCTCCGTCCCCAGCGCCTCGACGCCGCAGCCGAGATAGTAAAAGCAGATCGTCAGCATCTGCAAAACGGTCTTGGCCTTGCCCCACAAGTTCGCCGCGATGACCTTTCCGCCCGGCGCGCCCGCGGCCACCATGCGCAGGCCGGACACCGCGAATTCCCGCGCGAGAATGATCACCAGCACCACGGGGCTGCACACGCCGTCCGCCATCATGTAGAGAAAAGCCGTTGTCGTCAGCAGCTTATCGGCCAGCGGGTCGGCGAATTTGCCGAAATCCGTTACCAAATTGTTCCTGCGCGCGATTTTGCCGTCGAAATAATCCGTCAGGCTGGCAAGCGCGAACACAATGCCCGCGGCGAGCCACATCCGGTTCGCCGCCAACGCCATGAACACTGGGATCAGCAGCACGCGCAGCATCGTCAGTTTGTTGGGCAGATTCATTTGTCACAACTCCTTTTTTATGGGCGTTCTTCCGGCGGCGAGCCCGAATTTTGAATTATATAATCGACACACTCGAAAAGCGGTGCTTTTCGAGCCGCGGTCTATAGACCGCGGAAAAATCGCCTGCGGCGATTTCCTGTCGATACTGTAGTCAACACGCACGCTGTGCGCGCGGCGCGCAAAGCGCGCCACTTGAAAACAATTTACTTGTTTTCAAGTGTGTTGACTATAAAACGGGGACGCCGTACAGGTCGTAGACGTCGCTCTCCTCGACAAGCACGTTGAGGAACGTGCCCGGTTCGATGGGCGTCTCGCTGCGCACGCAGCAGACGGCGTCGATCTCGGGCGCGTCGGCCGCCGTGCGGCACAGGTACAGGCCGCTCTCCTCGTCCCAGCCGTCGCACAGCGCGCGCACGGTCCGGCCCACCTTTTCTGCCTGCTTTTCGGCCATGATCCCCGTCTGGATGCGCATAATGGTCTCCGCGCGCCGCTCGCGCTCCTCAACGGGCAGCTGCTCAAGCGCCGCCGCCGGGGTGTCCTCCTCCTCGCTGTAGGCAAAGCAGCCCAGCCGGTCGAAGCGGTACGCGCGCACAAACTCGCACAGCTCGTCAAACTGCGCCGGGGTTTCGCCGGGATAGCCCGCGATCAGCGTAGTGCGCAGCGTGATGTCCGGCATGGCCGCGCGCAGGCGCTCCAGTGCGTCCAGCACGGTCCGGCGGTCGCCCCGGCGGTTCATCGAGCGCAACAGCTCGGAATTGATGTGCTGGATGGGCACATCCAAATAATGCAGCACCTTTTTGTTGCGCGTCATGGCGGCGATCACCTCGTCGGTGATGCGCTCGGGATAGGCATACAAAAGGCGGATCCACTCGATGCCCTCGACGCCGTTCAGCGCGTCGAGCAGCGGTGCGAGTTCGGCTCCGCCCCGGTCCATGCCGAACGCCGTGACGTCCTGCGCCACGACGATCAGCTCCCGGACGCCCTCACCCGCGAGAAAGCGCGCCTCGGCCACGACATCCGGAACCGTCCGGCTGCGCAGCGGCCCGCGGATCAGCGGGATGGCGCAGTAGCTGCACCGGTTCGAGCAGCCCTCGGCGATTTTTATGTAGGCGTAATGGCGCGGCGTGCTGATGACGCGCGCGCCGCCCAGCGGCAAGCTCTCCTTGGCGCCGTAGCTTTCGACGGGCTCCGTGCCCGTCAGCCGCTCTAAAATCGAGCAGATCGCCGCGTTCGAGCCAAGACCGACAACAGCGTCCACCTCAGGAATCTCCTTCACGATCTCGTGCTGGTAGCGCTGCGCGAGGCACCCTGTCACAACGACCTTCAACGCCGGATTCTGCCCCTTATACGAGCACGCCTCTAAAATAGTATCGATGGCCTCCTGCTTCGCGCTCTCGATAAAGCCGCAGGTGTTGACGAGGATCACGTCGGCTTCGGAGAGGTCGGCGGTAGTGATGTGGCCGCGCTCGAGCAGCGCGCGGCACATCACGTCGGCGTCCACTTGGTTTTTCGGACAGCCGAGGGAAATGACGGCAAGCTTCATTCGTTTCATTTGTTCCATACGCGGCAGTTACTCCCATTCATCATCAGCTTCGTCCGTTTCGCGCGCCCCGTCCGCCTGTACAGCATCGAGGGCGGCTTTGGCCGCGCCGTAGGAAAAGCCGCGCCGCGCGAGGGCAGCGAGCACAAGATCCCGGCGGCCGCTCTCGAGCTTGCGCAGGTAGCTTTTCTCGATCAGCGCGCGGCAGGCCGCCGTTTCGTCTATTTCGAGTCCGGCGAGGGCCTCGTCGGCCAGCTCGCGGGCAACGCCTTTTTCCAGCAGCCGGCGGCGGATCTCCCGAGCGGATTTGTTCTGCGCGGCCCAATATTCGGCCCTGCGCCGGGCAAAGCGCGCGTCGTCGATCAGCTCCATCCGGCACAGTTCGGCCACGGCCGCGGCCGCAGTGTGCTCGTCGAAAGTCCGGCACAGTTTTTCATACAGCTCGCCGCCCGCGTAATCGCGCAGGGAGAGACAGCCAAGCGCCTTGTCCTTCGCCTTGCACAGGTCACTCTGCTCCCTCAGCGCCGAAAGGGACGCGGCGTCCAGCGCCGCGCCCTCCGTCAGGCGGTTCTTCACAAGCGTTTCGTCATCGACCGAGAATAGGAACTCCCCCTCCTCGTCGAACAGCGCGAAGCGACCCTGCTTTGTCTTGCTGATCCGCCCGATCCTCATGCGTCGTCCTCAACCATGATGTCGATGCTGGCGCGCTTTTTCCGCGAGGCCTTCGCAGCCGCGGCGACTTCCTCGTCGGACGAGGACGCGTCCCCGTCCTCGGTCTCCGGCGCGTCGGCCTCCGGCGCCTCGCCGGCCTCGTCCGTATCCGGGATGTCGTCGACCGAGCCCTTTTTCTTCGAGGAGCCGCCCTTCTTGCCGAACGTCAGCTTGTCGGCGTTTTCACGGACAAGTTTTTCGATCTCCGCAAACAGCTCCGGATGCTCCGTCAAGTATTTTTTCGTATTGTCGCGGCCCTGCCCGAGGCGCGTCTCCCCGTAGGAGAACCACGCGCCGCTTTTTTGGATCAGCTTCAGCTCGACAGCGATGTCCAGCAGCTCGCCCGCCTTGGAAATGCCCTCCCCGAACATAATGTCGAAATAGGCCTCGCGGAACGGCGGCGCAACCTTGTTTTTAACAACCTTCGCCTTGGTGCGGTATCCAAGGATCGTGCCGGAGGAATCCTTCAGCTGCTCGGAGCGGCGCACATCGATGCGCACGGAGGAATAATATTTCAGCGCGTTGCCGCCGGCCGTTACCTCGGGGTTGCCATAGCTAATGCCCACCTTCAGCCGCAGCTGGTTGATGAAAAGGACAACCGTGCCCG
Organism: uncultured Clostridia bacterium; assembly: GCA_947644575.1. Classification (GTDB taxonomy): domain Bacteria; phylum Bacillota; class Clostridia; order Oscillospirales; family Ruminococcaceae; genus Ruthenibacterium. Next base: position 1,366 of record CANRZX010000031.1, on the reverse strand, counting down.
TCTTGCCGACGACGCCCGTCAGCTTGCGCATAGCCTGGCTCATCAGGCGCGCCTGCAGGCCGACGTGCGCGTCGCCCATATCGCCCTCGATCTCGGCGCGCGGCACCATCGCCGCCACCGAGTCGACAACCACGCAGTCGATCGCGCCCGAGCGCACCAGCGCCTCGCAAATTTCCAGCGCCTGCTCGCCGGTGTCCGGCTGGCTGACCAACATGCTTTCGATGTCCACGCCCAGCGCCTTGGCGTATACCGGGTCCAGCGCGTGCTCGACGTCGATAAAGGCCACCTCGCCGCCGTTCTTCTGGGCCTCGGCGATGCAGTGCAGCGCCAGCGTCGTTTTGCCGGACGCCTCGGGCCCGTAAATCTCAACGATGCGCCCGCGCGGCAGGCCGCCGATGCCCAGCGCCAAATCGAGCGACAGGCTGCCCGTGGAGATGGCGTCCACCTGCATCGTGACGTTCTGGCCCAATTTCATGATCGCGCCCTTGCCGAACTGCTTTTCAATCTGCGACAGCGCCGTCTCCAGCGCCGTTTTTTTATCGTTTCCCGTTTTCTTGGTTGGGGTGGGTGGCTGCTTTTTCTCCGCCATGTATATCCTCCGTCCTGTGGGGCGGCCCACCGCCCCGCTGTTTTTTCCTTCAAAAGAATATGCCGAAAACCGTCCGAAAAACAGGACTTTTCACGTGTTCCCCGCCTTAGGCCGTTTTGGAGCCGACCGGGCTGTTCCCCGAAAGGCTCCGCCCCTCAGTCGCCCCGGCCTTTTCCCGGGCCGGCCTCCGGCGCTCCTGCAAAATCAGCGTCTTCCTTAGTATACCCGTTTTCCCCGCCGTTTGCAATCGGGCGGCGGGCCAAAACGCAGCGCGGATTGCCGCCGGGATCCCTGCGCATGGAAACGGATGTATAGCCCGCGCCGCGGCACAGCGCCGTCACGGCGTCGGCCTGACGATAGCCGATCTCGAAAATCAGCCAGCCGCCGGGCTTTATGATGGGGAAGTAGGCCGGGACGATGTGGCGGTAAAAGGCGAGGCCGTCCGCCCCGCCCTCCAACGCGATGCGCGGCTCGTGCGCAAGCTCGGGCGCGAGGCCGCTGAACTCCTCCGGCGCGATGTAGGGCGGGTTCGACACAACCACGTCGAAGCTTTCCGGCGCGCACTCGTTCTGCCAGAAATAGACATCGCCCCACACGACGCGCAGCGGGCCGCCAAAGGCGTCGTTGTTGGCGCGCAGATAGGTCAGCGCGTTCGGCGCAACCTCCACGGCCGTGACATGGGCGTTCGGCGCGTGTCGCGCGACGGCTAACGCGATCGCGCCCGAGCCGCTGCACAGGTCCGCCACGGCGGCGTCTGGTCCGGCGGCGCGCGCGGCG
>CANRZX010000030.1 GCA_947644575.1 uncultured Clostridia bacterium | reverse complement strand
CCGAAGGCACCGTCGCCCTATCCGGCATAGTCGTATACGGGTTGTATTTCAGAGGCTTGCCGTCCGTACCATACATCCACGGATCCGTTGCCTTCTCAGACGGCTTTTTCGGCTTTGTCGGCGGCTGCGGTTTCGTCGGGGTTGTCGCAATGTCCGGCTGGGTGGTAAAGGGATCGCGCTTAAGGGGATTGCCATTTTTGTCCCGCATCCACGCGGGCACATTGCCGCTCGGATCGGTGTAGTTCACCGGGTTGTTCAGCGCATAGGTATACCGGTTCTGCGAGAGAACGCTTGTCAGTGTTCCCGCGAAGGAATCCTGCGTGATGAAGCCGCCGTTTTGCGGGGCATAGTAGCGCGCGCGGAGGTATTGCAGGCCCGTAAACGGGTTCTGCTCCTCACCATTGTAGCCGAAGAACGGCGCATGGATGCCGTACTCGTCGGCATTGATGTAGCCATACGCATTGTAGGAGTAGCTTTGCGATACCGTGCCTCCCTGCAGCAATTGTACCACACTGCCGCGCCCGTCGTAAAGATACGTTTCGCGCTCGCCCTCGTGGTCGGCGGCAAGGCGCTGCACGCCGTACTCATACGCCGTATCGCTCATGTAGCGGCTGCCCTGCGCCAGCACTTCTACGTTTTCGCGATTGATATCGTTGACGTAGAACATCAGGTCATACGCCGGGATGAAGTGCGTCGGGCCGTTGCCCGTGTTCGGCACGCTCGCCGTCTCGACGATGCGCCGCGCGTCCGCGTCCGTGACGCCGAGCCGCTCAAGCATCTCAAGATCCATCTCGGTGAAGCCCAATTTCGTCAGCTTCTTGCGCGCCCAATCGGAGATCGGCTCGCTTGTCTCCTCGCCGCTGCCGCTGCCATTGCCGTTGCCGTTGTTGCCGGGCTTGCCGTTGCCATTGTTCGTGTTGCCGTTGCCGCCGTGGTCGTTGTCCGCGCCGCCGTTGTTGGTATAGTCGCCGTTGGAATTGCCGTTGCCCTTGGCAGCTTTTTCATTGGATTGCGTATCGGCGTCCCCGCCGCCAAACAGGCCGGAGACCCATTCCACAACCGTATCCCACAGGCTTTGTTCCTCGGCCGTTTCCTCCGGCGCATTGTCTGTCTGGGCTGCGGTATCGTCCTGCGCCGTCCGCTTGCCGTTCTTCGGCGCGTCGGGCGCGTCCGGGATGCAGTTCCACTGCCCGTTGTTCCAATAGCCCGGCAGATGCGGGAAATGGTTCAGATGGCGGTCGATCATCTTGTATTCGAGGCCGTAGCTGCGGTTGTCGAGCCCGTCGTAGAGCACGCTCATCAGCAGGCTGCCGCCCTCGCGCACAGCGAGCAAACGGCTCTCGGTGTCGTACAGGTATTCGTATGCGGCATCGCCGTCCTTTTGGGCGATCAGGTTGCCGTCCGCGTCCCATGTATAGGCCGAGACACGCGCGCCCTCAGTGCTTTGCAGACGGTCGGCTTCGTCATAGAGATAGACCGTCGTCCCCGCCGGGCCTTCCTCCTTGATGCGGTTGCCCGCCGCGTCGTAGGTGTAGGTTGTCGTTTCGCCGTTCTCCGTCACGCTGGCGAGTTCTCCCCGGTCGGTGTAGGCATAGCTCCGCTCGACCGTTTCGCCTTCCATCGAAACAGTTTCCGTCACAATATTCCCGGTCGCGTCGTAGGCGTAGGCGAAGGAGGAAACCTCTGCGCCTGTGCCGTCGTAGTTCGTCAGCGTTTCCACGCGGCCCAAGGCGTCGTATTCGGCCGTCGTGATGCTGCCGTCCGCGCGCGTCACCTTTGTCACGTTGTCCTGCGCGTCGTATTCGTAGATTGTCTCGCCGCCGTCGCGCCCCGTCACCTTCGCCATGCGGCCCAGCGCGTCGTATGCGTAGCCGACCGTCTTGCCGTCCGGGTACGTGATCTCGGCGATCTCGCCGTTCTCGTTGTAGGCATAGCCCACCGTGGCGCTGAACGCGTTCGTGTAGGAGACGAGCCGCCCGTTTGCGTCATATGTGAACGTGCTGTCGCCCGTCGCGTCGCGCATCGACACAAGGTCGCCGTCCGCGCTGTAGGCATATGTCACGCCCGCGTCGCCTGCGCTGTAGCTTTTCTCCACCAAGCGGTCGAGCGCGTCGTAGTCGTAGGCGACCTCCTTGCCGCTGGGCAGGGTGGTGTTGACCAAATTGCCCGCTGCGTCGTAGCGGTGCGCCGCCGTCTCGCCCTTGGCGTTTGTCTCGCCGGTCAGCCGGCCCGCGAGGTCGTATTCATACGATGTCGTATTGCCGCTGCCGTTCGTGCGCGAGACAAGGCTGCCCACGGCGTCATACGCATAGGCCGTCTGCGCGCCCGTGCCGTCCGCCACGCCGACGAGCCGGTCCAGCGCGTCATAGGCAAAGCTTGTCTCGCGGTTTTCGGCGTCCGTGATCGCCGTCACGTTGCCGTTCGCGTCATAGAGGTACTGCGTCAGGCCGCCCAGCGCGTCCGTCTCGCTCAAAAGCCGGCCGCCGAGGTCGTAGGCGTAGCTTGTCCGCGCGCCCTTCGCGTCGGCCGCGGAGAGGACACGGTCCATGCTGTCATACGTGAAGCTTACCGTCTGGCCGAGCGCGTCCGTGATCTGCGTGATATTGCCGTTCGCGTCGTAGGAGATGGACGTCGTGCGGCTGTCCGGCTCGGTGATCTGCGTCAGGTTGCCCACCGCGTCATAGACGTACTGCGTCAGCTCGCCCATCGGGTCGAGCGTCTGCGTCACGCGGTCGAGCGCGTCGTAGGCATAGCGCTGCGCGCGGCCCTCGGGGGAGACGATCTCAGCGAGGTTGCCGCTTTCGTCATAGGCCATCCGCGTCACGCCGAGCGCGGCGTCCGTGACGCTCGTCAGCCGGTGCATTTTGTCGTAGGCATAACTCGTCACGCGGCCCAGCGCGTCGGTTTCGCTCGCGAGGTCGCCTTTTTCATCGTAGGCGTAGGCGAGGCTCTGCCCCTCGGGGCTGGTCAGCTGTGTAATGCGGCCCAGCGCGTCATAGGCATAGCCGTACTGCGCGCCGTTCGCGAGCGTCTTTTCCACAAGGCGGTTCATCAGATCCGGCGTCCAGCTGGTCACATTGCCGAGCGGGTCTGTCTCGGACGTGCGGAAGCCTGTGTGGTTGTAGGTGTAGGCGTAGGTTTCGCCATTCGGCAGCGTGGCCGAGACAAGATTGCCCACCACGTCGTAGGCGTATTCAGTGACGTAGCCCAGCGGATCGCGCTGCTTCGTCACGCGGCCGAGCGCGTCATAGGCGTACTGCAGTTCACCGCCGTCCGCGTTCGTCTGCCCGATGATCTGCCCGAGCGCGTCGTAGGTGTTCGTAAAGACATTGCCGTTGCCGTCCGTGTAGGAGGTGGCGCGGTTCAGCGCGTCATAAGCAAACTGCAGCGCGCTGCCGTCGGCGTTCTCCTGCTTCGTCAGGTTTTCGTTCTCGTCGTAGAAGTATTTTGTGACATTGCCCAGCGGATCGGTCACGCCCGTAAGCTGGCCGATCTTGTCATAGGTATATTGCCACTTGCGCAGCGCCGCGTCCTCGCTCGAGAGCAGATTCCCGTTCGCGTCGTAGATGTACGTGGTGGTTTTGCCCTCGGCGTCGGTGATGGCGGTGATATTGCCGTCCGCGTCGTAGGCATACGTGGTGATATTGCCGTCCGGCTCTGTGACGCTGACAAGGTTGCCCGCCGCGTCATAGGTATAGGCGGTCGTCTGGCCCAGCGCGTCCGTCGCCGTCAGCGGCAGACCCGCGGCGTTGTAGGTGAAGCGGTTGGAAACGCCCGCGTTGTTCGTCTCGCTCGTCACATTGCCGAGCGCGTCATACGCAAAGCACGTTACAAGCCCGTCCGCGTCAGTGATGCGGAGCAGCTGGCCGGCTTTGTTGTAGACATACTCCGTGGCGGAGCCGTCCGGCAGGGTCTCCTTGACGAGCCGCCCCGCCGCGTCGTATTCGAGTGTGTATTTCTGCCCCAGCGCGTCCGTGATCTCCACCGGCAGGCCGCGCCCGTTCAAGGTATAGCTGGTGACATTGCCCAGCGCGTCGTGCAGCGCGGCAAGCCGCCCCGCTGCGTCATAGACATACATCGTCTGCGCGCCCGTGGGATCTTTCGTCAGAATGACGTTGCTCAGATGGTCGTAATAGGTCTGCCACTCGCTGCCCTTCGGGTCGGTCTGGCTCGTGACATTGCCCATGGCGTCGTAGCCGTAGCCGATGGATGCGCCGTTCGCGTTCGTGACGGTGAGGGGAGCGCCAACGGCGTTGTAGCTGAGCGCCGACACGCCGCCCAGCGCGTCCGTCGTCTGCGTCACGCGCCCGAGCGCGTCGTAGGCATACGAAACCGTCCCGCCGCCCGGCAGCGTCGTTTTCACGGCGCGGCCCAGCGCGTCGCGCTCATAGGAAACCGCGCGCCCCGCGCTGTCCGTCACACTCAGTTCGTTCCCGTTCGCGTCATAGGCAAATTCTGTTACAAGGCCGAGCACATCCGTATAGCGGGTGAGGCGGCCCATCGCGTCATATTCCAGCGTCACCGTGCCGCCGTCCGCGTTCGTCTGTTTGGTGGGCAGGCCCGCCGCGTTGTAGGCGTAGGCCGTTTCGTTGCCGAGGGGATCGACGGTTTTGGCAATGCGGCCCGTGGCATAGTCGTATTCTGCCCGCGTGACGCCGCCGTCCGGCGCGGTGATCGCCGTCTCGTTGCCGAGCGCGTCATATGCATATTGCGTTGTGTAGCCGTCCGCGTCGGTGCTTGCCGTCATGCGGTTCATGCTGTCATAGGCAAAGCGCAGCACATTGCCCACGGGGTCGGTCTCCGTCAGCTTGTTGCCGAGCGCATCGTAGGTGTAGGCCCACGTGTTGCCGTCCTTGTCGGTGACGCCGAGCAGATTGTCGCTTGCGTCCCATGTGTAGGCGAGGCGGTTGCCGTTCGCGTCGATAGACGCGACGACACGACCCGCCGCATCGTATTCATACGAAGTGGCTGCGCCCGCGGCGTCCTGCGTGGTTACGACGCGACCCGCCGCGTCGTAGACCGTTTTCGCCGTGTTGCCCATCGGGTCGGTAACCGAGACGCGCCGCCCGAGCGCGTCATAGCCGAACGTATACACGCCGCCCGAAGCGTCGGTCATCTTCGTCAGAAGTGCGCCGTCGTAGGCAAAGCGCACCGTATTGCCCATCGTGTCCGTCATCGTGACGGGATTGTGGCGGTCGTCATAGGTAAACGTGTTCGTCGTACCGTCCGCGTAGGTGATCATGGTCAGATCGCCGTTTGCGTCGTATTCGTAGCGCGTTTCGGCGCCGAGATAATCGGTAGAGGAGACAAGCTTGTTTTCGTCATTGTAGGCGTAGGAAAGCGACGCACCGTCAAAGCGCGTTTGCGTCACGAGGTTGCCCGCCGCGTCGTAGGCATACGCCGTGCGGTGGCCAAGCTTGTCCGTGAAGGCTGTGCGGCGGTTCGTGCTGTCGTATTCAAACGTCTCCGACGTGCCGTCCGGATAATCGATGCGCGTGGTGCGGTACTGCTCGTCGTAATGGTAAACCGTGACATTCCCGTTCGCATCGGTCGTGGTGGTTTTGCCGTCCTCATAGACCAGCGTGGAGACGCCGCCATTGCCGTCTGTCTGTTTTGTGACGCGGCCCTTGGCGTCGTAGGTATTGGTCACCATCGCCGTGCCGTTTGCGTCCGTCCAGCTGATCATGCGGTGCTCGTCGTCATAGGCGTACTCGGTGGCGTTGCCGTTCGCATCGAGGTAGGCGACCAGCTCGCCGTCCGCGTTGTAGGTATAGCGCAGCGTATTGCCGTCGGGCAGACCAAGCGTTACGATATGTCCGGCGGAATTTGTGCTGACGGAAATGTTCTTGCCCGAGGGCGTGGTGATCCCGGTCAGTCCGCGCATTTCATTGTAGGAGAGCGATGTGGTGAAGCCGTCGCCGTCCGTGACAGAGGTGAGCAGACCGTTTGTGTCGAAATGGCGCACCGTTCCGTCCGCCTCGGTGATCTCATATTCATAGAGATCAAAGGTCACAACGTCGGGATCTTCCTCCGTGCCGAAATCCTCGGACACTTCGCCTGTCTTGCTGCGGGTAAAAATCAGATCATACCCGGCCGGGCCGGTGAAGCCGCCCGCGCCGTCCGGCGTGAAATACAGGACGCTGCCGTCGCCGCGCTTGTAGGCAAACGAACCGTCCGCGCGTTGCGTCACGGCCTCGTCGTACTCGAACGCCCAGCCGTAACCGAACATCGAATCAAGATGCGCGCCGCGCGAGTTGTAGGTGCGGCCAAGGACAAACTGCCCGCCGAGATCCGCAAGGACGGCGTCCTCGGTATTCAGATAGAAGTTGCCTGTGTTCAGGTTCACCGGCTCAAAGCCGAACTCGCAGTGCAGGCCGCGCCCGATCAGCATGGTGTCGATCAGCGTCTTGTCCTCGTCCGTCAATTCGCCGGGCGTATATGGTTCTGCCGTTTTCGGGTTGCGGATGAACAGCGTGTTGCCCTCCACGAGCATCCGGTCGACCACGCGATTGTCGCGCATCAGCGTGTCGAGATCGACGCCGTAGTAGTTGGCGATCTTCGTCAGATTGTCGAACGCCTTGACCTTGTAGACAAGGAACGGCTCACTTGTGACGGTTTTGCCCGTCACGCCGTCCTTGCTGGCTGAGACGGAGAGCGTATAGATCGTATCGTACTCAAAATTGACGAACGGAACAGCCGTTTGCCAGTTCGAGAGCTTGCGGCGGTACTTGTTGGAGCCCGCGGGGAACAGCCCTTCAAACGCGCTGCTGTCGGGGTACAGGAACCGGTTGCCCAGCGGCGCCATACTGCCCGAGTAGCCTTTGGCCGAATCGTTCAGCTGGTAGGAGAGTGTCGCGCCCGGTGTGGCGATGCCATCCCAGAACACGCCATAGGTCTCCAGCTTTCCCGTGCGGTCGCTGGCCGTGATGGGGCGCAACTCGACAGTGGTATCATCGAGGGGATAATTGCGGTCGACATCGCCCACCTCGTACCATTTGATCTCGATGCACGGCGGCACGTCCGGAGATCGGCCGCTGTTGTAGAACAGCGCGCCGAGGCTCTCCGACGCCTCGTATACCTCCGGGTAGGCCATCAGCATGAAGCCGTAGTTCGGCGCGGCGCCCGTCATCCAGTTGTTGACGACATCGGTGACGTCGATTTTGTGATAGCCGATACTGCTTTGGAACGTCCCGGCGTACTCGCGGCCCATCCCTGTGATGTAGTCCCAATAGTTGCTATACCCGGAGTGCGCGTCGAGCGCGTCCAGTGTGCAGGGCGCTTTCAGCTGGTAGAGCTCAAACGTCGTCCGCCCGCCGGAGAGGTCCTCGTATTCATACAAAACCAGCTGCGCGCTCTCGATCTCCACGTCCTCGGGCGCGGGCAGATTGTTGAAGATGCCGGGGAAATTGAAGATGGCGCGGTGGATCTGGAGCGTCGTGGTATCGTCGGGATAGCCCGCCCACTTTTTCCACGCATAGCCCGCAACAGACGTGCCCGCCGTATTGTAATAGTACGAGCGCGCGGGGCTGAGCAGGCTGGCTGCCGCCTTTTCAGTGTTGACAAGGCTTGGATCAATCACGACCGGATACGCGCGTTCCGGTGCCGTCAGCCAGCCTTCGTCCGCATGGACGGTCACGATCCACTGGCCGTCCACCTGCTCATACTGCATGGACACGTCATAGCTGACCGCGCCCGCCGCGTCCGTCATGAGCGGCGCGGCAAGATGGAGCACCGGGCGCTCGGAGCCGGCGCGGAAAAACAGCAGCGCGCCGTCGATGACGCGCGGCTCAAGATTCGTTTCCACGCGATAGGTAAATGTATTGTAGGCGGACGGCTCGTTGAGGATCACGTCCTCCTTCACCTGCCACTCCTGCGCGGTATACTGCACATCGACGCCGGGAAATACGTCGTTGTAGCGCACGGCGTTTTCCAGCGACGCGGGGCGTGTGAAATCGCCCGCGAGCGGGACAAGGCGCACCGACGCGTCGCCCAGCGTGACGGTCAGGCCGTCGCCGGGCGCGAACGCGGCGGGCAATTCAATTTGCAGGTCGTTCGCGGCATTTTCATAGGTCGCCGCGCCACTGTCCTCCGTGACGATGAGCGTATTGTCGATGGGCTGCTCCTGCCCGTTTTCATCCGTATAGGTATTGGGGACCGGGCTGATGACCGCGATGAATTCCTGACGGCTGTTCGCACTGCGGGCGCGGGAACGGCGCGCATAGACGCGGCTATACTCCGTCACCTCGACAGGATCGCCATATAGTGCCTGATACGGATCATACTTCTCCCGCACGAACGGCAGACGCAGTTCGGCCGGTTCGGAGGGCTGTTCCTCGTCCGGGTGTTCCTCTGCGGGTTCTTCCCCCTCGGAGGAAACGGCGCTGTCGGGATCATTTTCCGAGACGGGCGGATCCGGTTCGGCAGGTTCTTCCTGTGTGGGGAGAGAAGCGGCCGGATCGGAGGAACTGTCCGTCTGCTCCGGCACGGAAGATGCGTCCAGCGTAGAACTGGCGTCCGGTACTTCCGGCCCAGAGGACGCGCTCGGCGCGGAAGATGCGTCCGGCGTCTCGCCCTCGGCAGGCGCGGAAGGAGCGCTGGAAGCATCGGAGGAAGAAACTGCTGCGTCCGCATCCGAAGCGGCTGTGATATCCGATTCGGGCGGCGCTTCTGCAGGTTGACTGTCGCTGCCCGCTTCTTCCTGCAAAGGAAGCATCGCCGCGTAATCTATGGGCGTGGGCTGCTCGAGCGGCGCCGAGACCGGCGTGCGCAGTTCTGCGGCCGCTGCCGCGAACGCGTTCACGGGCATTCCCGTTACAAGCAGCGTCAACACCAGCGCAAGGCTCAGTGCGCGCTTCATCGCTGTCATACACTTCTTCATGGCTTCTTCCTCACTTCCTGAGTTTTCAAATGCTCCCCGCGTCATTCCGTTGCAAATTAGAACAACACAAATGGAACCTTTGTTAAAATTATAGCCATTGAAAAAGTGATTGGAAATTCGCAGATCACACGAACTTTGATTTTCTGCTTTGGCGGTATCTGTAAAATGCCTTTTTTGCAGCAACGTTTTTGAGAGAATTTTCGGGAAATTTTAAGGTGTATTTTGTGAAAAATGACAATTTTTCACAAAAATGGTTTAGTTTCGGCAGATTGTGTCAAATTTTGTATATTTGCCTTGAAAAACAGGCTGCAAACAAAAACTCCCCGGCCACTGACGCCAGCGGCCGGGGGAATTTATGAATCCATATTTTAGATAACAATATCGGAAGAATACTTTGTAATCGTCTCAATATATGCTCCAGTCGAGGAATAGACAGCAACCACCGCTTTGATTCGATAATTGCCAGAAGGTAAGTTCAGATCTTTTCCAATGCTGGTCGCCCCGGTGCCGGAAGATGACCATGTGCGTGATGTATCCACAAAAGTTCCGCCGCTATACTCTTGGACTGTAACCGTCAGTTCAACTTTGCTGTGTGCGCTATACGTCGACACCGTACTGGCGGCACGGGCATTCGTAAAAAGTCCACTTTGACGTGTCATAGTGCATTGGAAAGTGCCCAATTCTGTCCACCGCGGTTGAATCGTGTAGTCTCCACCCTCTTGGGAGGCTGCGTAAACAGGAACAGATGCGATCAAAACAATACAAATCATCATTGCCAAGAATCGGATAGAATATTTTTTCATTAATAAGACTCCTTTCCTTTTTTATAAGGCACTTATATTTTCTCCGATTTTTATTGCATCACTTTCGGAAATTGCGCCTTGAATAACAAGAATATTTTCCTTTGTAACAAGTATCAAAGATCGAATTCCTCGTTTTTCGTCATAGAGCATGGTAGCTTTATTATCCAGAATAAGAATTTCATGTTTTTCTTTGTTTTCTGTATCTATCGCTGGAATCTGATTGGACTCACTCATTACTGAAAAATAAAACTCGTAACCGTCTTTATCCTCATACCAGACAAAGCAACTCTGATCTTCAATTTGTATCTGTGTAACTTTCGTCCCCTCCGGCAGCCATGTCGGATAATACGGAGACGTCCAGCCAAGCGGCGGATATGCGTTGCTCTCCACGTCATAATGGATTTCGGAATACTGCGTGCGGAAAGGTTTTAATCACATAATTCACAACGGCTACACGCGCGGCATCCACTTTGAAAACTACAATTGAAAGCGAAATGAAAAGTACCACAAAACAAGCGGCAACGCGCAGGACACGCCGCAACGCCTTCTTTCTTGCCTGTTTCTTGCGGTACTGCGCAAAGCTGTCCATAACGCTGTTGTGCAAGCTTGCAGCAGCTTCGGGTGAGATGTCCGGCGCGTTAGGATCATTCGCAATTTCCTCGAATTCCCGGATGATGCTTTCCCTTGATGCGACAGCAGCAATCTCCATTATGATGTCCTCATCCGTAACAGGATGCTCGCGCTTTCTGTCCTCCTTACGCATCAGTGCATCTCACTTTCCTCTTTGCACAAGTCCGATAACATCCTTCTTGCGCGATAGGCGATTGTTCTTAAGCTTTCTTCTTTCACATTCAATGCAGTCGCTATGGATTCGCTTGGACACTTGTCCAAATATGCCATTTCTATGTACATCGCGTACCGTGGCGGCAGCTGTTCAATTTTACTCTGTAAGGTTTGCGCACCGTGCTGTCCGAATACAAATTCCTCGACGTCAAAAACAAATTCGTCGTCTCGCAGTTCGGAAATAGGAATTTCATGATTGAGCTGTTTCTGCAAATCCAAGACAGTATATAGCGCCATCCGGTACAGGTAGCCTCTTAACTTTCGCTCCGACAAATATGTAAGGGAATCAAACGCCTCCATAAAGTTTTTCGCAATTTCTTGTACAACGTCTTTGGTCAATTCTTCGTCCTTTAGGCGCTGAAAGACAAATTTGCGCAAAACGCCCTCGTTCATCTCATAAATACGCTCAATTAGGGGTCGATCCTCCGGTGCAAACGCCAGCATTCACAGACCTCCAATATTCACTTGTTCCCGCCATAATCGTATGCCAAGAGTGGGAAGTGGTCCTTCAGCGTGTGCAATACCGACAGCAATGTTTTCTGCTCGCTCTGCGAGCAGCCCGCGCACAGCTCCGCAATGAGCAGCTGAAACTCTTTGCCGGAGGCATTGTCGTAGTCGTAAACCAAATCATTGACCGTAAGATTGAGCGCCCCGGCAATATCATACAGCGCCTGCGCGCTTGGCTTGGATTTTCCTGTCTCTATGTTGCAGATATGCTCTTTGGATAGATCACATTGTTCCGCCAGCTCGTCCTGCGTCATTTTCAATTCGATTCGCCGCAGCCGAATCCGCTCCCGGAGCTTTTCAAAATTGAGTGCTGTGCTCATATCCACACATTGTTCCTTATCCCATTAATTCCCTTTCATTGTACGCCGGTTTCGCCAAATGGGGAACGGAGCATATTTCTATTGAATTGATGCATAGTTATATTTTTGTGTGATTTTTTGAAAATATTCTCCCTTTCAACTCGTATATCAGAAAATACGTCTTTTTCAAAGCCATTTGCAAAACAAAAGACGGCCCAAACAGGCCGTCCCGATTATGGCGCATTTTCCGAAAAATCGTATTCCAGCACATCCTCTATTTTGCAGTCGAGCACGTAGCACACTTTGGCGAGAAAGTCGAGATCCGCCATTTCTACCCGTTCCGCTTTATAGTACCGGTCAATGATGGCGTACTTCACCCCGGTCAGCGTGCTCAGACGGTTTCTTGTCACGCCGCGGCTTTGGAGCAGCTGCGCCAATTTGACCTTCACAGATCCATAATTCTGCACCTGCTCCACTTGGTACGATACAATGCTTCTCGGCTCGGTCATTCTCATTCCCTCCTGCCAAGAATATTCTATCATTGGATGTGCATTCTTGACATTGCCCATATTACAGACTATCCTTATATATGGATAATCCCCGCGAAACACTTTGGTATACAGGAGCCGGACGTGAGATTCTTACACATAAATGGCCAGCATCAGAAACGACCGTCACGCCTGCACGCTGAGCGCAGGCGTTTCCGCGCGCCGTTGTTCGTCGGGATTCTTGTGCTTTTGGGAATCCTGTTCTCTTTGCGCGGCATTGAAAAGGTGGATTATCTTCCCGCCGACTCTATCTTCGCGCTGTCGTCGACAGTGCTGTCGGAAAACCCCGAGGCAGACGCCCGCGCCGAGGAACATACCTATATTTTGAACGCTAACACCAAGAAATTCCACGATCCGGATTGCTTCAGCATCCGGCACATGAGCGAAAGCAATAAGGTTCGGTTTGTGGGACAGCGCGAAGAAGTGCTCGAGATGGGCTACTCGCCGTGCGGCCATTGCTGCCCATAAAAAGCGGCGGACAATCTGTTCCTTGAAACAGATTGTCCGCCGTTTGCACTTCAAATGGTCATGGCTGCGGTTTTCTTTCAATCAGGATCTCCTGATTGTCCTCTGGGTTCCAAAACTCGAAGCGCACCGCGCCGCCCAGCCGATCCAGCTTGCGCCGAAACTCCTTTTCTTGCAGCACAAAGGAAAACAGCGTCTCGATGGGCTGCGCCAGCTCCTCCTTGCGAAAGCAGCTGCTGCCCAGCCAATTTCTTTCTGTATCGCTCCAATAATAGAGCACCCCGGCGCAGCACTCGTTCGCCAAAAATTGCAGAATATCATCTTTCAGCATTTTGAAATCGCTTACATAGGGCCAATAGTGCTGATGATACCCGCCAAAAAACAGCGTAAATTCTCCTGTGAGTTCAATTTCCATAGTTTTCCCGAATGGGAAAGGATTTTGAACCGTAATCACGACATCTGATTCTTCCAAGTACTCGAAGTCTGTCTCTTTATCCTTGCCCCTGTGAATCTGGATGGAATATTCGCGCAGCATTTCACACAGTTCCGCTTCACAATCCGTGGGGACGACCTCGGTCAAATCCTCCTCTGTCCAGTCCATCGTTTTCCCTCCTTGAATACGGCATAAGGATATATTAGCACAAGTCCCTATAGATTGTCATTCCCATTCTAAAAAGAATGGTACAAAGTTTGTCAATGCTCCTCGATTCATGGTACAATAGGAAAAATGAGGGAGGGACGGGGTATGACAGACGCACAGCGGCGCGCGGCGGCAAAGCAGTTCGCGGCGGATTGGCAGGGGCGCGGAGACGAAAAGCAGGAGACGCAACGGTTTTGGATTGAGCTGCTGACAAAGATTTTCGGGGCGGACGGCTCTGCCATGATCTCCTTTGAGCTGCCCGTGAAGTTGAGCCACACCAGCTTCATCGACGGCTATATCGAGCAGACCCGCGTGCTGATTGAGCAAAAGGGCCGCGAGATCGACCTGCGCAAGGGCTACAAGCAGTCGGACGGCTCGCTTTTAACGCCGTTCGGCCAAGCGCGGCGCTATGCGGGCTATCTGCCGCACGACCAAAACCCGCGCTGGATCGTCGTGTGCAATTTCGAGACATTTGAAATTCACGACATGAACCGCCCGAACGACGAGCCGGAAACGGTCCTGCTCGCCGATCTGGAACGGGAATTCTACCGCCTGCAGTTCCTTGTGGATACCGGCGACAGCAGCATCCGAAAAGAGATGGAAATCTCCCTACAGGCGGGCGAGTTGGTCGGCGCGCTGTATGATGCGCTGCTCAAACAGTACAAGGACCCGGACGACCCGGAGACGCTCAAAAGCCTGAATATGCTGTGTGTGCGGCTCGTATTCTGCCTGTACGCCGAGGATGCGGGCATCTTCGGCGGGCGGCACAAATTCCACGATTATCTGCGCAGCTTTCCCGCGCAGGATGTGCGCCGCGCGCTGATCGATCTGTTTCTGGTGCTGGACACAAGGCCGGAAAACCGCGACCCGTATATGGATGAACGGCTTGCCGCGTTCCCCTACGTCAACGGTGGTCTGTTCGCCGACGAGAAAATCATCATTCCCCGCTTTGACGAGACGATTGTCGAGCTGCTGTTACATAAGGCGAGCGAAGATTTTGACTGGTCTGCCATCAGCCCGACGATTTTTGGTGCGGTGTTTGAAAGCACACTGAACCCGGAGACGCGGCGCGCAGGCGGGATGCACTACACAAGCATTGAAAACATCCACAAGGTGATCGACCCGCTGTTTTTGGACGCGCTGCGGCAGGAGCTTTCCGAGATTAAAGAGATCACGGTGGACAGGGAGCGGGACAAACGGCTGCGGGCGTTCCAGACAAAGCTTTCGCGCCTCGCGTTCCTCGACCCGGCGTGCGGCTCGGGCAATTTTCTGACGGAGACCTACATCTCCCTGCGGCGGCTCGAGAATGAAATACTGGGCCTGCTGGCCTACGGGCAAGTGACGCTGGCGGACGAATTCAGCAGCCCAATCCAAGTCTCCATCGGGCAGTTTTACGGGATTGAGATCAACGACTTTGCGGTGACGGTGGCAAAGACAGCGCTGTGGATCGCGGAGAGCCAGATGCTCAAGGAAACCGAGGACGTGGTACATATGAGCCTCGACTTCCTGCCGCTGAAAAGCTATGCGAACATCGCCGAGGGCAACGCCCTGCGCATGGATTGGGCGGACGTGGTGCCGAAGGATAAGCTGAATTACATCATGGGCAACCCGCCGTTTGTGGGCGCGCGCATGATGAGCGCGGCGCAAAAGGACGATTTGAACGACGTGTTCCCCGGCTGGAAAAACGCCGGGAATTTAGACTATGTATCCTGCTGGTACAAAAAGGCCGCCGAACTGATGAGCGGCACGGCCATCCGCGCGGCGCTGGTGTCCACCAATTCGGTCAGTCAGGGCGAAAGCGTGGCAAACCTCTGGAAACCGCTGTTCGCAATGGGCGTACACATCGACTTTGCGCACCGCACGTTCCGCTGGGACAGCGAGGCTAAAAGCAAGGCGCACGTGCATTGCGTAATTATTGGTTTTTCCACCGCGCCCAGCGACGCGCCGAAGCTGCTGTTTACGGGCGAGCGTCCGCAGATCGCGAAGAACATCAACGGCTATCTGCTGGACGCAGACAATGTGTTTGTGGAGAGCCGAAGCAGACCGCTCTGTGATGTGCCGATTATGAGTTTGGGGAATCAACCGATTGATGGTGGATTTTACTCTTTTACTGAACAAGAAAAAGTAGCGTTTATTGAATCCGAGCCTGCCTCAGCGCAATATTTTCGCCCTTGGATTGGCTCAAAGGAATTTATTAACAGAATTCCTCGCTATTTCCTTTATCTGCGGGAGTGTACACCCGCTGAATTGCGCAAGCTGCCGGAATGCTGTAAGCGGATAGAGGCTGTTCGTCAGTCTCGCCTGTCCAGTTCACGGGATGTAACAAGAAAACTTGCTGACACACCAAGAGAGTTTGCCTTTACAAATATTTCACAGGGAACATACATTGTTGTCCCGGAAGTATCGTCGGAACGGCGGAAATATATCCCTATGGGCTTTTTGACGCCAGAAACTCTATGCAGTAATCTGGTAAAAATTGTCCCCAACGCTACTCTTTATCATTTTGGAGTCTTAACGTCTAATGTCCATAACGCATGGATGCGGGCGGTTTGTGGCCGCCTTAAAAGTGACTATCGCTATTCAAATACTGTGGTTTACAACAACTTCCCGTGGCCATCGCCCACCGAGGCGCAAAAGGCCGCGATTGAAAAAACGGCGCAGGCCATCCTCGACGCCCGCGCCCTGTATCCCGACGCCAGCCTCGCCGATCTCTACGACGAGCTGACCATGCCGCCCGAGCTGCGCCGCGCCCATCAAGCCAACGACCGCGCGGTCATGTCCGCCTACGGCTTCGACGTGAAAACCACCACGGAAACAAGCTGTGTAGCGGAATTGATGAAGCTGTATCAAAAATTAACCACTCAACAGGGTAAAAGCTAACTGCTCCAGAAACCGTACAATACCGCAAAAAGGCGATCCCGTCCCGGTTGTTTTTTCCGACGGCGGGATCGCTTGCGTTACCTACACGATAAAGAAGGCCATCGCACTTGTCCTCTGCCCGTTTGCCCAGACCTCAAAATGCAGATGATTCCCTGTGCTGTTTCCTGTGCTACCGACATAACCGATCACCTCACCCTGCCGGACGGGTTGACCGGGAGTAACGCAAATCACGGAGCAATGGGCGTAGAGCGTTTCAAACCCGTTTCCGTGATCGATTTTGACATAGTAACCGTAACTTCCGCCCCACGGGTCGGTGGCGTTGGCGATGGTGACTGTGCCGTCCGCCGCCGCGAGGATCGGCGTTCCTGCGGGCGCCGCGATGTCGGTGCCGGTGTGGAAATCATGCTCGCCGGTGAACGGATCGGTGCGCTCTCCAAAGCCGGAGGTGATGGTGTATGCTTCGGGGAGGGGCCATTGGAAAAGGCCAGAGCCGACCGGCACGTTCCCCGGCGTGATGATCTGCCCGCCGCCGCTCACATACCCGCCGAGCAGCTCCATCCAGAGCGCTTGGTACTGCGGGTCTGACAGAAGCGCGAGTTGCTCATTTTGCCGCGCGGTGAAGCCGAGCGCGGTGGCCATCTCCTGCGGGGCCTTGTGCTGGATCGTGATCTCCAGCACGGTTTCCGTGACGGTTACGGTCTCCGTCACTTGCTCGCCGTCCTCATTCGTCGTGGTCTGTTCTTCCTCGTGTTCCTCGGTGTAGGTGCGGTGGGATACCGGATTCATCTGTCGGAGAATTTCCTTCAGCCGGTCGATCTGTGCGCTTTCCAGCACAGCGACCGGCTGACTGTTTTCTGCCGCCGCCAGATCCGCCGCAAAAACAGACAGCACATTTTCCCAGCGGATCGCACTCGGGCCATCTGGAATAACCTCCAGTCGATCATGCGGAAAGCTCTGTTCGATTGCTTTGATCTGCGCGTAGTATTCCTCGCTGAGCTGCCGGACAACCGTCTGCAGAGATTCTCCGCTCCCCGTGGGCTGGGCGGCAAAGAAGATGCCGAACGACGAACCCGCCACCAGCGCGATCAGGCAGACAAGCAGCACGACCGTCACCGCGACAGCGCCGCCAGCTACAAGCGCGGCAGGCAGGCTTCTCAAGGTCGAAGCTGCTGCTTTGAAACCCGCCGCCAGTTTTTGCGTTGCCCCTCTGATCCTGCGCGCAGCGGTGCGGGAATTCCGTCTGCCGCGCATGGCCCGCAGCCGCGCCCGCTGGCCGGGCACACAGGCCGTCTGCGCGCTTTTCGCAGCCGGTGCGGAGGTGTCCCGCAGTCGGGGCGCAGTCGGTTTGCGAGGCTTTGTCGCGGGCATAGTGCGCCGAATTTTGGGGCGGCGGGGTTCCGCTTGCGCTGCATTGGCAGGCAGGATGTTTCCTGCACTCCGTTCCAAGGAGGTTTGCGCCTGTCCCCGGTTCACCGCGCGCTCTTTTGCGCGTGAGCGCGCCATTTCCCGGCCACGCTCGTGGTATGCCGCATCCGGGATCTCGCTGTCGTGCGGCAAAACCGATTCTTGTTTTCTCCCCGCTGGAAGAAAATCGTCCGCCCCTTTTTCCGCTTTCTCTTTCACGCTCTGTTTCTGGCCTATTTTTATCCAGCGCCGCGCACCCGCGGCAAACCGGGCGGTGGTTTCCACGCCATAAACCGCCGCATACGTTGTCTTGCGCACAATCTCTCCGGCCTGATCCTCCGCCTGCCGTTCGGCTGACTGCTCCTGCTGTGCGCTTCCCCCATGCTCCGCTGTCCGCATCAACTGACGCATCCGTTTGGCAGCGTCGGCCGCGGCCTGTCGCGGCGCATTTTCCGGCAACCGGGAAACCGGCGTTTTTTGTTTGACAGCCTGTTCCTTTTTCTTTATGTCCAAAATAGAAATCCCCCCTTTTTCAAAAGAAAAGCAGGGCTGTGATATTCCACGCCCTGCCGTACAAATAGATCGTTGAATTAACCAAAATAGGTTGACAACGCATATTCGATTGTGATATACTTGGAATTAACCAATCGCGGTTAATTTTGGAGGTGCCCTTATGCTAACGTCTTTAGGACAATTTCTGAGGAAACTACGCCTCGAAAACGGTGAAATTCTCAAAACGATGGCGGAGAAGCTGGGAGTAACGTCCGCATTTTTATCCGCTGTGGAAAACGGCAAGAAGAAAATGCCTCTCTCATGGTATGAGAAACTGCCGCTGCTTTACACCTTTTCCGAGCAGCAGCAGGACGCGCTGAAAAAAGCTGTCATGGAATCCAGCGATATTGTGGAGCTGAATCTCCACAACGTTCCTTTTGGCCGCCGTGATTTGGCAATTTCATTTGCGCGCCGGTTTGATTCACTCGACGAAGAAACCAGTCAGATGATTTTTGATCTTTTGAATAAAAGTACGGAGGAAGCATCCGGTGAGTGAATATGTGGTTGAAGCAAAATCCCGTGCCGATCTTCGTATGTTGGCGCGGCAATTCAGAATCTGCCTGCATTTGGAAAACGTACTATACTTCCCGATTGTAGAGCTTTTGGATATCCTTCCGGAAATTTTCCCAAACTTTAGTTATGAGGTGGCTCCCGACGATGCGTTTCCTCATGGAACTCATGCGGATACGGATATTTGCACCGGTCATGTGCGGATTCGGGAAAGCGTCTATAACGGCGCATGCGATGGAAATGGAAGAGACCGCATGACGATTGCCCATGAAATCGCGCACTATTTTATGCTTTGCGTCTGCGGCTTCCGATTGCAGCGCAATTTTTCCGAGGAGAGGGTTCCGGCCTATTATGATCCGGAATGGCAAGCCAAGTGTTTTGCCGGCGAGTTAATGGTAGCAGCTCACCTCTGCAATAGCAAAAGCCCTTATGAAATAGCGGCACTATGCGGGGTCTCTGACGAAGCTGCGTCTATTCAATATCGATTTCTGCGCAAAGGAGCTGATGCGGTTTGAGTGTAGATAAAAAACGCCACGAGAATTGTTAGCGGCAATTCTCATGGCGCGGTCTCTCAGAATGCGGGCATTCTGTCGAGCGGTATTGACATTATGCCACATTCTGAGAAATTTTTCAAGCCCCGAATTCTATTTGGAAAAATTTTCAGAAAGGAAAAACAGCATTATGTCATTAAAAAATTGCACCCGCAAAGGGTGTAAGGATGTTTTTCGCGCATTTTTGGTAGAAAGCGCGGTGTATGACGGGGAATGGGAGATTCCCCGCATGAAGCCGGAGGATGCTGAACCGGAACGGCTTATCTCCTTTTCCAAATCCATCCGGCACAAAGATTCCTGCGCATGGGTTCACTTTTTCGAGGACGACGCCAGCATTGAGCGGCTGTGGAATCGGCCTCGATTGTATCTGCCCATTCTGAAACGGTACGCGGGCGTGATATCACCGGACTTCAGCCTTTATCGGGATATGCCGCTTGTCATGCAGGCCAATAACGTCTATCGCGGACGGGCGCTGGGTCATTGGCTGCAGGAAAACGGCGTCTCTGTGATTCCCAATATCCGATTTGGGGATGAGCGTACTTACGGCTTCTGTTGTGCAGGAATCGAACCGGGCGGCACAATTGCCGTTGGCTCGCACGGTTGCATCAAAGGGCGGGAGGATCGGCGGTATTTCAAGCAGGGACTTTCCGCTGTGATGGAAACGCTCCGGCCGCAAAGATTGATCGTCTACGGCTCTGCCCCGGACGACATCTTTTCGGCTTATCGTGACAGCGGCATTTCGATTTTGCAGTTCGACAGCGAATTTGCCGCCTGCCATCGAAAGGCGGTGAGCGCCTGATGGGAGCCGGATATCATGGTGGATTAGGAGCGCCTCAAGGGGCGCGGGGAATAGCTACCGGCGATGCTTCATTTATGAGGAAC
>CANRZX010000029.1 GCA_947644575.1 uncultured Clostridia bacterium | reverse complement strand
GCGGGCAGTTATGATGATGGCTGTAGTCCGCGCAGTCGGCGGGGCAGTCGTGATGATGCGAGACGTCGGTGCAGGAGGCGTCGGCGCACCCCATGCCGGCGACAAACGTGGGGACGGCAAGGGCCGGGGCGGAGACGGCGGAGGAAGCGACCTGCGGCGCGAAATCGTGGTGCGCATCCGCGTGGTGGTGCGAAGCGTCGGCGCAGTCGAGCGGGCAGTTATGATGATGGCTGTAGTCCGCGCAGTCGGCGGGGCAGTCGTGATGGTGCGAGACGTCGGTGCACGAGGCGTCGCTGCAGCCCATGCCGACGACAAATGTGGGAACGGCGGCGTTTTTTGGCGGGACGGGCGCACCCCTGCCGCAGCCGGCCAGCAGGACCGCGCCTGCCAGCGCGGCGAGACAGATGAGCTTTTTCATTTCGGTTTCTCCTTTCTGATCCAATGCGGGACGGACTGACGCCATACCGGGGAAAACGCTTACGAACACTTCTACATAATTATTATAATGCGGAACTTGCGCAAAAGCAACGGAATGCGCGCATCTTACACGGAAATTACACACTTTTCCACTTGCCACTATCTGCGAAATCGAGTATAATAATATAGGGATTGTGCGCTGCCGCGCGGCTTACGCAAAAACGGCGGACCGGGCAGAGGAGTCACCTTTTCGGCACATGAACGATAGGATGAATTGCGGGAGCAAATCCCGCTCGGAGGGACCGGCTATGAATTTGAAAGAATGCTACGACGCTTTGGGCGGCGATTACGCGGGCGTGGTCGGCCGCCTTCACGGCGAGGCGTTGGTGCAGCGGTTTGCGCTGCGCTTTTTGGACGACGGCAGCTATGCGTTGCTGCACCAATCGCTGGCGGAGCAAAATTATAGCGAGGCGTTCCGTGCGGCGCACACGATTAAGGGCGTGTGTCAGAACCTCGGCTTTACGCGCCTGTATGAATCGAGCAGCGCGCTGACGGAGGCGCTGCGCGGCGGCGCGTGGAGCGACGCGGCGGCTCAGAAGTTGGAGGCGCTCGAACGGGATTACCGCGTCACGGTCGACGCCATCGAGGCGCTGCGCGGCGGCGAGGGTTAAGTTTTTTTCCGCGAACCGAATATAATAAATAGAAGACTGCCCGAAAACGGGCTTTTCGGCGTATGCGGACAGGGCGCCGTTGGAACGCGAAGAAAAAGGGTGGAACTGCGATGAAACATCACAAGAAGCTGAAAAAGGGAATGGCACTGGCGCTGAGCGCGCTGTGCCTTGGTTCGCTGTACGCCGGCGCGGCGCTGGCGGCGGCGGGCGACAGCCAGTACATCGCGCTGAAATACGACAACAACTACACATGGGATTATCTGGCGAAGGACGGCGTCAAGAAGGATGAAAGCGACCGCGCGTATATCCTGACGGACGGCACCGTCACCGTGCAGATGACGCTGGGCAACGCCGACCTGCCCTCGGAATCCGGCGCGAGCCACGCGCTGAATGTGAATACGACCAACCCGGGCGGGGACGCCACCAGCGGCCTGACGCCGAGCGTTGTCGGCACGGGCCGTCCCGGCGAGTATGACATTACGGCCACGGCGAAGGACGACACCTTTACGCAGGAACAGCTGCGCGTCACGGCCAACATCAATTCGATTACGTCGAAAAATGGCTACGCGGGCAGGGTGACGGCGTGGCGGACAGCGGCCGAAGCGGTGGCCGGCAGCGGTTCTGTGGGCGATACGGCGCAGCTCGAAACGCCGCTTGCCATTTCGGAGGACAGCTACATTACGATTGAGTGCGACGTCGGTGAAAGCCCGACGAGCCCCACGCCCACCTTCAAGGTGACGGACGCCGGGGGCGTATTTGAGGAGTATAAAAACGGCAAGGCGGCGATCGTCGGCAGCAAATCCGATCTTGGCAGGCCGAGTATGCTGAACAAAAAAATATGGATCACCTTGACGAAGGCAGATGGGACGGGCACGCTGGAGTTTTGGTTTTACCAGCCGCTTTCCTACAGCTTTATTTTGAACATCGACGGCAATGGCTATCTGGACGCCGACGGTGTCCTGCAGAGGGACCCTAACGAGGCTGACGGGCTTATGAAGGAAGACAACGAGGATCTGCCCCGCGTTCCCAACAACTACATCCGCCACGGCTCCGTTTACCGGCTGGATTTCGCGCGCCCCACCTCCGAAATCCTGAACCTGACCGTCGCGACGCCGAAATTCGTGGCGGGGCAGATCGCCTCCAACATCCGCAGCAACAACCAGGGCGCCTTTTTGGAGATGGCGCAGGGCGACCGGTTGGAGATGATTACCGAGAACATTACGCTGACGACGTACGACTGGCGCTATAACGCGCAGTTTGACATCGTCTGGGAATGGACGCCGGCACTCTCCTCCACCGTGCCGGACGAATTCCAAAATGAGAAGGATCCGCAGGCCGCGTACAGTGAGGCGGCCGACGCCGTGATTGAGACGCCGCCTCCGGGACAGGGCACCGAAAAGCACCCGTCGTCGGTCGTCGAGATCAAGCCGCTGGAGGATGATATTTCCGGCACGCTGACGGCGAAGGTGTACTATAAGGAGAAGGATTATGACAATGAGCCGCTTGCCTCGCACGCGTTCGACGTCACGGTTCGCGGCCGGGGCATTACGGCGAGCGTGACGCCGACCGACCAGAAGTACGGCCTGCCCGAGGGCGCAGTCTCCGTGCCGAGCGACAAATACCCGACCTCTCAGTACCCGGCGTTCAAGGAGCTTCCGAAGGAGCTGCCCAAGCAGATCAACATGGATGTGTTCCGGGGCGGGATCGCGGAGTTTACAAAGCCCGGAACCGGCGCGTGCGATTACGAGCTCCAGCTGAACATGGGCAAGAAAAACGCGCGCTCGCTGTACGCAATCGTGACATTGGAGGAGCCGGACGACGCGAACTTAGCCGCGAACGCCAATTTAGACGCCGTGACGCTGTTTACGACGTCCGACAAGAATGTTATGGAGCCCTACGCGCCCGGCGCGCAGATCGTGAACCCCAAGGCGGGCAGCGACTACGCCGGGGAGGGCGCCAAACCGCTGCTGATCCGCGCGGCACAGCCCGGCGCGGTGAAGCTGAAAATCGAATACTACAACCTTGTCAACAATCAGCCCCGGCTCGATTCGACGTATACGACGACGATCATCGTCGCCGACACCTCGCCCAGCACGGATTCGTCGCTGAGCAGCCTTGTCCTGCGCGATGCCGGGAACAAGGAGCCGGTGATCGACTTCGGCTTCGACCCGGCCAAGAGCGATTATCAGACGCCCGTGATCCAGCTGCCCTATGTGTACGAGGCGTACAACTTCACGCCCGTCATCAACGAGACGGTCGCGCGCGAAAAGCCCATCACCGTGCGCGCGTGGGACAGCAAGGGCAACCCCGCGCCGCTGCTTGTGGGCTCGGCGTCCGGGGCCGCGACGCCCGGCGAGATTGTGACGGGCGACGGCGGCACAACGTCCGCGACGACGGTGCGCAGCGGCAGCAGCATCCAGATCCGCCTCAAGGAGGACAAGGCGGATAAAAGTAAAAACATGGTGGGCAACGTCTACTGGATCAGCTTCCGCGTCGAGGCGGCGGATCCGCGCGCCTATACGGAATACGTTGTCTGCGTCACACGCGTTGAACCCAGTGAGGACGCCAGCCTGAAATCCCTCGGCGTCTATATGCAGGACGACACGGAGGGCAAGACGAACCTGATTACGAATTTCGACCCGGAGACAAACGATTACCTTGTCACCGTGCCCTATTCCACGAAGATCCTGCGCGTGCGCGCCCTGCAGAATTTCCCGCGCGCGAAGGTGGAGTACCGGCCCGAGCTGGAAAGCCTGAGCTTCCTCGGCACAAAGGAATACATAAAATTGGAGAACCTCACGGAAAAAGGCGAATTCGAGGGCGTGCAGGGCCTACCGTATTTCAATGTGGACATCACGCCGGAGATCAACCTGAGCAGCGAGCTGGACGCCGGGGCCACCGGCAACTACCGTGTATTCGTCAATCGCCTGCCGCCCAGCGTGGAATCGCGCATGAGCGCGCTGAGCATCGTGGACGCGGCGGACACCTCCGAGAATCCCAAGGCACTGACGTATACCCCCGCGTTCAACGCCGACAACACCGGCCCTTATCGCGTGACGGACGCCAACGCCGTGCCGTATTCCACCCGCGCGGTGCGCTTCAAGATCACGCCGCAGGATGAGCTGGTCTCGGCCATCCGTATTTATAATAAGGATAAGACCAAGCTGCTGGCGACCATCGACAACCCCAACGTCTTTTCCGAGCCAGTCGAGCTGGCGGCGCGCAGCACCGATTTGGTGTACAACGAATTTGTCGTGCAGCTTGTTGCCGAGGCGGGCGACGGCAAGACCAGCGAGGCGCTGGACGCTGCCGGGAACAAGAGCTATTATACCGAGTATCAGGTGCAGATCGAGCGCGCCGAGGCCAATACCGACGCCGACCTGCTGAGCGTCGCGCTGAACGATCAGGACGGCGGCGCGCTGAAAATGTTCGCGTTCCACCGCGACGAGACGAGCTACGATATCACCGTGCCCTACGCGGTGCGCGGCGTCTCCTTTACGGCGAAGCTGAGCGACCCGAACGCAAGCATCCAGCTTCGGGACAGCGAAAATTTGATCCATTCTACGGGGCTGAATCTCGATACGTTAGTGTCCGAGCGCAGCACGCCGCCGTATAAGCTGAACGACCCCGGCAAGCCGCGCACATTCGACCTGATTGTTACCGCCGAGGACGGCAAGACGACCAAAACCTACACCTTCAAGATCGACCGGGAGCCGCCCAGCACCGATGCGCTGTTGAAAAAGCTGACGGTCGACGGCCTCACCGAGGACGGGATTTCACCGGTGTTCAAGCCGCATGATACCGATTATTCCGGTACGGTGGAGGAGAATGCCGAGGGTATCCATATTACCGCGACGGCCAATGACAAAAACGCCACGATTATGATCGGCACCGTGCGCGACGGTAAGTTGGAGGGCGGGGTGCAGGTCGACAGCGGGCAGCTCTCCGAGCTGGTGGAACTGCTGGAGGTCGACAATAAATTAGGCATCCTCGTCACCGCCGAGGACGGCAAAACGACGATGCTATATAAGCTGGCCCTGTATAACCAGAACCTTGTCGACAAGACGAGCAACGCCGACCTTGGGCTGCTCCGGGTGGAGCGCGGCGTTATGACGCCGGAATTCAAGCCCGCCGTCCAGAATTACGAGGTGGCCGTGAAAGAGGACACCTATTCGGTGGACATCATCCCGAAGCCCGACGACCCGTTGGCGCAGGTGAAGGTGTTTACCGGCACGCGCGAGCTGGGCGATTACAACGGCAACTACGCGCTGGCGCTCGCGGACGGCGAGAACCAGGTGAAGATTCAGGTTACATCCCCGGACGAGACGCAGGTAAAGGAATATAACGTGACGATTTACCGTAACCAGGAGGACGCGCTCAAGACGCTGACGCCGCTGACGGCGGAGGATCTCGACTTCGAGACGGAGGAGAATCCCATCATCGTCTCCGTCACCGAGTATCCGCGCGTCGAATCCAGCGTGTTCAGCGAGCTGAAGAAGCATCCCGAAAAGACGATCATTTTCCAAGGGCTGGATTATTCCCTGACCTTTAACGCCGCGAACCTGAACACGGTGATCCCCACGCGCGAGATTTACGACTTCGATATGTCGTTCTCCTCGCCGGCGGCGGAAGACATCCGTGCGCATATGGGCCAGTGGAGCGCCAACGCCGACATCATGGGCGACCTTGTCATGATCTATTTCGATTATCACGGCGACCTGCCCGGCCCGGCGATGCTGAATATCAAGTTAGGCAACAAGTACGGCGGCCAGACGCTGTATTGGCACTACTACAACCGCGAGGAGAAGCGCATCGATTTCTACGGCACGCTGCGCTCCAACGCGCAGGGCACCATTTCGGTGCCGGTCAACCACTTTTCGACCTATCTTGTCACGCGTTTCCATTCGATCGTCGGGGCGGAAAATTACGCCAACACGCTGTCGCAGATTCGCGCGACGCTCGGCAGCAAGCAGAACCCCACAACGGGGGAGGGCCGCGCGCCGGGTGACGTCTCATGAAAAAGGTATTGGTGGCGTTTGCCGTCACGCTGCTGGTGGTGATGCTCGCCGCTGGGGTGTACTTCGTGCTGACGATGGAGGAGGAGCCCGCGGCGGCGCCCGCCACGCCTTCGTCCAGCGCGCCGCCTGAGACGGAGCTGAACGTCCGCCGTAAGGCGGAGAATTACGCGGAAATGCTTGATTCGCTCGATTACGAGATCATGCAGAACCGCGACACCGTCGCGTGGCTGAAGGTGCCCGGCACGGAGATCAACAACAGCGTGCTGCAAAGCTTTGACAACGCGTTTTACCTGCGCCGCAACGAGCGCCGGCAGTATGACGTTTACGGCTGTTACTTTCTGGACTATGAGTGTACGGCCGGCGCGCGGGATGAGCTCTCGCGCAACACCATCGTTTACGGGCACGAGGATGTCACCGACGACCCGGACGGCAGGCGCTTTTCCCAGCTGTACCGTTTTCTCGACCCGGCCTTTGCCCGTGCGACGCCCACCATCCAGTTCTGCACCCAGCAGGACCCGATGGAGTGGCAGGTGTTCGCGGTGTTCTATACGAACGTTAGCTTTGAGTACATTTTAGCCGATCCGGAGGACGCCGTGTTTGAGGAAATGCTCGCCACCGCGCGTCAGAAATCTATCTATGAGTATGATGTCGAGGTTGGTCTCGAGGATAAGATCCTAACGCTGTCCACTTGCACCGTGAAATATGGCGATCACGACCACCGGTTCGTTATTATGGCGAAGCAGTTGGGTGAGGAAGAGGAAGCGCCTGTTAGCGCCGAATTCACCGAGCGGGACGAGAACCGCTGACCGCTGCGGCGCGGGATGCAAAAGGTAATATTTTATAATAAAAGGAGAGACGCCGATGCTGTGGAATGATTACAGCCTGAATCTGATGCAGGGCGGCTTGGACGCGCTCGCGTTGCAGCAGCAGATGATCCTGCAGAATTTGTCGAATGCCGACACGCCGGGCTATAAGGCAAAAAGCGTGTCGTTTGAAAACATCCTTGCGAATGCGCGCGGCGCGAAAAAAGGCGACTACAACATCCGCGCGACCGTGTATGAGGAGAACGACCCTATGCGCCCTGACGAAAACACGGTCGACGCCGATAAGGAGAGTATCCTGCTGACGCAGAATTACATCCAGCAGATGGCGCTGTATAATAAAATCAGTGATTCCTTTTCCAACATGCGCTATGTGTTCAATCAGTTTACAAAATAAAAACGGTACGAACAAACCGGGCGGCGAAACCGGAAAGCGGCGAGCCGGATTTTCGGCCCCGCTTTCCGGCCGGGATGCCCGCAAAACAGGAGGTTATGAGCCATGTCGTTCCTGAATTCGCTGAATATTACCGGCTCCGCGCTGACCGCGGAGCGCCTGCGCATGGATGTGGCGCTGCAAAACATATCAAACGCCCGCACCACGCGCACCCCCGGGACGGCCGAGGGCGAGGATCCAGTGCCCTATAAGCGCCAGCAGGTCGTGTTCGAGGAGCGCGG
This sequence comes from uncultured Clostridia bacterium, assembly GCA_947644575.1. GTDB lineage: Bacteria > Bacillota > Clostridia > Oscillospirales > Ruminococcaceae > Ruthenibacterium. The sequence continues at coordinate 12,360 of CANRZX010000029.1, read as the reverse complement.
CATTGATTTCAGCCAGATGCTGACCCGGCAGCGCCGCCGGACGTCCGGCGGCGGCGTGCGTGTGACCGAGGTGGTCGAGAACGACCGCGACTTCATCCCCGTGTACGACCCCGATCACCCCGACGCGAATGAGGAGGGGTACGTGATGTATCCGAACGTGAATACGACTGAGGAGCGCATTGACCTGATGGCGGCTTCGACTGCGTATCAGGCCAATTTGACGGCGCTGGGCATCGTGAAGGCGCTGGCGCTGAAAAGCTTAGAAATCGGCAAGTAAAGAAGCCGCGCCGGCCGGCGCGGCGGTATGAGCAGCCCGAGGGGCCGGGAAAACAGGCCGTCCGGAAAGCGGGGAGGGATCGCTGCTTTGAAAATCGTCATGACGGCGGATTATTACACGCAGCGCATGCAGTGTACGAGGGAGGAAAAGCTCGAGTGTCTTTCCGTCGTGCGGGAGCTGCTGGCGCTGGCCTTTATCGTGAAGGAAGAAGGCTTTTTGAAAATGGATGAGGTGCTGCGCGACCCGATTCGTTTTCAGGATAAATTCCTGCGCCGGGCCGCCAGCATTGTGGTCGAGACCGCGAACGAGGAGAATGTCGAGGAGGTCCTGTACAACCTCATCTTTACCTCGGCCGACATGGGCCACAATAAATTTTTCAAGTATATACTCATTGCCGAGACCATGATCGCGCTGGGAAAGGGCGAGGATATGGACTACATTTTCGCCTATCTGGTGCCGTCCTTTTTTGGGCTGGAGTATGTCGATCAGGTTGAAGAGCTTTACTATCAGGCCAAGCGCGAGCACTTGAGCCATATGGCATCCATGAAACGGTGAGGGCACGGGACGCGCGGGTCCTTGGCTTGGGGCGTTGAATATAGGGGACAGGTTTTGGGCGGTTCCATAAGAAAACAAAACGGCGGTATATGCTCCAAGGGGGGCGACCACGGCGTTCTTAAGAGCCCTGCGTTTCGCAATGGAATGCGGCGGCTTTCGTTCTGCGGCCGCGCCATTTGGGCGGCGCGGACATGTTTCGCGGCCTTTCAGGCGGTTTGTTTTCTTATCTCACCGCCCCCTTTTTACCTCTTTTGAGCGGTTTTTCCGAGAAAAACACGCGAAATTTGGCGAAAAAAAATGACGGGAGAAAATGACGGTCCGTGCCCGTGGAACGGCGCATCCCCGTAAAATATGGAAAATTATCTTCGGAAAAGGGCAGCCCGATTGTCTCTTTTGCACAAATTTATGGCGGTGTGACATGACAGATGGGGCAGCTTCATAAAATTTTCTGAAAGCACAATAAAATCTTACCATTAACTTTACAAACCTATGAATTTTGTGTAAAATAAAAGAGTACATACGGTTATAATTGGAGAACATGGCGAAGGAGAGTGTAAAATGTACATCGTTCCTTTGAGCGGGCTGGAAAGCCTGCCATCGATCCAAGGCGCCGATTCGGTGGCCGAGCCGAAAAAAAGCGGCGCCGCGCTTCCGTTTCAGGATGCCCTGCGCGAGGCCATACAGGAATTCGGCGAGGCGCAGAAGTCGGCCGAGCTGGACGCCTACGCGCTCGTCACCGGGGATGGCGTCGAGCTGCACGACATGGCGATCCGTTCCGCGATGCAGCAGGCTTCTTTAGAGATGACAGTGCAGCTTGCGTCGCGCGCGGTGAGCGCCTATAAGGAAGTCCTGCAGATGCAGATCTGATAAAAACTTCGGAATCCTGATTTGACTCTCTCCGCGCGGCGGCAAGGTCGGGTCAGTCTTTCCTTTTGTACGGAGACGAACGGCAATCGATGAAAAAATTTGATTGGAACAAAATCAGAGATTGGTTTGAGAGGCTGAAGGAAAAATGGCAGGCTCTGTCCAAACGGACGAGGGTCATGCTTCTGACGGCTGTTTTTGTCATACTGAGCGTGGCGCTTACGGTGGCGCTCTGGCTGAATATCAACCGGCTGGCGTACAAGGTGATTTTCCCGGGCATGACGTCGGCCGAGGCGACCGAGGTGTATTCCACGCTGCAGGAGATGGGCGTCCCGGTGCAGATTAGCACCAGCAAGCAGGTGTCTGTTCCGGCGGAGCAGTGGGATTCGCTTGTGTTTGAGCTGAGCAGCCGCGGCTATCCGAAAACGGCGCTCAGCTATGATACGTTTACTTCCGCGTCCGGTTTTACCTCTACGGAATTTGAAAAGCGCGTGGCTTTGGTGCATCAGGTGCAGGACCGCGTGCAGCAGACGCTGATGCGCCAGCCGGACATTGTCGACGCGGTAGTTACTTATTATATACCCGAGACAAGCAACTACGCGTGGGATCAGAACAATCAGGAAAAGAGCACGGGCAGCGTTATGATTACGATGGCTTCGGGCAAGGAGCTGACCGCCGCGCGCGTATCGGCGATCAAGCGCCTTGCGGCGACCGCTGTACCTAAGCTTTCCATCGAGGATGTCGCCGTGATCGACGCTTTCACGGGCATTGAGCTTCTCGGTCTGGAGGAAAAGGCGAGCGACGCGGATTACCGCGAGCGCATGATGGAATTAGAGCTCCTGATGGCTAAGCACATGGAGGATAAGGTGCGGCGCCTGCTGACGCCGCGCTATGGCGCGGACGGCGTGACAGCCGTAGCCACCGTCCAGCTGGATTACGACAAGCTTGTCACCGAGACCAAGGAGTATCAGCCGCTGGAGGGCGGTGACGGCGGCGGCGTGCGCAGCCATTATGAGGAGACGATGAACCGCACGGGTACCGACACCGTCGGGGGCCTTGTCGGCGAGGAGAACAACACCGACGTGCCGCAGTATCCTTATGAAAACGGCTCCGGGGACGGCTCGCTGATGAATTACAGCCGTCTGATCGATTATGACAACAGCTATATTCTGACGCAGTTAGAGCGCGGACAGGCCGTCCGCGCCGCGTCCATCGCCGTCATTGTCAACGACCCGGATTTCACCGATGAAAAAGAGGATACGCTTGTGGCGCTGATTTCGAGAAGCGTCAACCTGACGGCGGACAATGTGGTCGTTACCAATCTGCAGGTCGGTACAAACGAGCCGGCCGAGCCGGTGGTCAGGCCGGGCCTGTCGCAGCGCCAGCTTCTCCTTCTGCTGATCATCGGCGGCGTGTTGCTGCTTCTGATCCTGATTTTCGTGCTGATCCTGTCCGCGCGCCGTGCCAAGAAGCGCAAGGCGGCGGCGGAGCTGAAGGCGATCGAGGACGCTGAGGAACAGCAGCGCATGGAGATGGAGCGCGCTGTGGCCGAGCATAAGAAGAAGCTTCAGGATGAGGCTTTGGCTGCGGCGAAGCCCGAGGAAAACGCGATCGTCAATGAGGTGCGAGATTTTGCCGAGGCGAACCCAGAGATCACGGCTTCGCTGATCCGCTCGATGATGAGGGAGGAGAAGTAGCATGCCCGCGTCACAGTCGAAAAAACTGACGCCGACGCAGCGCGCGGCTTCGATCATAATCACGCTGGGCGCGGATCGGGCGTCAAAGATCTACCAGTACCTCAAGGATGAGGAAATCGAGCAGCTCTCGATTGAAATCGCGAAGCTGGACCGCATCACCCCCGAGGAGATGCAGAACAACATCGAGGATTTCTACGGGCTGTGCGTCACCCAGAAGGTCATCAACGAGGGCGGCGTGCTGTACGCCAAGGATATTTTGGAAAAGGCGTTCGGCTCGCAGCAGGCCAGCTCCTATATGGAGCGCGTGGCGAAATCCCTCCAGACGAGGGCGTTTGATTTCGTCCGCAAGGCCGACTACCGCAGCCTGCAGATGATGCTTCAGCCCGAGCACCCACAGACCATCGCGCTGGTGCTCTCCTACGCGCGCAGCGAGCAGGCCGCGCAGGTGATTGTTGAGCTGCCGCGCGAAAAGCAGATCGACGTGGTGGAGCGTATCGCCAATTTGGACAGCGTTTCACCGGAAATGATCGCTATCGTTGAGGAGACTCTTGGCAAACGCTTTGCGAATATTGCCTCCGCCGAGCAGGTCGAAGTGGGCGGCGTCACGTACGTCGCGGATATTGTCAACCGCGTCGACCGCGCTACGGAAAAATATATTTTCGAGCGCTTGGACGAGCGCAACCCCGCGCTGTCCGAGGAAATTCACAAGCTGATGTTTGTCTTCGAGGACGTCATCAAGCTCGACGACTTCGCGATCCAGCGCTTTATCCGCGAGGTGGATACGAAGGATCTGGCGGTCGCCCTCAAGGCCACCACGGAGGAGGTCAAGGAGAGCATCTTCCGCAACATGTCCGCCCGTATGCGCGAGACGATCCAGCAGGACATCCAGTACCTCAACAACATCCGCATGCGCGACGTCGAGGAGGCGCAGCAGAAGATCGTCGAGATCATCACACGGCTCGAGGCGGAGGGCCAGCTGGTGATCGCAAGAGGAGAGGAGGACGCCATTGTTTGAGCGCATCATCAAGCGGGCGGTGGTATCCTCCGATGATGTGTTCCACATTCCCGCCGACGAGGAGCCGAAGCGTTCCCCCGCCGGCCAGCCGGATCCCGAGCCCGGGCAGCCTGAGGCCGAACCGGATGAGGATGAGCGCGGCGACGAGCCGCAGAAGCAGGCCGACGCGCTTGCCGCCGAGGCCGAGGCGACCCGGCAGGAGATGGAGGAGCTTTCCCGTCGCATCCTGAAAAACGCCGGGGACGAGGCCGCCAAAATCACGCAGGCGGCACAGGAAAAGGCCGAGGCGCTGCGCGCGGCCGCACAGCAGGAGGGTTACCGCGACGCGCGCACGGAAAAGGAGCGCGAGCTTGCTGAGCGCATCGCGAGAGTCGACGCCATACTCGCCGAATTGACGGAGCGGCAGAACCAATTTTTTGCTAATTACAACAGGGAGCTGGAATCGCTGGCGATCAGCGTCGCGGAAAAAATCCTCGCCGACACCATCGAGGCGGATCCTACGCGGATGGCGAAGTTAGTTATGCAGGCCGTCGGCTCAGTCAAGACGGACGATTGGGTGACAGTCGAGATTTCCGATCAGCTCCCGGGGCTGGCGGAATACCTGAAACGGGAATACGCTGAGACTTTGGCGGGACGCCGAATCGAATTCGCGCGGGAGGAGCTGCCCAAGGACGCCTGCGTGATCCAGACGGCCGCCGGCGTTACCGACGCTTCTATCGCCACGCAGCTTGGCAATCTGCGGGAGCGGATTCAAAGTGGGGCTGTTGACAAACAAAGCCCCGCAGAAAATGAGAGCGATTTTTCGGCAAATAAAACATAAAGCACAGGGTGACGCCTGCGGCGTTCTCGGCTTGCCGGCCAAAATCACGGCCGGCATTCCGCCTGCGGCGGACACGCCGTGCTTTGTGCCTTAACAAGTACTTTTATGAAATTTGCCGGAATGAAGCGCCGAAATTTTTCAAGGGGCGGCTTTGTCAACGGCCCCAAAGAGAGACGGAGCAATGAGACAGGCAGACAACACCGCCCAGCTGCGGCGCGCGCTGCGCATGGGCAATTTGTATTCCTATAAGGGCAAAATCCGTTCAAGCGTCGGCATGACGCTCGAGGCCACCGGCGTCACCTGCAACGTGGGCGACATCTGCGAGATACGCCTTGCCTCCGGGCAGATCGTATTGGCCGAGGTGATCGGCATCCGTGACGAGATCACGGTGCTGATGCCCTATCAGGACGTGGACGGCATCGGCTCGGGCAGCGTGGTGACGAACACCGGCCAGAAGCTGACGATTTCGCTCAGCGACGCGCTGATCGGGCGCACCATCGACGCACTGGGCCTGCCCATCGACGGCGGCCCGCCGCTTCCCCCGGGCGTGCGCTACTCCATCAACGGCAACCACGCGAACCCGATGGACCGCCCGCCGATCAGCCAGGTCATTGAAATGGGTGTGCGCGTCATCGACGGGATGCTGACGATCGGCAAGGGCCAGCGTATGGGCATCTTCGCGGGTAGCGGCGTGGGTAAGAGTACGCTGATGGGCATGATCGCGCGCAATATCAAGGCGGACGTCAACGTGATCGCGCTGGTGGGCGAACGTGGGCGCGAGGTCGTGGAATTCATGAACAAGGATCTCGGCCCCGAGGGTCTGGCGCGCACGGTGTTAGTGGTTGCGACCTCTGACCAGTCGTCCATGATGCGTTCAAAATGCGCGCTCACGGCCACCACCATCGCTGAGTACTTCCGCGATCAGGGCAAGGATGTGCTGCTGATGATGGATTCGCTGACGCGCTACTGCATGGCGCAGCGCGAGATCGGCCTGAGCACCGGTGAGCTGCCCGTAGCGCGCGGCTACACGCCGTCCATTTACGCGGTTCTGCCCCGCCTGCTGGAACGCTCGGGCAACTTCGAGCGCGGCTCTATCACCGGCATTTATACGGTGCTGGTCGAGGGTGACGATACCAACGAGCCGATTTCCGATACCGTGCGCGGCATTGTCGACGGACATATCATCCTCTCGCGCAAGATCGCGATGCGCAACCACTACCCGGCCATCGACGTGCTGGCCAGCGTCAGCCGTTTGATGAGCGTGATCGCCGCGCCCGAACATGTCGAGGCCGCGGGCAAGATCCGCAATATGCTCGCCGTGTACGAGGAAAATCAGGACCTGCTTTCCATCGGCGCGTACAAGGCGGGCGGTAACCCCCGCCTCGACGAGGCGCTGCGCCATATGGATGCCATCAACCGGCTTTTGCAGCAGCCCGTGGACGTCAAATCCGATTTTGACGAGACGCTGCGGCAGATTATGCAGATTGTGTCATAAACCGATCGGAACACCATACCTTGAATGGGAAGGAGAGATTTCGTGAGGAAATTTCAATTCACCATGCGCAGGATATTGGATCTGAAGAATAATATATTGGACGCGGAGAAGAACCGCCTCTCCCAGCTCCAGGAGGAGCAGCGCAAAATCGAACGCGAGATCGAGGCGCTGGAGCTCGCCATGCAGGATATTTCGCGGGAAATGCTGGACGCTCAGAGCGAGGGCGTCACGGTGGCCGAGCTGATCGCATATAATGCCAGACGGGCCAACATCCGAATGCAGTTAGAGGAGCTGGCCCTAAGGCTGGCGGACGCGAAAAAATCCGTCGACCGCCAGATGCAGGTTGTGGCGGAGGCCTCGCGCGAGGTTTCCAAGTTCGAGAAGGTCGAGGAACGCCAGTATGAAGTATACCGCGAGAGCGAGAAAAAGGCCGAGACCGCGCGCGTCGAGGAATTGGTCGTGAACAACATCAGCCGCCGTCAGGTGGTGTGACGCATCCGGGCGGGGAAAGACGCCCGGACGCGGCGTGTCTTATGGCAGGCGGGCGCGGCGCATTTTTACGGTGGGATCCGGAGCGATCCGGTTTTCCATAGATTCCCGCCGGACGGTGGGTACCAAATTCAACCGGAAAAGGAGGTGAAAGAATGGATGCAGTTACCATGAACGCCGTGCCGCAGCTGCCGGGCGTACAGCCGGACATCGCGCAGGGCGCGCTGGGCGGAGCGGCCGGGCTCGAGGGTCTGTTCGCGATGCTGTTCGGCCAGATGCTTGGGCAGACGGACGCCGAAGGGATGGCGGAGGATCCGATGCTCGGAACGCTGTTTTCCTCGATGGAGGACGGCGAGACGGACGACGCTCAGCTTTTGGCGGCGATGCAGCTGTTGGCCCAATCGATGACCGCGCCGCAGGCGATGGAATTCCTGTCGGGGCAAATGCAGGCCGACGGCGCGCTCGCGCAGGCCGTTTCGCAGGCACAGGCGCAGAACCCGCTGCTCGCGCATTTGGAGGGCCTGCTGGAGCAGGTGCGCCAGGCCGCGCCGCAGCAGACGGAGACCGAGCCCCGCGACACGGAGTGGAGCAGGCTGCTCGACACGCTGACAGCCGAATGGCAGCCGCACGAGGACGGCGAGGGCCTTGTCCCCACGGATCAGCTGCGGTTCGTTTCGGCGGTGCGGCAGGTTCGCGAGCTTATTGCAGAAAGGCCGCGTGCCGTCAAGGAGGAGACACACCAGCCGCTGGACATCGAGGCGCTGCAGGCGGCGGTCGACAGCCGGCAGTACGTTTCCGAAAACGTCGCGGCACGGCAGGAGACGCCTGAACTGCGGGACATCGCCGACCAGCTCAAGACCGGGATCCTAGACCAACTGCGGCAGGGCAAAAACGAGTTCGTCGTGAAGCTGAAGCCGGAGGGCCTCGGGGAAATCACCGTCAAGCTGACGGAATCGAAAAACGAGATCGCGCTGCGCATCGTTACTTCGAGCGCGGAGGTCGGTAAAATGATTGCGAACGACGTCAACGCGCTGCAGAACGCGCTGCGTCCCTTGCGCGCGCAGGTGCAGGAGATCGTGACCGTTCCCGCGGCACAGGAGAGCGCCGCGCAGGCCATGCTGACGGGCGGGCAGGGCGAGCAGCAGTTTGCCTGGCACTACCAGCAGCAGGAGCAGCACGGCGGTACGCGCCGGGGCACGGACGGCGGCGAGGGCTTTGAGGACCTTGTCGAGGAGATCGCGCCGGACGATGCGAATGTCAATGTCCTGATTTGACGCCGCTTTCGCAAAGAAAAGAGAAAGGAGGAAATTGCATGAGCAATACCATTTCCGTACAGGACAGCTACCGCAATTATTTAGAGCAGAAAAAGTATGGCGACACCACGGGCGCGGTTGATTTCTCGGGTGCCGACGAGACGCAGAAGACCCAGAAATGGGACGCCGTCTTTGTCGACAAGGATGACAACGGCCTGAACATGGACAGCTTTTTGAAGCTGATGGTGACGCAGCTCACGAATCAGGACTTCATGAACCCGGTGGACGACACCCAGTTCGTCACGCAGATGGCGCAGTTCTCCACGCTGCAGGCGATGTCGGAGATGTCCTCGAACATGAAGAACAATTACATGCTCTCGCTGATCGGGCAGGAGGTCACGTGCGCGAAGTTTAACGTCTCGGGCAATTTAGTCAAGGAGACGGGTAAGGTCGAGCGCGTCACGCTGGCGGACGATGAGTTCGCGCTGTACGTCAACGGCGAGAAGTTCACGCTTTCGCAGATCATGGAGCTGGGCAAGGCGCCCGAAAAAACCGATACGGACAATAAGGCGGACGATTCCACGGACGGAGAGGACGCCGGCAGTCAGGAGCCTGACGACAACAAGCAGACAGAAACCGTGTAAGGGGCGGATAAAATGGACGATATTTTGCTCCAAAGCCGCCTGAATACACCCATCCGCACCGGCGCGGCGGGGCTGACCGGCCCGGCCAAAACGCCAAGGCAGGATGCGGTGCAGGCGCAATCCTTCCGGGATGTGCTCGAGGGGCTGCAAAAAAAGGACAGCGGGGTCACGTTTTCCAAGCACGCGGCCAGCAGGCTGGAGCAGCGGAACATCCGGCTCTCCGAGAGCAGCTTAGAGCGTCTGAACGAGGGAGTGCGTATCGCCCGGGAAAAGGGCATGAACGATACGCTCATCATTGTGGACGACAGCGCGTTTGTCGTCAACGCCGGCAGCAGCAGGGTCATCACAAGCCTTTCACAGCTGCGCGGCAGGGCCATCACAAATATTGACGGAACCGTAATCGTGTGACCGGACCATTTTGGGAGGCGCGGAAAACGCCGTTTTCCCGGAGGTCACGCCAAAGCCCGAACGACAGACGGCTTTGGGTAAGCGCCGAACCAATTGCTTTGCACATTTTGATTCAGCGCTTGCATTTGGAACGGTTCCTTTGAGAAAAGGAGAGAGTAACCCACTATGATGCGTGCATTGTACTCCGGCGTGGCGGGTCTGAAAACCCACATGACACGCCTGGACGTAATCGGCAACAACATCGCGAACGTCAACACCTACGGCTTCAAATCCAGCCGCGCCACCTTCCGCGATATGTTTTATCAGCAGGTGCGCGGCGCGTCCGTGGGCACAAACACCCGCGGCGGCATCAACCCGTCGTCCATCGGCTATGGCTCGCAGCTGGCCAGCATCGATCTGCTGATGGGTCAATCCGGTATGACGAACACCGGCAACTCGCTGGACGTCGCCATCACGGGCGAGGGCTTTTTGCAGGTGCAGGACCCGGACGGCAACATCTATTATACCAAGGCCGGCATGCTGGACATCGATACCAACGGCCGCCTCGTCGACACCAACGGCAACTTTGTGTTAGGCACCGGTGCCACGAGCGGCCAGCTCAACAGCACCGAGCCAGGGCGCTCGATCATCCAGATCACGGTCGACCCCGTCGAGCCGGCCTACGCCATGCTCGAGACGACCGTGCTCGGCAAGGCGCTGAAGATCACGTCGGACGCGCAGACGAACCTCGGCAATGTCAGCTTCACGATTTCCTCAAGCACGAAACGCAGCGACGGCACGGAGTTCATGAACGGCGAGCCGCTCGAGGTTATCATGGAGAACGGTAGCAGCAATATCGCCGTCCGTCTGAACGAAACGCATAAGTTCAATACGATGGCCGAGCTGAGCGAGGAGATCAACAACGCCATCGAGCAGGTGAACGGTGGCGCGTATCCCGGCGGCAAATTTACGTTTGAGCTCGAGGGCTTCCCGCAGGGCGGCCTGACGGGCGGCGAGATCGCCGTCAGCAAAGACAACAGCAAGCGCGGTACGTTTACGGCGGATACGGCGGCGACTTTGCCGACCGGCATTGCGCTGGAGGTTGCTTCAAGTGCAGGCTTTTTGGGCACAGGCGACGTTACGGGTATCACGCTCGGCACAGTTGATAAGACAAATAAAACTGCTCAGATCAGTGTTATAATCGGCGGTACGACCTATGAGGGTGTAATCGAGCAATCCGGCCTGACTAAGCTGCGGCCCACAGGCGGCGCGGCGGATGATTATATGGCGATCCGTGTTTCAGAGGATGCATATGATAAGCTTGTAGCGGATCCGGCAGAGCTTACCCAAACAGATTTCAATCTTCCCACAGGTGTTACCAGCTTCGGCACCGTCACCCCTGCGACGCCGTCCACCTCGCTGGGCCTCGGCAAGCAGACATGGACGCTCGAGGGCGGCACCGAGGGCGGCGCGCAGAGCTACGAGAACCTGACGGGCATCTCGATCGGCGCGGACGGCAAGATCGTTGGCTCGCACCCGGTACACGGTCGCCTTGTGCTCGGCCGCATCGACCTCGCGAACTTCGCGAACCCGATGGGCCTTGAGCAGTCCGGCAACACCTATTTCTCCGAGACCGAAAACTCCGGCAAGGCCAACTTCGCTGTTCCCGGCGAGGATGGCACCGGCGCCATCAAGAACAGCACGCTGGAAATGTCCAATGTTGATTTGGCGCAAGAATTCTCCGATATGATCATCACGCAGCGCGGCTATCAGGCCAATTCCCGCATCATCACCGTCTCCGACACGGTGCTTGAGGAGCTTATCAACCTGAAGCGCTGATTCGGAACGCTTCGGTAAAAACGGCCCAGGGCGGCGAGGGGTTTCGCCGCCTTGGACAAGCGGATATTCCTTTTTTCGGCCATAGCCGGCGGCGGTGAATATCCGCTTGTCCAAGGAAAAATAAAGGAGTGAAGTGCATGATCGTTTTGACCAATCTGCGCGGGACGGAATTCGCGCTGAATTGCGATTTGATCGAAACCATTACGTCGAATCCCGACACCACCATCACGCTGACGACCGGTAGCCTGCATATCGTGCTGGAATCGCGGGATGAAGTGATACAGAAAACAGTGGACTATAAAAGGCGCATCTTCCAGGCCCCGCTGGGCTGAGCGGAATATCGTGCGCACGGCGAAAAGAGGGTTACGCACATATGGATATCATGAGTGTTTTGGGCTGGCTGCTGATGATCGGAACGGTCATATTCGGCATTATGTTCGACAGCGGCACGGTTTCCTTTATTCCCGAAAACATCGGCAACTTCTGGGATCCCAGTTCTGTGGCCGTCGTGCTCGGCGGCGTTATCACCGCGCTGATGGTCTCGTTCCCGCTGAATGTATTCGGCAAGATCCCGCGCCATCTGAAAATCATCTTCATGCCGAAGAAATACAATCCGCAGAAATATATCGACGAGGTTGTCGACCTGGCCGAGGAGGCGCGCTCGAACGGCCTGCTTTCATTAGAGGCGAAATTAGAGGAGACCAAGGACGAGTTTTTGAAAAACGGCATGATGCTCGTCGTCGACGCGGTGGACGCCGAGAAGGTAAAGAGCATTTTGGAAAACGAGCTCGAGTATCTTGACGACCGCCACGCGCGCGACCGCGCGTTTTACGAGATGGCGGCGGGCTACGGCCCGGCGTTCGGCATGGTCGGTACGCTGATGGGCCTGATTAACATGTTAAAGCAGCTCAGCGACCCAGACGCCATCGCGCCCGCGATGGCTTTGGCGCTTGTCACCACGTTCTACGGCTCCATGCTCGCCAACGGCATTTTCCTGCCCATCGCGAATAAGCTTAAGATCCGCC
>CANRZX010000028.1 GCA_947644575.1 uncultured Clostridia bacterium | reverse complement strand
GTCGTTGGTTGCGAGCGGAACATATTCGTCGACCGCGTCCCGCGTGATCACGACGCCCGCGGCGTGGGTCGAGGCATGGCGCGGCATCCCCTCCAACTTCAGCGAGGTTTCGATCAATTCCTTGACCTGCGGGTCGGACTCGCAGCGCTCGCGCAGCTCCCTGGAAACGGACAGCGCCTTGGTCAGCGTCATCTTCGGCTCCATCGGGACAAGCTTCGCAATGCTGTCGACCGTACCGTACGGAATGTCCATCACACGGCCCACGTCGCGGATGACGCCGCGCGCCGCGAGCGTGCCGAACGTGACGATCTGCGCGACATGGTCCGCGCCGTATTTGCCGATGACATAGTCGATGACCTCCTGCCGCCGCTCATAGCAGAAGTCAATGTCAAAATCCGGCATGGAAACGCGCTCCGGATTCAAAAAACGTTCAAACAGCAGATTGTACTTGATCGGGTCGATATTGGTGATGCCCATGCAGTACGCCGCAAGGCTGCCCGCGCCCGAGCCACGTCCCGGCCCGACGGGAATGCCCTTACTCTTCGCGTAGCTGATAAAATCGAACACGATCAAATAATAGTTGATGTACCCCATCCGGTCGATGACGGAGATCTCATAGTCCAGCCGCTCGGTAAGCTCCTTCGGGACATTGTCGCCATAGTGCCGCGCGAGGCCGTCGCGGCACAGCCGGTTGAAATAGGTGCGGTTGTCCATGCCGTCCGGCGCCTCGAAATACGGCAGCTTTGTCACGCCGAACTCAAAATCAAAGTTGCACTGCTCGGCGATGCGGTTCGTGTTTTCACACGCCTCGGGCCACGCGCGGAACAGCTCGTACATCTCGTCGGTACTTTTGACGTAAAACTCCTCTGTTCCGAATTCCAAAACATTGTCGTCGTGGACGGTTTTGTTTGTCTGGATGCAGATCAGGATATGCTGTGTCTGCGCGTCGTCCTTCGTCAGATAATGCGCGTCGTTCGTCGCCACCAAAGGGATCCCCGTTTCCAGCGACAGCTTGACCAGCAGCGGCAGTACCGTGCGCTGCTCCTCCAGGCCGTGATCCTGAATTTCAATATAAAAGTTCCCCTTGCCGAACAGCTCCTCATAGTATTGGGCAAGATTTTTCGCTTTTTCATAGTCGCCCGCCAAAAGCGCCTGCGGGATCTCGCCCGCGAGGCAGGCGGAAAGGCAAATCAGCCCCTCGTGATACTGCTCCAGCAGCGCGTGGTCGACGCGGGGCTTGCTGTAAAAGCCCTCGGTAAAGCCGAGGGACACCATGCGGATCAAATTCTTATAGCCTGTCTCATTTTTGCAAAGCAATACTAAATGGTTCGAGCCGTCGATGCGGCTCACCTTATCAAAGCGCGTCCTTGTAGCGACATACACCTCACAGCCGATAATGGGTTTGATTCCCTCTTTTTTCGCCGCTTTATAAAAATCCACGCAGCCGTACATCACCCCGTGATCTGTAATGGCAACCGCCGTCTGCCCCAGCGCCTTGACACGCTTCATCAGCCCCTCGATCCGGCACGCGCCGTCCAAAAGGCTGTATTCCGTATGCAGGTGCAAATGCGTAAAGTTTTTCACCTTGTCATTCATTGTTTGCCCTTTCCCGCAGCGCTTCGGCGACTTGCTCCAGTTTCTTCATCCGGTGAGAAAGCCCGGATTTGCTCAGCGGCGGCTGAAAGCGCTCGGCCAGCTCCTTTAAGGACAGATCCGGATAGGCCTGCCGGAGCGCCGCCGCCTGGCGCAGTGGCTCCGGTAGCGTTTCAAGCGCGCCGTGCCTTTGTAAATAAGCAATCGCAGCCAGCGTCTGGCCGCTGGCCGACACGGTTTTGTCAATGTTGGCGGTTTCACAATTGGTAATGCGATTCGCGCGGTTGCGAATGTCCTTGTACACCTTCAGGTTCATAATCTCCAGCGCCGCCCCCGACGCACCCATAAAGGTAAGCATATCCTCGATCTGCTCGCTCGCTTTGAAATACAGCACATTGGAGCCCTTGCGCCGGATATGCCGGGGCATAAAACCATGTCCCTTCAAGAGCGCCTCAAAATCGAGGATCAAATAGTGGCGTGGTGACAAAAACTCTAAATTATATTCCCGCTGCGGGTTGGTGATCGTGCCGCTACACAAAAACGCGGCCGCGGTAAAAGCGCTGACACATCGCTCCGAAGTGAGATTTTTATCGTTCAAGCGCAGGCCCGGCTCGTCCCCTGTGTGGCCGAACAGCGCAAGCATGCGGCGAACCTCCTCGGGGTCATGGACGGAAAACTCATAGCTGCCGACCTCCCCGCCGCTTCTGGGCTGGATTTTCCCAATTACGCCTGCCCGGGCAAACGCCTTTTTCGCGTACCGCGCTACAGCGGGCTGTTCCGTATAAAACGCGGTGCCACGCGCGTCAAAATGCTTTGCGAAACACGCGAAGCCATAAGCCGTAGCCGCGCAGCTATCCCCGTCTGGTTCATGCGCAAGGATCTCTTTTTTCACGTCTTGAGAAAAGCTCACCGCGTTTCCCCTTTCCTGTTTCGCGGCCCAAGCGAAACGTCGACAGCCTTTTGTCTTTATACATGCAGGCGTTGCGCGTCCCGATGCTCCACCACGGGATGATACCCCATATTTTTTACGTACACCGCCAGCTTTTCCGCGAAGGTGATTGATCGATGCTTTCCGCCCGTGCAGCCCACCGCGATAGTTAGCTGACTCTTCCCTTCCTTCACATACAGCGGCAGCGAATAGCGCAGCAGCTCTTCCATACGCTGCAGCAGGCCGCGCGATTCCTCAAACTGCATCACATAATCGGACACTTCCAAATCCAAGCCCGTTTTGTGCTTAAGCTCGGGGATATAGAAGGGATTTGGCAGACAGCGGACATCAAATACAATGTCCGCCTCCTTCGGTTGCCCATACTTGAATCCGAAGGAAAGAATCGACAGCGTCATCGCGTCCGAAGTCTTGTCCACAAACAGCGAAACAACGCGATCCTTCAGCTGCGCGGTCGAGAGCAGCGACGTATCAATCTGATAATCCGCGGCCCCATACAGCGGCGCGAGCAGCTCCCGCTCGCGCAGGATGGCTTCATCCGTGGAAATGCCCGCGGCAATGCTGATGGGATGGCGGCGGCGCGTTTCCTGATAGCGCCGCTCCAGCACATCGTTGCGCGCGTCCAAAAACAGGATTTTGTAATCGACCCGCAGTTCCCGAAGCTGCTCGAGCGCCCTAAGGATTTCCTCCGCCGAGCGGCCGCCCCGGCTGTCCAGCACGACCGCAACACGTTCCAGCGGATTTTCGCTCTGCCGCGCGAACTCCATCAATCTCGCGAGCAGGTTCGCGGGAATGTTGTCAATACAGAAAAAGCCAATATCCTCCAGCGCGTGCATCGCCAGCGACTTCCCCGCGCCGGACAGCCCGGTCACGATCAGCAGATTCATAGCAGTTTTCCCGGCCTTTCTTCTCTATGTCTATTATCGGACGACTCGAATCTCTTTTTCCAGCGCAAAGCCCGTTTGCTCGGTCACAATCTTGCAGACGGTTTCCGCAAGGCTCAGCACGTCCGCGCAGGTGGCGTTGCCTGTATTAACAATAAATCCGCAATGCTTTTCGCTGATCTGCGCGCCGCCGATGGCGCATCCGCGCAGGCCGCACTGCTCAATCAGCGCCCCTGCGTACGCCCCCTGCGGCCGTTTGAACGTGCTGCCGGCGCTGGGCATATCCAGCGGCTGCTTCTCTGTGCGGCGGCGTCCGTAATCTGCCATACGCATGCGGATGCTGTTGCTGTTGTCCTCCCGCAGGAAAAAGGATGCGGAGAGAATGCACCAAGGCCGATGCTCAAAGGCCGAGGTACGGTAGCCCAGCGCCAGTTCCTTTGCGGGGAGCGTTTGCTCCGCGCCTGTTTCATCCAAAAACGTAACAGAAGAGAGGACGTCCTTGATCTCACCGCCATAAGCGCCCGCGTTCATATAGACCGCCCCGCCCACGCAGCCGGGGATCCCGAACGCAAATTCCAAACCCGAAAGTCCTTCGTTCGCCGCCACGACGCATACGCGCGAAAGCGAAGCCCCCGCGTCCGCTGTCAGCGTGCGGCCTTGCCGAAAGATCCCGCCCATCGCGGCGCCGATATGAACGATCGCCCCGTCAAAGCCCTCGTCTGCGAACAGAATGTTGGTGCCATTCCCCAGCAGATAGAACCGAACCTTGTGCCGGCGGCATATCGCGAGCGCGGCGGTAAGCTGCCGCTTATTTTGCGGCTCGCAAAACAGGCGGGCGGGCCCACCGATCCGGAAACTGGTGTGAAGCGATAATTTCTCCCCGAGCTCGCAAGGGATCGCTTCCCGCCGGAATTCCGCCGCGATTTCATTCCAGTGCGCCATGAGAGCCTCCCCGTTCTGTTTTTTCTACCGAAGCTGTCACGTGTACAGTGTGCCCAAGCCCGCGGCGCCGATGATGCCCGCATCGTTGCGCAGCTCCGCGATTACAATTTGTGTACGCTTCATTCCGTCGCGCGCGTAATCCTCTTGGTCCACGATCTCGCAGATACGCTCCAGAAGCGGCTCTCCTTCTTTGGAAACGCCGCCGCCAATACAAATAATCTCCGGCTGGAAAATATTGATGACGTTCGTCACGCCGCAGGCGACGTATTCGACATAATCCCTTACCAGCCGCGTTCCCAGCGCGTCGCCCGCGCGCATGGCGTCGAACGCCGTTTTTGCGTCAATGCGGGACAGATCGCCTCCGGCATATCGCCACATGATATTGTCCGGCGCGCCGCGCAGCGCCGCGCGGGTATCCTCGGTCAGCGCGCGGGCTGAGGCGTACTGCTCCCAGCAGCCGCGCCGTCCGCACATACAGGGCCGTCCTCCCTTTACGATAACGGTGTGCCCCAACTCTGCTCCCGCGGAATTGAAGCCGGAAAAAATTTTGCCGTCAATGATGATGCCGCTGCCGATGCCGGTGCCAAGCGTGATGACAACAGCACATTTTGCGCCGCGCGCCGCGCCCGCAATGTATTCGCCATAGGCCGCTGCGTTCGCGTCGTTTTCAATATGGATGCTGCGGCGCATCAGCTTTTCCATCGCTGCGGCCAAACGCCAGTTCCGGTAATTGAAATTTTCATTGAAATCCACAATGCCCGTTTCGGCGTTCACGCTGCCCGGCGTCCCAATGCCGATAGAGACGACCTCCTCCGACAGCGAAACTCCTGCATGACGGCACAGCTCCTCGCACAGCCCGGCGATCCGCTCTTCGATTTCCCGTTCCGGGCGCGGCAGATTCGTTTCACAGGAAAGCTTATCGACAATCTGATTTTGTTTGTTCACCAACCCCGCTTTGATGCTGGTGCCGCCCAAGTCGACCCCTATGGCATATCGTCCCATTTCACTTCCTCCATTCGGCCTGCAATCGGCTTTTGACGCTCCTTCAACACGGCGATTAGATTTTCCCTGCTCGCGTTGACGATCAGCTCTTTCGGGAAATCTATTTCACGGAGCATGGGCAGCACGGTGTCGAACTGCCCTAAATTGTAAATGGAATGCGCGTCGGAGTTGACGGCGATCCGCGTCCCGTTGCGCTTGCAGGCCAGCGCGAGCTCACGCATATTGTCCTCGTTCCCGGGGCGCACAATGGGGGAATTTGCGTTGATCTCTACCACCTTGCACTCCCGCGCGAAGGCTTTGGTCACCGTATCATAATCGTATCGGAAAGCCCTGCTCTCCGAATGTCCAATACAGTCTACGTAAGGATTGCGCGCAATATTCAGCCACAGCCGCGTCGCCTCGTCTTCCGTCATCGAGGGCTGGCCAAGTGCATCGCTGTGAATTGAGGCGATCACCCAATCCAAGCGCAGCCGCTCCATATCCCGCTGGGAAAAATCGATCCCGCCTCCGGCGTCGCATACATTCAACTCCACTCCCTTCAGCACCCAGACACCTTCTATTTGTTCGGGAAGCCGCGTCATGCTGAAGAAATACCACGGGTGCGGCGAATCAGGAAGCTTTGGCGCGTGATCGGTTACCGCGATTGCGTATAGCCCCAGTTCGCGCGCCCTATGCGCCATTTCGGTGATTGTATTGAATGCGTGATTGGACACGAGCGTATGCATATGGAGATCCGCGGCAATTTTCATGTAGCAAATTCCTTCTCTTTCTCGTCTTATCTTTATTAGTTCAAAACTTCTTTTTAAGCGAGTAGGCATATGCCTTAGCGCAAGGACGGATCGATATCCTCATCCAAGCCAAGACGGTCAAGCAGCTCGCGCGCCGCGTTGTAGCCCATCTTTTTCTGACGGTTGTTGATGGCCGCTGCCTCTAAGATCACGGCGAGATTGCGCCCCGGCATGACGGGGATCACCGTGCAGGGAAGCTGAATGCCCATAATATCGGTCATATCTGTTTCCAGCCCCGTGCGGCTGTAGTGCTTTGTTTTGTCCCACGGCTCCAGCTCCACGACAAGGTCGACCTTTTCGCTCAATTTCACCGCGCCGTCGCCGAACACGCGCGCGACGTTAATAATGCCCACACCGCGCAGCTCAATAAAGTGGCGGATATTTTCCGGCGCGCAGCCCACAATCGTCCGATCCGATACACGGCGAAGCTCAACCGCGTCATCCGCAATCAGCCTGTGGCCGCGCTTGACCAGCTCAACGGCGGTTTCGCTTTTCCCAACGCCGCTTTCACCGAGGATCAGAATCCCTTCGCCGTAAATTTCGACAAACACGCCGTGCCGCGTGATGCGCGGCGCGACCTCAACGCTCAGATTCGAGATCAGCGAGCTCATCAGACTGGAGGTGTTTTCGGTCGAGCGAAGAACCGGGACCTCATACTGCGAGGCAAATTCCCTGATTTCCTCGAAAACCGAAAGGTTGCGCGTCACGATCAGCGCCGGGGGCTTGGCCGCGAACAGCGTGTGGATATGGCTGCGCCGCTCGCTCTCGGGGAGCGTGGACAGATATCCCATCTCGGCGTTGCCGAATATCTGAATACGGGTAGGGTCAAAAAACTCGTCATAACCTGTCAAAAGCAAGCCGGGGCGGTTGACCTCCGCCGTATAGATTGGAATATTTTTCAATTCCGTGGGGGTATAGACCACCTCTAACTGCAGCTTTTTGACTACCTTGTCCAAAGATACGCTGAACCGCTGCATAACGCGCCCTCCCTTTTTCAGTATGTGTTATTGATTCCCTTATTATATATGATAACGCGCCGGAGGGCAATTTTCAAGTATCAGGCAACAAAGTTCGACGGCACATTTCCGGAACCTATCCAACCCAATACGGGCTTTCCCCTACGCGCAAAACAATTTTGCGTTTCCGACTTCCCTTTCGTCGTTTTTTTTGTTATAGTAAAAGAGAGCTTGTTCCAGACTCTTTTTCCTCGGGTCTGCTTGGCTCTTTTGGATTTGTCTCTCTCTGGAAACGCCAGGCGTGCGCCGGCTTCATCTGCAGGGGATTTATGCTGAGAGGAGTTCTTCCCTTATGAAAATCGCTATTTTTACAGAAACCTACTTTCCTTTTATCAGCGGCGTCGTGACGCATATCGAAACGCTGAAAAACTGTTTAGAGCGCGAGGGGCACGAGGTTCTGATTGTCACCACGAACCCCAAGGCTCTTTGCCATTATG
This sequence comes from uncultured Clostridia bacterium, assembly GCA_947644575.1. Classification (GTDB taxonomy): domain Bacteria; phylum Bacillota; class Clostridia; order Oscillospirales; family Ruminococcaceae; genus Ruthenibacterium. Next base: position 12,393 of record CANRZX010000028.1, on the reverse strand, counting down.
TCAAGGACAATGTGCTGTACTGCCCTGCCATCCCGCTCAAGCGCATTTACGGATACGGCTTTTCCAACCCGCTCAACATCCAGCGTCTGCGCATCATTCGGGATTTCAACCCGGATATTATCCATATCCATACCGAATTCAGCATGGGCATTTTCGCGCAGTTTGCCGCGCGCAAGCTGAAAAAACCAATCGTATATACCCTGCACACCATGTACGACGACTATATGTTTTACGTCGCGCCGGAGCGTTTCCAGAATATGGTAAAGCCGGCTGCTCACGTCTACTTCCGCAAGGTGGCCAACCGTGCCACCGAGATCATCGGCCCTTCGCCGAAGGTCGTGGAGTTCCTGCGCCGGTGCGGCGTGGAGCGTCATATTAACATCATCCCCAATATTGTCGACCTGTCGGACTTCATGCCGGAAAATGTTAGCCCGGACGCCATTACCAAAGCCCGTGGCGCGCTCGGCATCCGCGACGGAGACACGGCGGTCTGCTTTGTCGGACGCCTCGGCAAGGAAAAGAGCATCGACGTGCTGATCGATTATTTCGCGGCGCATTTCCGCGGACAGAGCCGCTTTAAGCTGTTCATCATCGGGGATGGACCTGAGCGCCAGAATTTAGACGATCAGATTCTTCGGCTTGGCGTCGAAGATCAGGTGCGGATGATGGGGCGCATCGAGCACAATGAGCTCCCGCCCTATTACCACGCGTGCGACCTGTTCGCCACGGCCTCGCTGTCGGAGATGAACTCCATCTCCATGCTTGAGGCGATGGCCAGCGGGCTGTATGTCGTCCAGCGTTTGGATATTTACAATCAGGAACAGATCGTTCCCGGTGAAAACGGGAACGTCTTTACGGACGCCGCCGGGATGGCGGCGCTCCTGCGCGAGGCGGATGCTCTCTCCCCCGCCGAGCGCGCCAAACGCCGGGAAACCGTCAGCGCATTTACGCGGCGCTACGGCGAAAAGGAATTCATACGCGCCGTCCTGCACGTATACGACCGCGCCGTCGCGGAGTATGCCTTAAAACAGAAAGCAAAGGAAAATATAAAAGACAAAGGAGCGTCGTAAAAATGAGATCCTACGACATCGCGATCATCGGCGGCGGAATCGGCGGCTTGATGAGCGCCTATGCGCTGGCGACAAAAAAGCCGGAGCTTCGCATCCTCCTTCTGGAAAAGGGCCACGATATTGAAAAGCGCGTATGCCCCATTGTTGCGGGAAAGGTTCCGGCCTGCGTCCGATGCCCTTCCTGCGCCATCATGGAGGGAATGGCCGGCGCGGGCGCTTTTTCGGATGGAAAATATGTTATCTCCACCGAATACGGCGGCTGGCTGCCTGATTTTCTTCCGCCCGAGCAGGTGCTGGCCTATATTGAACAGGCGGACGGTATTTTGCAAAGCTTTGGCGCGCCCGCTGAGCGCTTTATGCCAAACGACGAGCTCAAGAAAAAATGCCTTGAGCACGACCTGCATATGGCGCAGGCACAGCTCAAACATTTGGGTACTGACGCGAACTTTGAAACGATGCGCAAAATGGTTTCTTTCCTGAGGGAGCGCGTCACCATCCTGACCGATACCAATGTCATAGACGTCGACAAGGCGGCCCATACCGTATGGTACGAGCGAAACGGCGAGCGGGATGACGTCACGGCGTCGCACATTGTCTTCGCGGTCGGGCGCGTCGGCAGCCGCTTTTTCGCCAAATGGTGCACGGAAAACGGCATCCCGCTGAAAAACAATCAGGTGGACATCGGCGTGCGCGTGGAGCTGCCAAGCATTGTGTGGGAGGATTTTTCCCATAAAATCTACGAGCCGAAGATCTGGTACCGCTCCAAGCAATACGGAGACGTCACGCGGATGTTCTGCTTCAACGAGCGCGGGCAGGTCGTAATGGAAAACACCTCCGGCGTTTTGACCGTGAACGGACACGCCTATGTCGACGAAGCGAAAAAAAGTCAAAATTCTAATTTCGCGCTGCTCTCCACCATCCGTTTCACGGAGCCCTTCCGCGAGCCGATCGAATACGCGCGCAGCGTCGCGAGCCTCGCGAATCTGATCAGCGGTGGCAGCGTGCTGGTGCAGCGCCTCGGCGACCTGCTGGCCGGACGCCGCACCGACGAACGGCGGCTGGCGCAGAGCACGGTGCGCCCCACGCTGAAGGCAGTTGCGGGAGACCTCAGCCTGTGCCTGCCCAAGCGCCAGCTGGACAATATCATCGAAACGCTGCAGGCGCTGGATCGGATCGCGCCCGGCACAATGAATTATGATACGCTGCTCTACGGCGTGGAGTGCAAATACTATTCCGCGCGCCCCAACTGCGAGGATTTTGAATTGGAAGGCTGCGAAAGGATTTACGCTGTGGGCGACGGAACCGGCTTTACCCGTTCCCTCAGCCAGGCCGCGGCGCACGGCCTTTATGTCGCGGATAAGATCCTGCGCGAATGACCGGCCGACTCCCCCGCTTTTCGCCGGTCCACAAAATGAAAAACATCAAAAAAGCCTTGAAAACATTTGTTTTCAAGGCTTTTTCTTTGGTCCGAGTGGCGAGAGTCGAACTCACGGCCTCTTGAACCCCATTCAAGCGCGCTACCAAACTGCGCTACACCCGGACATCGCCGCCATGCTTGGCGGCGATAACTATTATACGTCATCCCCTCGAATTTGTCAATCCCTTTTCCGCGAAAAAACGCGGCGGCCGCGAGGCCAAAGCATCATAGCTCCGGAACAAATGTGCTGGTGATGAGCGTGGAATCGCTCTCGCCCGCTTTCAGCAGCGTCACGCCGATGGTGATCTCGGTCGGCGTTCCCTCATCGCCAAAACGATCGATGTAGAGAAAAACATTCCAGTGTTCGCTCCATTCCCTGTCGACAAAAAATCCGTATTTCGTCACATCGCAAACAACGGTCTTTCCGTCGTATTCGCACAGGGAAAGCGTGAGATACGCTTCGCCAATCGGCTGGTTCATCACTGTGACAGGCTTTTTCATCGTGACCTCGCGGAACTGCGCGCCCTGCTCAAAGCTTTCCCGCTCCTGCGCGGAAGGAGCGTCGCCAAGCAGCGCCGTCATCGCGTCGGGCAGAGAACGAACCTCGCTGTCCTCGTCCCAAAGATCCGTTCCCGTGATTTGAAACGGGTACGCGAGATTTGCCGGAAGAGGGATCACGGAAAGCGGATCGATCAGCACATCGTCCCGTGTCATTTCCACATGACAGACATTCCCCGTCGCGAAGCCCGTATTTCCGACAAGGGCGATGACCTGCCCCGCCGCGACCGTATCGCCCGCCTGTACCAGCAGCTCGCTGCAATGTGTGTAACGTGTCGCCATGCCGTTCCCGTGGTCAATCAGCACATAATTGCCCCATGACCAATGGTTCTCTGCCTCCAGCACTACGCCGCCGTTCGCGGCGAGAATTTCCTCTCCCTCCGGCGCGACCAGATCCACGCCGCGGTGCGAGCCCTCCACAAAACGCGACGTAACACACTGAACGTTCGGCACGGGAGAGATCCATTCGGTCAATTCTCTTAGCTTGCTCGCGTTGTCCTCCGGCTGCTGAGGCTGGGACGCGCCGTCACCATCCAAGGGCAAAGACGAGTCCTCCGGCGCGAGACCGCTCCGGGACGGAGAATCCGGCTCGTCCGCCGCGCTGTCCATGTGAACATTTTGCGGAAGCTGCGACGCGACCTCGTCCGCAGCCTGTCCCGCCGCGCAGGCCGTCAGTCCCACCGCGCCAAGCACCAGCGCCGCGCACAGCGCTGCGGATATCACGCGCCGCGGCAGACGGACATCCGGCGCGAGCACCGCATCGATCCGCCGGCGCAGGATTCTCGCCGGACGGGCGAACGCGCTGACCGGCGCCGGAACGCGGCCCATATCGGCAGCGTCGATCAGCGCCGCGCAGTAGCCGCGCTTCTGCGGGCCGTCCAGCCCGGCAGAGACAACGCGGTCGCAGTCGAATTCGCACGCCTCGCTCAAGAGGCCCGGCAAAAGCCACGCGGCCGGGTTGAACCAATGCGCCGCGCGCACCGCCTGCGCCGCCAGCTTGCAGAGCAGATGCCGCCTGCGCAGATGGACGCATTCATGGTACAGCGCATAGTCGAGAGCGCTGTCACGCGAGGCCCCGGCAGGCAAATAAATGCACGGGTGCAGCACGCCGGCCGCCAACGGGGACGCAAGCTTCGCCTCCCGCAGCCTCGGCTCACGGGAAAGCCCGCTCTTTTGGCACGCGTCCCGCAGCGCCGCTGAAATCGCGGCGTCCGTTACAGGCCGGCTTTCCCGCCCCAGACGCCTCGTAAACCGCAGATAGATCATCCCCTGAAGGAAAAGCAGACCCGCCATCCCTACCAGCCAAAGCGCGGGCAGAAATTGCCAAAGGGCGTTTTCCGCCACAGGCTCGGGCCCCGCGCCGCTTACCGGCGCATAAAACGCGGCGGGCGTTGTCCCGGTCATCGCGGGGACAGGTATGGGCCCGGCCACCGGCGCCGGGGCGTTTCGCACCAGGCGCAGCACTGCGGATAAGACCGGCAGCGCGCGAAACACCGGGATGACAAACAGGCAGAGCGCCCCCATTACGGAGCGGACGCGCCACTGCGTTTGACCCATCCGATGCAGCAGCGGACGCGTCAGATAAAGCAGCAGTACGGCGGATGCCCCCACGACGCCGGAGGGGAGCAGCGCTGTCCAGAAAAATCGCATCATTCTTCTTCCCTCTCTTTCAGCCAGGCGCGCAGTCCGGCGAGCTCCTCGGCGGAAATGCCGTTTCCGTCCGCCATGCAGGCGACCATATTCTGCACGCTGCCATCGTAAAGCCGTTCCAGAAAATCGCGCGTTTCATTGCTTTTGTATGCTTCGCGCGTCATGGCGGCGGTATAGCTGCGCAGCTTTCCCTTCTTTTCGGTTTGAAGCAGCCCCTTTTCCACCATGCGGGAAAGGAACGTCAGCACCGTCGGCGCTTTCCAGCCCCGCCGTACCCCAAGCTCCTGTAAAATATCCGCGCTGGTCACCGGGCGGCCCAGCGCCCAGACGCATTCCATAATCTCATACTCTGCGGCAGAAAGCTTCATCGCACTGACTCCCTTTTTATTTTCTACAACATGTCGTTAATGATAGAATACAGGATCGGACGGGAAAAGTCAATAATTTTTTACACAATGTAAAAATTCATCCCGCGCGGCGCTGTCAGAAATCACGCAGTACGCATAGAATGGCGTGTGTACACAGTGCGGTCCGCCATATGGCATGGCCCGCGCGGGGCAGCGCCCGCGCGACCGAAATAAAAGCGGAGGCCCCGCGCGGCATGCCGTTTACGGGGCTTCCGAGGAGGCATCATATGCAGACAATTGACTTAGGAAATATCTCTATCGGCTCAGAGGACGTCAGCGAGCCACGGCAAAACGCGGCTTCCTGCCCTGTTTGCCCCACAAAGACCTCCTCCGTCTCGGAGGAAATCCTCAAGGAGCGCGTGACCGTGGAGGCCGTGCGTTCGGCGCCGGATCCTGCCGGTTCTATGCGGGAAACCGAATGTCCCCCTCGCCCGGAAAACGGCGACATTCACTTTGAAAAATGCGAGGACTATAAACGCTGTCACCTTGGGAACACCATGATCGACGGGCAGGGGCGGATCCTCGATCTAACCCTGCGGCTGATCAACGTATGCCCCGGCAAGCGTGTTGCCGTCGGCGTGACGCTCGGTGAGGTTGATTCGCGCGGAAACGAACGTCCGTGCGGCATGAAAACCTTCACCGTGGCTGCGCATCATCACAGCTGCTGCTCGGATATTCCCGTCGAAACGATCCGTTTCATCTTGCCGGAGGATTCCTGCCCCAACGGCGCGGGCGGTATGTGCGGGAACGGTCGCCACTTTGTGGCAAAGGTTTCGGCACACTATATCGATTTTAACCCCTCGATGGCATCACTGTAACGCTCCACGCCTGTATTTTGCTTTTCACAAAGGAGCTATCCATATGTTGAACGACACCAAACGCTACGACATCGCTACGATTGTCGTGAGCCTAATCCTCGGCATCGGCTTTGCCGTACTGATTCGATTTTTCCCCGTGCTGTATCCGCTGGGCTACCGCTTCGGCTTTTTGCTCAGCCTGATCGCGCTTTTGCTCGAGACGATCACTGCTTCCAGCCTTCTGCGGCAGGATCGCCGCCTCAATCGATGCATTTGTGAAACGGGCCTGTGGGTGCTGATCCCCGCGCTGCTTCTGTTCGCGGTCTCAATGCTGGCGAACCTCTTCGCTACGCTTGCTGTCGCAACGGGAATCATCTACCCGATCATCACCTTCGCCCTTTACGCACTGATCTCGTTCACCTTCTTCGGGCTGTATCGTTTCCTCGCTTGCCTGTCCAAATCCGGCTGCCCTCACTGCGGCTGCGAGGAATGAGCTTCCGCAAGCCCCTCTCCAAAAAGGCAGCGTTTACCGGTACTGCCGCCGCAGAGATGTCATCAACCCGAAAGAACGGAAAGCCGCGCCCGGCCGGGCGCGGCTTTCCGCATTATTCCCCATTTTTTCTGCGCTTTGAACGCGTCTTTTTCGTTGATTCTGACAGAGACGGTTCTGCGCGCAGCGTTCGCTCCGCGTCAAGCAGCGGCTTCAGATATTGCCCAGTGTAAGAAGCCTCGCATTCGGCTACCTGCTCGGGCGTTCCCTGCGCCACAATCAGGCCGCCCGCGCTGCCGCCCTCCGGCCCGAGGTCAATGATGTGATCCGCGCGCTTGATGACGTCCAAGTTGTGTTCGATAATAATAACCGTGTTTCCGGCCTCCACCAGCCGATCAATCACATGCACCAATTTGTGAACATCGTCCACATGCAAGCCGGTCGTCGGCTCATCCATGATATAGACAGTCTTGCCCGTTCCGGGCTTTGCCAGCTCCAGCGCTAACTTGACGCGCTGGGCTTCGCCGCCAGACAGCGTTGTAGCGCTTTGCCCCATCTGAATATAGCCCAGCCCGACATCGACCAGCGTCTTGATTTTACGATGGATTTTAGGCTGGTTCTCAAAAAAGGCACAGGCCTCCTCGACTGTCATATTCAGCACGTCGGAAATCGTCTTGCCCTTATACCGTACCTCCAGCGTCTCGCGGTTATAGCGCGCGCCGCCGCACACCTCGCAGGGGACATAAATATCCGGCAGGAAATGCATCGCGATCTGAATAATGCCGTCGCCCTCGCATGCCTCGCACCGGCCTCCCTTGACGTTGAAGCTGAAGCGCCCCGGCCCATAACCGCGCATTTTCGCCTCCTGTGTCTGCGAAAACACATTGCGGATGTCGGTGAACACGCCCGTATAGGTGGCGGGATTCGAGCGGGGCGTGCGGCCGATCGGCGACTGGTCGATGCCAATCACTTTATCGACATGCTCCAGCCCAAGGATTTCTCGGTGCGCACCCGCGCGCATCCGCGCGCCGTTCAGCTCCGCCGCGAGCTTTTTATATAGAATTTCATTGACAAGCGAGGACTTCCCGCTACCGGAAATCCCCGTAACGCATGTCATCACGCCCAGCGGGATTTTTACATCCACATTTTGCAGGTTGTTTTGTCTTGCGCCCTTGATTTCCAAATATTTCCCGTTTCCGCTGCGCCGCGCGCACGGAATCTCGATCTTTTTGCGTCCGGAAAGGTAGTCCCCCGTGATGCTGCGCGGCGCGACGCAGATGTCCTTCACCGTGCCCTGCGCCACAAGCTCGCCGCCGTGTACGCCCGCGCCCGGGCCAATGTCGACAATCCAATCCGCTTCGCGCATGGTTTCCTCGTCGTGCTCTACCACAATCAGCGTGTTGCCTAAATCCCGCAGGCGCTTGAGCGTAGCGATCAGCTTCGCGTTGTCCCGCTGATGCAGGCCGATGCTCGGCTCGTCCAGCACGTATAAAACGCCCGTCAGCGCGGAGCCGATCTGCGTCGCCAGCCGGATGCGCTGGCTCTCGCCGCCCGAAAGCGTCGCCGCGTTGCGCGCCAGCGTCAGATAGTCCAGCCCCACGTTTTGCAGAAAGCCAAGGCGTTCCCGAATTTCTTTAAGGATGCCATCCGCGATTTTGTGCTCCCGCTCAGTGAGCTGCAGATTCCGGATGAATTCCAGCTCATCCCGGATACTCATCTGTGTGAACTGGCTGATGTTGATCCCGCCCACCGTGACGGCAAGGCTCGTGGGCTTTAGGCGGTTGCCGTGGCAGTCCGGACACTCCACGCCCGTCATAACACCTTGGATTTCCTCCTTCATCCACTCGGAGCTTGTCTCGCGAAAACGCCGCTCCAAATTCGGGATCAACCCCTCAAATTCGGTATGGTACGCACCAAAGCCACGGTCCGTCTCTCTTGAAAGCTCTAATTTTTCGCCGCCGGGACCGTAAAGCAAAGCGTGGAGGCCCTCGGAGGGAATGTCTTTGATCTTCGTATCAAGTGTAAAGCCATATCGCTTGCCAAGCCCTTTGTAGTACATTTCGCTGACAGAGCCCTCGGCGTAGTACCAGCCGCTGGCCTTGACCGCTCCCTCCCGGATGGAGAGATTGCGGTTCGGCAGCACCATCGCTGGGTCAACCCGCATGAAGGTTCCAAGGCCGGTACATTTTTCGCACGCGCCAAACGGGTTGTTGAACGAAAACATCCGGGGTGCCAGTTCTTCAATAGAGATCCCGTGTTCGGGACAGGCATAGCTCTGGCTGAACATCATTTCCTCGCCGCCGATCACATCGACAGTCACAAGGCCGCCTGTCAGGCCAATTGCGGTTTCAATGGAATCCGCTAACCGGCTGCGGATGTCGTCGCTCGCGATCAAACGGTCGACTACGATTTCCACCGTATGCTTTCTGTTTTTCTCAAGAGCGATCTCTTCGTCCAGCTCATATAAGTTTCCATCCACGCGCACACGGGCAAAGCCGGAGCGCCGCGCCGCGTCAAACTCTTTCTGCTGCGTCCCCTTCCGGCCGCGCACAACGGGAGCGAGCACCTGAAAGCGCGTGCCCTCGGGCAGACGCAGTACTTCGTCCACCATCTGGTCTACCGTCTGCTGGCTGATCACGCGCCCGCATACCGGGCAGTGCGGGATGCCAATGCGCGCATACATCAGGCGCAGATAGTCGTATACCTCTGTCACCGTGCCCACCGTGGAGCGCGGATTGCGCGAGGTTGTTTTCTGGTCGATGGAAATCGCCGGAGAGAGACCGTGAATCTCGTCCACATCAGGCTTTTCCATCTGCCCCAAAAACTGTCTCGCGTAGCTGGACAGGCTTTCCATATAACGTCTCTGGCCATCCGCGTAGATCGTATCGAACGCGAGCGAGGATTTCCCGCTTCCGGAAAGACCCGTCATGACAATCAACTTATCGCGCGGCAGCGTCACGTCCACATTTTTCAGATTATGCTCCCGAGCGCCCTTGATAATAATCTTGTCCATATTATAATTTTGTTTTCCTTTCCGCCTGCTTGCGCAGCTTTTCGATCCGGTCACGCAGGAATGCCGCATGTTCAAATTCTAAGATTTTGGCCGCTTCTTTCATTTCGCGTGTCAACTGGGTGATTTTTTGCTCGATCTCCGCGCGACTCATGCGTTTCGCGGGCTTGTCAGGCTCGTCCTCTTTCGAGGAGATTTCCAGCACGCCCATGCCGCCGATTTCCTTTACAATCGTCTTTGGCGTGATGCCGTTCGCGGTGTTGTATGCCTGCTGGATGCCCCGGCGACGCTCGGTTTCTAAAATCGCGCGCTCCATCGACGGCGTAACGGCGTCGGCATACATAATGACAACGCCGTCCGCGTTGCGTGCAGCGCGGCCAATCGTTTGAACAAGGCTTGTCTCGCTGCGCAAAAAGCCCTCCTTGTCGGCATCGAGAATGGCGACAAGCGATACCTCCGGAAGATCCAGCCCCTCGCGCAACAGGTTGATGCCGACAATCACGTCGATGGTTCCCTTGCGCAGGTCACGCATCAGCTCCACGCGCTCGAAGGTATCCACCTCATGATGCATGTATTTTACCTTTACACCGTGATCCGACAGATAATCCGTCAGATCCTCGGCCATTTTCTTGGTCAGCGTTGTGACAAGCACCCGCTCGCCTCGCGCGCTGCGGGTGTTGATCTCCCCCAACAGATCCTCGATCTGCCCCTCCACCGGCTTGACGATCACGCGCGGATCGAGCAGACCGGTCGGCCGGATGACCTGCTCCACGATCTGCGTGGACCGCTCCCGCTCGAAATCGCCGGGCGTGGCCGAAACAAACACGGTCTGATTCAACTTTGATTCAAACTCCTCAAATTTCAGGGGGCGGTTGTCAAACGCGGACGGCAGACGAAAGCCGTAATCCACAAGGCTCTTTTTGCGGGCAAAGTCGCCTCCGTACATCGCGCGCAGCTGAGGCAGCATCACATGGCTTTCATCGACAAAAAGCAGAAAATCCTCCGGAAAATAGTCGAGCAGCGTTGTCGGCGTCGAGCCAGGCGCCCGGCCCGAGAGCACCGCGGAATAATTCTCAATGCCCTTGCACACGCCCACCTCGGTGAGCATTTCAATGTCATAATTGGTTCGCTGGGCAATGCGCTGGGCCTCCAGCAGCTTACCCTGCTCGGTAAACGCCTTTATCTGCGCGTCCATTTCATCGCGGATATTCGCGAGGCCCACGCGCATTTTGTCCCCGGACACGATATAATGGCTGGCCGGGAAAATCGCGATGTGGCGGATCACGGCGCGGCGCTCGCCCGTGAGGGCATTTACCTCGCTGATGCGGTCCACCTCGTCGCCGAAGAACTCCACGCGGATGGCCACATCCGACATGTAGGCAAGATTGATTTCAACAATGTCCCCCCGGACGCGGAATTTGTTGCGCACAAAATTCAAATCGTTGCGCTCATATTGCAGCGCGACCAAGCGGTGCATCAGTTCCTCCCGGCTTAGCGTCATGCCCTGCCGGATGCTGATGACCATGCTGCGGTAATCGATTGGGTCGCCTAGTGAGTAGATACACGACACGCTGGCCACGATGATGACGTCGCGACGCTCAGACAGCGCCGCCGTGGCGGAATGGCGAAGCCGGTCGATCTCATCGTTGATGGCGCTGTCCTTTTCAATATAGGTGTCGGTGCTGGGAATGTATGCCTCCGGCTGATAATAGTCATAATAGGAGACAAAATATTCCACCGCGTTGTCAGGGAAAAATTCTTTGAATTCGGTGCAGAGCTGCGCCGCCAGCGTTTTGTTGTGCGCCAGCACCAGTGTGGGACGATTCAGATTGGCGATCACATTTGCCATGGTGAACGTTTTCCCGCTGCCTGTCACGCCGAGCAGCGTCTGCCACCGGTCTCCGCGCAGGATGCCGTCCGTCAACTGCGCGATGGCCACGGGCTGATCGCCCGTGGGCTGATACGGCGCATTGAGAATGAATCGGTCCTTATTCTCCTCGCTCATACACATCCTCCTTGGCTCGGGCTGGCAAAGGCGTGCCCGCCGGCAGCTTTCAGGTGGCCCGCAAAGGGCTTTTCGCCGACGTCATGGCAATCAATCGGCTTGCCCCCTCCGCGCAAATCGGCGCGGGCGGCAAGCAAATTGAATCGCTGTTTTCGCAAACATCCATAGGTTGTATTATACCAAAACCATTTTCAAAATGCAATCCCAATTTCGGCGATTTTTGTATGAAGTACAAGGATTTTTTGTATGAATCAACAATAACAAATTCACAGTCTTCTTATAGAAAAGAATAGCGCAGATAAAAACACCCTTAAGTTGTAATCGGCTTTGCCGCTTATCCCTAAAACAAACGGGCTAAATTTGCCACGCACGCGCAGGCCGTGAGCCCCGCCGCCGTAGGCAGCGCGACAGCGATCGCCGTCCATTTCCAACTGCGCGTCTCCTTGTGTATTGTCAGGCATGCGGTAGAGCAGGGCCAGTGCATCAGCGAAAACAGCATTGTACAGACGGCCGTCACCCATGTCCAGCCATTCCGCACCAGCAGCTCGCGCAGTAGCGACAGGTCGTTCAGCTCCACCAGACTGCCCGCCGACAAATAAGCCATAATGATAATCGGCACGACGATCTCATTTGCAGGAAAGCCGAGCAGAAACGCCAACAGGATCACACCGTCCATACCGAAAAAACGCGCGATGGGATCAAGCGCCGCCGCGCACTGCGCCAGCACTGTCTGCCCGGAAACGGTTCGATTGGCCATGCACCAGAGCAGCGCGCCGGCCGGCGCGGCGACCGCGGCGGCGCGCCCTAACACAAACAGCGTGCGATCCATCACCGAGCGCACCAGTATTTTTCCGATTTGGGGCCTGCGGTACGGCGGCAGCTCCAGCGTAAAAGACGAGGGCATACCGCGCAGCACGGTACCGGAAAGCGCGCGGGACGCAAGGAACGTCATTCCCACACCCAGCATCACTACGCCCGTAAGCAGCAGC
>CANRZX010000027.1 GCA_947644575.1 uncultured Clostridia bacterium | reverse complement strand
CGTCCGCCTCGGTGCGCGTGCCGAACATTTGCGCTCCGCGCCGGTTTTCGAGATAACCATTTGTGAATCCGGAACGTGAAAATACTCTTTGTAAAAGCTGCTCGTCATACGGCTCGCCCACCCGGGCGCGCAGGCACGCGTCGACGGCGGCAGCCACATACTCGGGCGGGCGCAGCCGCCCCTCGATTTTCACGCTGGCCACGCCCGCGGCCGCCAGCTCGGGCAGGCTGCGCAGGGCCGACAGATCCTTCAAGCTCAGGTGATGTCCCCCGGCGGCGCGCGCGCCGTCCGACGCGTCGAAGGGCAGGCGGCACGGCCCGGCGCAGGCGCCCCGGTTGCCGCTGCGCCCGCCCAAAAACGCGCTCATATAGCACTGGCCGGACACGCTCATGCACAGCGCTCCGTGAACAAACGCCTCGACCTCTAAGCCGCCGTCCGCCGCGATGCGCCGGATCTCCTCCAACGTCAGCTCGCGCGCGAGGATCACGCGGGAAAAGCCCAGCTCGGCCAGACGCCGTGCGCCGTCCATGCTCTGCACGCTCATCTGCGTCGAGCCGTGCAGCGCAAGGTCGGGCGCGAGACGGCGCGCCAGCGAGGCGGCGGCGAGGTCCTGCACAATGACGGCGTCCGCCCCGGCGCCGGCCACGTCGCGCACCGCTGCCTCCAGCGCGCGCAGCTCGCCCGGGTAAACGGTCGTGTTCAGCGCCGTGTAGACGCGCACGCCGCGCGCATGGCAGAAGGAGACGGCGTCCCGCAGCTCCTCCGCCGAGAAATTGCCCGCCGCACGCCGTGCGTTGAAATGACGCAGCCCGAGATACACGGCGTCCGCCCCGGCAAACACCGCCGCGCGAAGCGTCTCGGCGTTGCCGGCGGGGGCCAGTATCTCGGGCCGCGCGGTAGGGCTCTCCCGCGCCGTCAATGGTTCTCTTTCAGATAGGTGAGCTCGCGCCGCAGGCGCTCGACCTCGCGCCGCGATTCCTCGGCGGCGAGCTTGGCCTTGGCGGCGTCCTCTAAGTAGTCCTTGATCTGCGCGCGCATGTTGTCCGCGCCGATGGTGCTCTTTTTCAATTCGTCCAAATAGCCCAGCGCCGTGATGACGGCGGCCGTCGCAATCGAGGCCGTCGGTGTCCCGGCCAGCATCTGCGTCATGTCGTTATCTAACTTTTCGGCGAGGGAGGTGACATATTCCTCCGTATCCGTAGTGGCGATCACATAGGTAGAGCCGCAGATTTCAAGCTTGACTTTATTCGCAGGCATATTTCGGTATCCCCTTTCCTTTGGATGAGAAACTGCCTAAAAACAAAGCGGATGCACAAGACGAGAGCAAATTTTTTCTACGGCCGAAGAGCCGCCGCTGCGCGGCGGTTGGCCTCTGGACGCGCCTGCGGGCGCGGTCCGTCAGATAAAACAAAAAGCGCAGGCAATACTTTTTTTATTAACAAGCATTTTTGTAAAATCTGAGGGAAACATTTGCCGAAGTTCTTGGCGGACGCGACTTTTCAGACAGTTTGAGGAACGCTTCCGGGGACGCCCGTCCGTGGGGCGCCCCGCGGCGCGCTTTCAGCTCTTTTCCTCTATTATATACGAATTGCGCGCGGATAGAAAGCATATTTTGAAACTTTTCCGAAAAAATGAAAAAAAGACCGGGGAAGCGGGCTCCCGCGCGTGGGATTTTCACAGACGGAGCCCGTATTTTTCGTTTAGTTTTTTTTGTGCCGGGCGAATATCTAAAGTAGATAAAGAAAATGGGTGTGTCGTGCGGCGGGTTCGCTTCGCGCGCGGCCGGACATAAATGCGACTTGGGAGGTTCGTTTTATGAATATTACTCCTTACCGTGCCTATCAGGCAGGCGTGAATAAGGTAAACGCCGTGGAAAAGAAAAGCTTCTATGCCGCCATGAACGCGGTGGCCGAGGACAGCCGCCAGCCCGCCGAGCAGAACGTTGACCGCTTGGATATTTCGGGCGGCGCGCATCGCAGCGAGCTGGAGAAATCCGCGTGGGCGCTGACGCAGCAGGCGTCCCGCCCCGCAGCTGCGCAGCGTATCGACGCGCTGCGCAGCGCCGTGCAGAACAAGACCTATTCCGTGCCGGCCGAGCGCATCGCCGACGCGATGATTGCGTCGTGGAGGCTGCTGTGATGGAAGGGGCCTTCGGCGAGTACCGCGCGTTTTTAGAGACCTACGCGTCCTTTCTCGAGGAGATGGCCGCGCAGACGCAGGAACGGTATGGCGCGCTGGTGTCCTTCAACGGCGAACGGATGACGAAGGCAATGTCCGGGCTGCAGTCCCATATCATGCAGCTCAGGAATATGGAGGCAAAGCGCATTGAGCTTCAGGAGCGGGCCGGCTACGGCGGGCTGACGTTCTCCGAGCTGATGGGGCGCCGCCCGGAGGAAGAGCGCGAGGCGCTGCGGGCACTGTTCCGGCGGATCGAGATGGCCGTGGGCAACATCAAGTTCCTGAACGAGAAATCGCTCGATTTCGCGAAGGAGGGGCTTGCGTCGGTGAAAATCGGCGATGGGGCGGTCACCGAGGGGAAAAACCTGTATGCGCCGCCAGTGCGCGGCAAGGAGCAGCGAGCCGTGGATACGCCCGCCGCGTTTGAGGCGAATTATTGAGGCGGGACGCCCGCCAAGCTGAAAAGATTGTCCCGGCGGAAAACGCGCCGGGCCGACAATGGGAAGAGAGGCAGAGCAATTTATGATCCGACCGACTTTTTTGGGCTTTGATACGGCGAAAAAGGGCCTGACAACCGCGCAAAAGGGCATTGACATTGCAGGGCAGAACCTTGTCAACTGGGATTCCGAGGGCTATACCCGCCAGCGCATCGAGCAGGTGTCCATCTCGCAGGATCGGTATTCCTCCCGCTTTACCAGCAACCGCATCGGCGTAGCCGGTCAGGGCGTTGACATCGTGGGCATCTCGCAGCAGCGCGACGAATTTTTAGACCGGCGCTACCGTGAGCAGTACGGCGACGTGGGCTATTTCGACAAGGTGGGCGACATCCTGAAGGACATCCAGAGCTCGCTTGACATCCTCGACGCGCAGGGTGATTCCGGCCTGCGCGGGCGCATGATGGCGCTGCTCGATTCGCTCGACGTATTCGCCGGGCAGCCGGATTCCCCGACGAACGCCAACATTGTGGCGACGAACGCGAAGAAAATTTCCCAGACGCTTCAGCTTTTGAGCCAGAAAATGGACCGAGTGCAGGAGCAGCATACTTATGATATGGAAATCGCGGTGAACGAGTATAACGACAAGCTGGCTAAGGTGGCCGAGATCAACCGCGTGATCCTCGAGGACAGCGGCGTGATCGGCGCGGATGCGCGCTATGGTCCGAACGAGCTGTACGATGAGCGCAACACGCTGATCGACGAGCTCTCCAACATGACCGACCTGCACGTCACGCACAACGTGGACGGCACCGTCACGTTAGAGGCCGCGGGCAAGACGGTCGTGCAGGGCAAGAAGTATGAAACGCTGGATATGTCCCAGAATACAAACACGGGCGTCATTTCGCTGCGCTGGCTCTCCACGGGCGAGCAAGCGAAAATCACCACCGGTTCGATCAAGGCTTCGGCCGATTACATCAACGGCCGCGGCAATAACATCGTGAACCCGGGCGAAACGTCCGAGCGCGGCGTACTTTATTATAGGGATCAGCTCGACCATATCGCGAAGACGTTCGCGAACGTCATGAATACTACCATCCCCGAGGCGTACGCGAACAACGACCCGCAGTCCGGCATGGACGCGGCGAAGGGCTATAAGACGCTGATCGGCACGACGGACGGCTCGGACAATATCACAGCGGCGAACATCAGCATCAGTGACACATGGGCGAAGGATTCCAGCTATCTGATGACGCAGCGCGGCGATTTAGACACCACGTTCATCCTGAAGCTGAAGGAGCGGCTGAACAGCGACGAGACCAACGAGTTTAAGCCGGAGGGCGCGACCGAGGGCTTTACGGGGACGTTCCTCGATTTCTTCAAGACCGTCGGCACCACCCTCGGCTCGGATATTTCCTATTCGTCGGGCCGCTACGACGCCGCCAACGTCATGGCGACCAACCTGAACGACCAGCGCGATTCCGTCGCGGGCGTCAACGTCGATGAGGAAACGGCGAACCTGATGCTGTACAATAAATCGCTGTCCGCCGCCTCGCGCTTGATGACGACGCTGGACGACGCGCTGGATGTGCTCATTAACCGCACGGGCCGCGTCGGCCTGTAAGCGATAGGGGGGATACCACATGAGAGTTGCACAACGGACCATCAGCCGGAACTATCTGTCCAGCCTGAACAACACGCTCAGCCGGCGCGCCGACATTTTAGCGCGCTCCGAAAGCGGCCTGCGCTTTGACAAGCTGTCCGAGGACGTCGCGGCCGGCGCGCGCGCGATGGACACGCAGGAATCGCGCTATGCGGCCCTGCAGCAGAAAAGTACCGCCGAGGCGCTGGAAAAGGAACTGGATTCCGCGTGGAAAATGTTAGGCAAGGGCGACGAGCTCATTCAGGATATTTTGGAGGAGATGAAATCCGCCGCCGGCGTGCGCTCCGAGGAAAAGCTCGAGGCCATCAAGAAAAAAATCAGCGGCATGAAGGCGCAGTATCTTCAGGTGCTGAATTCGCAGTACGGCGGCAAATACCTGTTCGGCGGCACGAACAACGCCAGCCCGCCGTTTACGGAGAATGGAGACGGCCGGCTGCTGTTCAACGGTGTCGAGGTCAGCAAAATCTATAAGGACGGCGACAAATATTATGTGTCGGCGGACGGCAAGACGAAGAATCCCCCGCCGGGCGCGGCGGGCACAACGCCGGACCAGCCCGTTCCGCAGAGCGGCAAGATCTATTTGGATACGGGCTTCGGCCTGAGCGTCGGCGCGGACAGCGTCGATTCCCGAACCGCGTTCCAGGTGAATATCGTCGGGCTGGAGGCGGTCGGCTTCATGGACTTCATCCCGGAGATTGACAACGGCCTGCCGTATGACAAGACCGATCCGGTTCAGGTCGAGCAGCATCAGGAGTGGATCAACCGCACGAACAACATCTACGATCTGATCACCGAGGTGGAAAACCTGCTGACGCCGGGCTATTCCGAGGCGCGGCTGGACGATATGCAGCTTCGCTTGACGAAGATGAACGACACCATGCGAATGGCGCGCACCGAGCTGGATACGCAGTCGAACACGCTGGAATATTTGATCGACCGCCTCGATCTCGACATCAGCGGCATGGAAAAGTTAGAGGACAGCCTGATGACGGCGGAGCCCGCGGGCGAGGCCATCAAAATGAAGGATGTTGAATACGCGTGGCAGGCGGTTTTGGCGCTGGGCAGCCAGATATTGCCGTCTTCGCTGCTGGATTATCTGCGATAGGCTGTAAAATAGGCCGCGAGGCAGCGGACGCTCCGAACAGGATGCGGGGCAGCCGCCGGGGAGCCGGAGGAGGATCGGCGTTCCCCGTTTGATTACAAGTACAGTGTACGGAGAAGCATGGAGGGACATATGCTTGCACTTGAAATTACCAGCCGCCCGCTCGAGTGGGAATTTAAGAGCGAACCGGCCCGGCTGCGGATGAGGCAGTCGGATAATCCGTCGATGGAGATGGAGCACAAGCCGTCGGAGCTGAGGATCCAGTCCAGAAATATCGAGGTGCAATTGGACGGAACGGCGCTGCGCGCCAGCCTTGAGCACCGTAAGATCAATGACTTTATGGTTCAGGCGGGTCAGAAAGGGTACGAGGGCGCGCAGAGGGCGAAACAGGAGGCCGTCGAGTTCGGCAACAGCATCGCCCATATTGAGGACGGCGTCACGATCGGCCAATATGTGCGCCAGAAGGCGCTCGAGCAGCCGACCACGTACCAGTTTTTCATCCCCGCGCCCTACGACATTTCATGGAAGCCGAACGAGCAGCAGCTCGACTATCAGCCGGACGAATTGAACTTCGACTGGCAGGTGGAGGAAAGCCTGCTGGACTTCGTGCCGGGCAGCTTCACGATCAACATTTTGCAGCGGCCCGAGGTGGACATCAAGTACGTGGGGAAGCCGATCTATGTGCCGCCCAGCTCCGCGCCTGATTTCGAGGCGGAGGCGTAAGAAGCTATCTAAAAATAAACGCGTCCGAACGCGTCGCCGGGCCGGAGCTTGAAGGCCGGCGGCGCGCGGCAATCCGCTTGAGGGCAACGCGGACGCCGGGGTGCCCCGCGGGCGTGGCCCTTCGGGAAGTCTGACAGAAAAAGAAAGGGGCTGTCCGGCCTGCCGAAGGAAAACCGCCGGCGGGCCATAGGGGCGGCTCCCAAGGAAAGGCGCTGAGAGGAACCGATGCTGATTCAGACAAGAGATTTCGGGGAAATGGAGATCGACGAAAAGGACATCATCACCTTTGTCGAACCGATCTTTGGCTTTGAGGACTACCGCAAATATGTTTTGATGGAGCATGAGGAGCTGAATCCGCATTTCGTCTGGCTCCAGTCGACCGAGGAGCCGATGGTCTGCTTTGTTTTAGCGAACCCGCGTGAGCTTGTGCCGGATTACGAGGTCAGGCTTCCGGAGGATACGGCCGCCGCGCTCGGCGAGGGCGGCACGCTGTATTTCGTCCTCACCGTTATCCGCGACCCGTATTACGATTCCACGGTCAACCTGAAAAGCCCCGTCGTCATCAATACGCAGACAGGCAGGGCCATGCAGGTGATTTTGGAGGAGGCATACCCCATCCGGCAGCCTCTTGTGCAAAAAGAGGAGGAAGCCTGATTGCTGATTTTAACGAGAAAATGCGGAGAGTCCGTGATTATTGACGGCAAGATCGAAATCAAGATTACCGGAATCTCCGAGGAAAAAATCAAGCTCGGCATCGACGCGCCCGCGAATATGAAGGTGTATCGCAAGGAGCTGTACGACACACTGGAAGAAAACAAATCGGCGGCCGGCACGGTGGCCGCCGCCGTTTTACGGGATATTTCACGCAAAATGGAGTGACGCGCCGGCGGGCCGCGCGGGAGCCCCGAGCCCGCGAAGTGCGGATCAACCGCCGGGCGGGACGCCCGCTCACAGGGAGCGGGGTACCTCAGCGAAGCTGAGCTGGCGGACAAAATCCTCCAGCCGCTGCCGGTCGGCGGGGTCCATTGTCAAAAGCCTGCACCGATAGCTGTTGGCCTCCTGCCCGAAGATGATGGCCTGCTTGACGACCATCGGCAGGCGGCCGAGGCCCGGGCCCTGGTTCAGCGAGAGCATCACCGGCTGCTCGGGGTCGAGTTCGACGGACAGCTCCGTGTTGAACAGAACCTCACGCGTGGAGAGCGCGCGCAGCGTCACGGGAAATTCCACAACCTCCTCTAAGGTCTTTTTGCCGAACAGGCCGCGGTGCTCGGTCTGCACGGTGGTCTGCACGACGCCGGAGAAATTGACATGATATAAAAAGACGAGCGCCGCATCGGGCAAAAGCTCGTCCTTCACCTCTACAAGGCGCAGCCGCCCCGCCGAGGAAAAATACACCTCACCCGTGAAGCGGTGCACCTCGGCCCCCTCGTGCAGGCGGATGAGATGGAGCCTTGTCCCCATTGAAAATAGGGGAATAAATTCGCACTCAAAATCCACGCTGCGCTCGGCGGGATTGAACTGCCCGCACCCAACCTCGATCGTTTTCCCAAACACGGTTTTCAGCACGGCGTCAAATTTGGCATCGATGTTTTCATACTCAACGGAAATCACGTGTTCACCTCATACCGAAAAACTTCATTACTATGTATCATACCACGTTCGCGGGGCGATGTATAGGGCTATTTCCGCAAAAAAAGCGGGGGTTTTTTGAAAAAAGAGGCGGGCGGCGGCGAAAACAGGCGGCGCGGATATGACGCGCATCGCCGGATATGGCCCGACGGCGCGTGCCCTTGGTTAAGATAGGGCAGGGCGATTATTTTTATAAAATGAGGCGTGTTTTATGATGGATACCCAGCCGCTTTCCGGAACGCCGGCCGGCCGGTGGGAGGAGCTCGCGTCCTGCATGCTCTCGCTGGAAGCGCTTTCCTTTGAGATGATCTCCTGCCCGGCCGAGGAGTTGCGGGGCCGGATGGAGCGGCGCGCGGCGCTGATTACGCGCGTAGAGGTGCTGCGCGCGGCCTGCGCCGAAGAAGAGCCGTCAGACGGGCGGCAGGATGCCCGCGTCGCGGCTGCTCAGGATACCGCGCGGGCTGCGGCCTGCCGGCTTCAGGACGTCGACCGTCAGGTGGTCGCGCGGATGAAGCGCGCGCAGCAGGATATTTTGAAAAAGCTGCGTACTGTCGGCAAAAGTGCCGGGGCGCAGGCGTCGCGCTTTTATCAGGCGCAGTCGCCCGCGAAGCGGTCCTTTTTCAGCGGGAACGTATGATATAGTCAGTACACATGAAAACAAGCATCTTGTTTTCATGCGGCGCATGTGTGTTGGTTACAGAATCGACAGGAAAGCGCCGCAGGCGTTTTTTCGCGGCATACAGTGCCGCGCCTCGAAAAGCACCTCTTTTCGAGTAAGTCGATGACAACAGGCTCTCAAGGGCGCTTTCCCTCCGGCATCGGGCGGGGCGCGCGTGAAAATAGGAGAAATTTTCAGGGGGCGCGCCCGGGCGGCGCGCTCCGGCACAGGAGGGTGCAGACGGATGAACGTAAATTCAACCAGTACATATACCTATGGCAGCAGCGCCAGCAAGGGCATGTCCGGCCTTGCCTCGGGCCTTGATACGGAATCCCTCGTCAAGGAGATGCTGTCGGGGACGCAGAGCAAGATTGACAAGCAGGAGGGGCTTAAGCAGCAGACCGAGTGGAAGCAGGAAATCTACCGCGACCTGATCACCTCCATCAATTCGCTGCAAAGCGGCTTTTTCTCGAATACGTCGCCGACGAGCCTTACCTCCAGCGCGCTGTACAATACGATGTCTGCCTCTACCGCGTCGAAAAGCTTCAAGGTCACGGCATCGACCTCCGCGCCGGTCGGCAATACGTCTATCTCGGTGCACCAGCTTGCCTCGAACTACAGCATCGCGTCCGCGGCGCGCGTCAGCGGGAAGCTGTCCGGCACAGTAAACGCCGAGCAGCTGCAAAGTCTGATTGACGCGCAGAGCAAGGATCCGCGCGTGCTGGCGTTGGAAGTCGGCGCCGCGAGCGGCACGGGCGACGGCACGGTCGTGAAAATCGATTTGAAGCGCTTTTTTGTGGACGACAGCGGTGCGTTCCGGAAAAATATCGACGAGGACGCCATCGCCGCCGAGATCCAAAAGCAGCTGAGCGAACAGGCTAAGTTAGAGACAAAGGTCAGCATGGCCGGCGGGCAGCTGTCCATCGTGAGCAAAGACGGCGAGCGCTCGCTGGGTGTTTCCGACAGCTCGTCCGCGTTGGCGCTGTCCTCATTGGGGCTGACGACTGCCAGCGAGGCGAAGCCGAACCGCAGCGGGACGCAGCGCACACTGACAGGCAAAACGAGCCTGACGCCCGCATTGCACTTCAACACGACACTGGACGACAGCCTGCAGAAGGACATCGCCCTTGACGTGCGCGACCTCGTGGGCGCGGACGGCAAGGTGAGTATGGACAATGTGCGCGCCGCGATGCAGAGCGCGTTCAACAAGCAGTTTGGCTCGGGCGTTGTCAATGTGAAGGGCGACGGCGACGGGATTGAGCTGGCCACCGCCATCTCCGGGCGAAAAATCACCGTCAACAGCGGCGCGGACAAGACGGTTCTGGCCGCATTGGGCCTGAAGAACGGCCAGAGCAACCGCATCGCTGCGTATAACACGCTGAAGGAAATGCAGGTTTCCACGCCGCTTCAGGGTCGCCGCTTCCGGTTCGAGATCAACGGCGCGAAGTTTTCGTTCAGCGAGGACGACGACATCGACTATGTCATGAGCACCATCAACAGCAGCGAGGCGGGCGTGACCGTTACCTATAAGCCGCTGGAGGACGCGTTCATCATGACCGCGAACGACGCGGGCGCGGGCCGCGAGATCGAGCTTCGCCAGACCGAGGGCAACCTGCTGAACGTGATGTTCGGTAATGCTGGCAAGGGCCTTGCCAGCGGTGATACCGCGGCAGGCGCGCCGCTGACAGCGGCACAACTCAAGCCGTCCGGTACGATGTATATGGACGATGTCCGTTCCGGCCTGTTTACGCTGACCGTGAACGGCAAGGAGCACAACATCGACCTTGCCAAAAAGACGGACGCTGAAAAATATACTAAGGAAGAGTTGATCGAAAAGCTGAACGGCGAGCTGAAAAAACTGTTCGGCACGACCGAGGAATACGACGGCGACGCGTCGGCATGGAAAGAGGTTCAAAACATCGAGCTTCTCGAGGACGGGACGCTCGCGGTGCGCAACGGCGCGGCGGTAGAACTGGCCGGGGTGAAGGCCGCGGACGAGACGGAGCTGAAAAAGTTGGCGGAGGACGGCAATTTAGCCGTGGCGCTCGGTCTTGTGAAGGACAGCAAGGGCCAAACCAACGTGGTTGAGGGCTCGACGACGCTGGCCGACGCTGGCCTTGCCGAATTGGCGAGTAAGTTAGGCGTCGACGCGTCCACAACGCTCGCGGGGCTGGAGGAAGCGACGAAGGCCCAAAATGGCAGCGTGATCGTTGCGTTTGAGGACGGACGCCTTGTTGTCAGCGCCAACGGGGACAACGCGGTCGAAAATTTGACACTGGGCAATAAGGAGCAGATGAATGCGTGGTTCGGCGTGGACGCGTTGAACCTGAACATCGCCTCCGGGCAGGACGCGCTTGTTACGCAGGGACGCAATGCCATCGTGAGCATCGACGGCATGATGACCGAGCGCAATAGCAACGTGTTTAACTACAACGGCATGACCGTGGAGCTGACCGGCGTTTCTAAGGCGGCCGAGGGCGGCGAAAAGATGACGGGCATCCTGATGGTCGACGACGGCAAGGGCGGCCTAACGCAATGGAAATCCGTTAATAACCGCTGGGTCGACGCGCAGGGCTACGAACGCGCCGAGGACGGCAAATATGTGGCGGTTGATGAGCACGGCAACGGCATGCGCGTGGATTCCCTCGACACCCCGCTGAAAGACGGCTTCCAGCTTAAGCACTACCCCAGCGCGACCTTCTTCACTGAGGACGGCCAGCGCATCAGCGGCGTGGGCATTGCGGCTGACGGCAAGACGCTGCTGGATTCCAGCGGACGGGAGCTGACAGTGCGCGAGACCGATACCGTCAGTGTCACGCGTGACACCGACAAGATCGTCGAAAGTGTGAAAACCTTTATCGACGAGTACAATAAGCTTGTCAAAACCATCAACGACTATTTGAACGAGGACGCTACCTATCGTGAGTACGCCCCGCTGACCGACGAGCAGCGCAAGGAAATGAGCGAGAAGCAGATCGAGATGTGGGAGGAAAAGGCCAAAGAGGGCCTTTTGCGCCGCGACACCATCCTCGACGGCTTCCTGCGCTCGATGCGCTCCATTTGGTACGAGACGAATAGCTCCGGCTACGCGATTTATCAGCTTGGCATCGAAACGGGCGAATGGTCGACGCGTGGCCAGCTGACGCTTTCGGCGGACGGCGAGGCGACGCTGCGCCAGATGCTCGCCAGCGACCCGACGGGCGTGATGAACTTCTTCTCCAATTCGGTGGACGGCGCGGCGGTGCGTGTGAACGACGTAATCCGCGAGGTGGCGAACACTTCCTCCGGCAGCCCGGGCACGCTGGTGCAGCTTGCGGGCATCAAAGGCAAGGCCAGCGAGACGGACAACACACTGTACAAGGAGATTAAGAGCATTGATGAGCGGATCGAGCGCTTGAAAAACCAGTACGAGCAGGAAAAAGACCGTTATTGGGACCAGTTCAACGCGATGGAGCAGATGATCGCGAACATGAACTCGCAGAGCGCGTGGCTGATGCAGCAGTTCTCGTACTGAGCAGGGGAACGCCTGGCTTCATGATCTGCCCGTAATAAGGAAAGAATAAAGGAGAAAGCACATGCCGGTCAATCCGTACCAGAAGTACCAGCAGCAATCCATTATGACGATGACGCCCGGGGAGCTGCTGCTGAAGCTGTATGACGAGACCGTCAAGCAGCTCCGTTACGCCGAGGACGCTCTGCGGCAAAAGCAGTACGAGCGCGCCAACACCAGCCTGCAGAAGGCACAGCGCATCATCAGCCACCTGAACAAAACGCTGTCGATGGAGTATGAAATCGCCCAGAATTTAGAAGCGCTGTACGATTTCTTCATTTACAAAATCACACAGGCGAATATTCATAAGGACGCGTCGCATATCGAGGAGATTTTGCCGATGGTGACGGAGCTGCGCGACGCTTTCGCGCAGGCGGAAAAGCAAGTTGCGGCGGGAAATAAATAGGCGGAACCGGCGCGGCGGAAAACGGCCAAGGCGATAGGTCGCTTTGGCCTGAGATAAGCACACCCCGCTTGTCAGACGAAATATGCCGTCTGACAAGCGGGGTGATTTTATATGCTCAAAGCTTTTTATGCGCTGAAACCTCCTTGACACGATTTCCCAGAAAGAGGGTAAAACGAAAGGCTGCCTCAAATATAATCGACACACTCGAAAAGAGATACTTTTCGAGGCGCGGCATGGCATGCCGCGCGGAAATCGCCTGCGGCGATTTCCTGTCGACTCAGTAGTCAACACGCACGCTCCGCGTGCGGCGCGCAAAGCGCACCACTTAAAAACAAGAACCTTGTTTTCAAGTGTGCTGACTATATCGCGATTTCCGCTGCCGTCGCGCCAGAGTAAAGTAAAAAGGCTTGCCGCCCGTTCTTTACGGACGGCAAGCCCCCATTTTGCCTATTTTAGGGAACACTTTAGGAAAGACCGGGCGCTTCGCCCCGGAACCAATGGACAATCAGCGGAGAAAAGGATAACGCTTATTTGACCGGGCGCACGTGCCAGATGTCGCGGGCGTAGTCGAAAACCGAGCGGTCGGCCGAGAAGATCCCGGCGTTCGCAATGTTCATCAGGCTCATGCGGTTCCATGTGGGCCGGTCGAGATAAAGCGAATTCAGCTCATTCTGCGCACGGCGGTAATCGACAAAATCAGCCATGACCATATACGGGTCGCTGGTGCGCAGATTGTTGACAATCTCGTGGAAGCTCTCACCGTCCCAGCCGCGTTCAAGGAAGCTAAGCACCTCGACAGCTTCGGGACAGCTTTTGATGAAGGTGGTGGGGTAGTAGCCAAAGCGCTTGAGGTCGTCGACCTCGGGCGTCAGCATGCCAAAGATGATCTCGTTCTCTTTGCCCGCGGCCTCGGCAATCTCAATGTTCGCGCCGTCCAGCGTACCCAGTGTGACCGCGCCGTTCAGCATGAACTTCATGTTGCTGGTGCCGGAGGCCTCCGTGCCAGCGAGGCTGATCTGCTCGCTCACCTCGCTGGCGGGCATTAGGCGTTCGCTGGTGGTGACATTGTAATCCTCCAAATAAACCACACGCAGCTTTTCGCGCACAGCCGGGTCGGCCTCGATCAGCGCGCCCAGCTTGCAGATCATGCGGATGATCTGTTTGGCCATGTAGTAGCCGGACGCGGCCTTCGCGCCAAAGATATAGGTCTTGGGCACGACGTCGGCGTTGGGATGATCCTTGATATACAGGTATTGCGCCGCAATGTTCAGCGCATTCAGGTGCTGACGTTTATACTCATGCAGGCGCTTCACCTGCACGTCGAAAATGGTGTGCGGGTCGATCTCCTGCCCGGTGACCTTTTTCAGGTGATTGGCGAAGATGACCTTGTTTTGGTCCTTCACTTCCTCCAGCGCCTTCAAAACGCCCGCGTCGGCCTTGAACTGCTCTAACTTCTTTAGCTGCGCGGCGTCGTGCTTGAAGTCGGGGCCGATGGTCTTTTCCAGCAGGTCCGTCAGGCCCGGGTTCGCGGCCAGCAGCCAGCGGCGGTAGGCGATGCCGTTCGTTACGTTGGTGAATTTCTCCGGGCTGTACAGATAATAGTCATGGAACACACTCTGCTTAATGATCTCGCTGTGCAGCTTCGACACACCGTTGATCGTATGGCACACGTAGCAGCAGATGTTCGCCATGCGCACCTGATTGTCGCCGAGGATCGCCATATAATCGATCTTACCCTGATCGCCGGGGAACGCCTTTTCAAAGTCGGCGCGGCAGCGGCGGTCCATCTCGACGCAGATCTGGAAGATGCGCGGCAACGTCTTTTTGAAGATGTCGATGTTCCACTTCTCCAGCGCCTCGCTCATGACGGTGTGGTTTGTATAAGCGAAGGTGCGGCGCGTGATGTCGAAGGATTTCTCCCACGAATAGCCACATTCGTCGAGCAGGATACGCATCAGCTCGGGGATGGCCAGCGTCGGGTGTGTGTCGTTGATATGGATCGCGACCTTGTCCGGCAGATTTTCCAGCGTGCCATACTGGGACAAATGGTTCGTCACAATATCCGCAATGGACGCCGCCGAGAGAAAATACTGCTGGCGCAGGCGCAGGATCTTGCCGTCGACATGGTTGTCGTTCGGGTACAGCACCTTGCTGATCAGCTCGGCGTTGGCGCGCTTGGCGACGGTGCTGTTGTAATCGCCGGCGTTGAAGCTGGCCATATCGAAGCCCGGCGCCTGCGCCTGCCACAAGCGCAGCTTGGACACACCGTTTGAATCATAGCCAGCGATATACATATCGCTGGGCAGCGCGATGACGGTGGAATAATTTTTGTGCGTGACATGATGATACTGGCCGTCCCACGATTCCTCGATCTCGCCGTCGAAATGCACCTCAATAGCCTGATCCGGGTGACGCTTCAGCCATACGCTGCCACCGGGCAGCCAGTTATCGGCCAGTTCCTGCTGCCAGCCGTCCACAATGCGCTGCTTAAAGATGCCATATTCATATAGGATGGAGTAACCCATGCCGGGGATGTCATCGGTGGCCATGCCGTCTAAATAGCATGCCGCCAAACGGCCTAAACCGCCGTTGCCAAGCCCCGCGTCGGATTCTTTTTCGATAATCTGTTCGAGCTGGATGTTGTAGTCCCCGAGCAACTCCTCGACGACCTGTGTCAGCTCCAAATTCATCAGGCTGGTTTTCAGGCTGCGGCCCATCAGAAATTCGATGCACAGATAGTACACCTGCTTGCCGTTCGCGCCGTAAGTGCGCGCCATAAAGCGCTTGCGCTTGGCGCTGAGCAGGCCGCGTACAACAAGCGCCAGCGCGCGGTAAATCTGTTCGTCCGTAGCCGAGGCCATGTCGATGGAGAATTCGCTGAACAGCTTATCCGCCATCATTTTCTCAAATTCTTTTTTGGAATATACCGTGTTCACGCGCAATGACTCCCTTCTCAGATATAGTCTATGCTCCGCTTCGCAGAACGCGGGGGCGCCCGTTTTCCAATTCGCCAAGTGACGCCGGTGATACGGCGCCATTTGGCGGATGGGAAAATTGACTGCACAAGGCGGCGCCCGCGCCCCGCGCACGGAAAGACGCCGATACAAATTTATTATAATGGTTTTGTCTGTGAGATGCAAGAGTAAACGGGGCTTTTGAAAGAAATTTCCGAAAAAGACAAATTAAGGGCTGGACTTTTCCGGAAAGATATGCTATAATACATTATGTTATGGAGGCGTAGCTCAGCTGGTTAGAGCGTTCGGTTCACATCCGAGAGGTCGCGGGTTCGAGCCCCTCCGTCTCCACCAAAAAGAGACAAACTTGTTTTAGAGCAGGTTTGTCTCTTCTTTTATCCACAAATAGGCTAAAAATAGAATTATGGCGTTGATAACGGCTTGATTTTGATGAAAATTAGGTCGTTTTTTCTTTTGATTATTAAAATCGCAAATTTTAAATGCACTAATTTACGGGTTATAGCTATAAGCAAACGACCAAAGAAAGCTTTAATTCCACTAATATTTGCTTTTATTATTGTAAAACACACAAATTAGTGATATAATTAGAAAGAAAATTATGATATGAAGTTGTCTTATATTGAATCAAAGATTTTCGGCAAAGTTTGCTATGGATTTAGACTATAAATAAAGACGGTATCGTTGAAACGATACCTGACAAGGCTTCGGTTGTTGCAAGGATATTCTCACTTTATTTGAACGGAAATGGTTTAGAGGATATCCAGCAGTACTTATTTGAAACACAGATACCGTCTCCGTCCGGAAAAGAAAATGGAGTTGGGATGTTTTGAATAAGTTAGTAAATAACTACAAATACACGTTTGGTATCGTTAGTCATGAGATGTTTGAAGCTGTAGAAAATCTGAAGGAAAGTAATTGCCGAAATCCAAATCGAGTTGTAGAGGATGAGAATAGTTGGGACGAGCAACCAAAACAGAATTACTGTGGGCTTATGCTATAACGCGTGAGGAGTTCTTAAAACGGGTAAATGATAAAATTGAACTTCATCCAAAGGATTGGGAAGATATCCGCGATACTCTATTTGAGGCGATGAGTAAAGGCGAATCTGGAATTCTACAGCATCAAGTCGGTGATCGGAAAAACGAGTGGAGTAGCACTACCATTGACCAGATACTGAGCAACGAGAAGTATGTGGGTCAGGTGCTAATCGTGGGAAGTTTGGGAAATGCTCATGAGCAAATTATTGGGCGTGAGGCTTTTGCTAGGGCACAAGGGATGAAAGGATAGATCAAGTGCGCACATATATGGCGCAGATGTTATGATATAGTGCCTATAAATAAAAGATAACATCATAGATAAGGAGGTAGATATGTTTATGCGCAACGGTGAACTACTCGACAATATCAGCTTGTTCAGGGAAAAAGCTGAACAAGGAAAGTTAGTCATTTTTGTCGGTGCGGGAGTATCTTGCAATGTAGATGGAATGCCCAGTTGGAATACTCTGATTCAAAATATGGCTAAAGCAATTAGCTATTCAAGGTGTAATTCTTGCAGACATAAAGTAGAAAACTGTGAAGGTACCTGTTTGCTGAAAAATGATTTTTCGACAGATGAATTTCTAAAGATACCACAGCATGTGTTTAACAAGGATAGAGAATTATATAACCGCATATTAGGCGAAAGCATTCCTGACGTGACAGTAGATGCACCTTTATCGTCAGCAATTCTTGATATAAATCCAGCGCATATTATAACCACAAATTATGACCAGCTAATTGAATCATCAAAAAATATATTTTGCGAGCAGTATCAAGTGATTGTGCATGATAAGGATTTGCTGAATGCGGACAAAGGAAAGTATATCATCAAAATGCACGGAGATCTTTCTGAACCTTCTAGCGTAGTTCTAAAAGAGCAGGACTATTTAGACTATTCACAAAAACATGTATTAATTGAACTCTTCATCAAATCACTGCTGACGGATCATATTGTACTGTTTTTGGGATATTCATTAAACGATTATAACATTAAGCTTATACTTAGTTGGCTAAACTACATGCGTTCGCAAAATGGAGCATTAGACGATAACAGAAAAGTTGGCTACCTTATATTAGACCAGAAGATCGTTGATGATACTCAGCTTTCTTATTTTAATAGCAATAATATCGAAGTAATCAACATTAACTCCATGCCGTTGATTCAGGAGATACCAACGGATCTATCCAATGAAATTGGAAAGCGTCTTTACAGTTTCCTGCGTGTAATCGCCAATCCTGCATTAGAGGAAAACCTATCTTCAATCGACAATGCTGTAAAGTTTATGTTTCGCTTCAGTTTTGTCAGCTATGAGAACTTTTAATGTACGAAACCTTGGAAAAACTAAAGAAAGATATTGGTGACAGAAATACCATTCACTTTGGCGGGACATCAAGTACAAAGCTTTACGAAATAAAACGACTTGCCATAACACAATACCTTTTCTATTATAATAACCATATTTTATACCAAGGCTTTGGAGATTTAAAAGATTTTTTCAGGCCCTATATTGAGGCCATAATATGTGCAAATAGCGATGCCGCTGAAAAATCTACTCTTTTTTGGGATATGGAATTTGCAAACGAAAAGTATTCCGTAGAATGCATTGATCTTGATATCACAACAAAGTTTATTTCGACAAAAGATTTAAGCGCACTGGTAAATACATATCATGTCAAACGGCTGAACGCAGATGCTCACCAAGTTACCTTTCTTGCAGAAGCTTTTAAGAATCTTTGTCATTCTATTGTGACCGCAAAGACTTATGGATTATGGCAATCGTCATTTTCTGCGCTTTCCAATATAGTGCTATTACTGAACTTGGTTGACTTAGATGAGGATAGCAAAGAGATAATTGCAACATCTGTAGAAGAGCTTCTAAGTGATAATATTATTGCTTCAGTCTTCTTTTCTACAGGTTGGCCGGACTTTAGGCGAAGTTTGAGAGAGCTTTCAAAGCTTTGCAGCTCATTAGCATTCCATGTGAATTTTGAACTTGTCCATCAAATAATAGATGGTGAAAATTTCTTCGAGTATGCGGTGAATGTGCATTTTAACAGCCTTCGTCATCTTATTGAGCAATTCATATCAAAGGATGAAGAAACTACAGATAAGATTCAGGTTCTTATTGATGCAACAGAAGATTTCCAGAAGAAAATCATACTATTGCGACTGTTTTTCCAGCAGATCATAGGTGATACGATTCAGCAAAAGTATAAACACATCTTATCAGATAACTTTGCGCAACTGCCAATAGGAGCAATCTACGACTTTACGTTTTCTGGATGGTTAACCCCAGATCAGAATTCAATCAAAGAATTTCTAAATGGAATACTGGAACTTAATAGAAAAGAAGTTGCGGGTATGCATTCATACCCTGATCCGATTGAGAGTAAATTGGAATGCGCCTATCTTCTCTATATTATTGATAAGATATCTGATATAAGTGCTTTAAAGGAATTGTCTGAGGAAAGACCACACTTGCAATTTTTGCTGGATTCAGAGAGCTTTGATTACTCACAAGTAGATTTTTCTAATTATATGTGGGAAAACTTTGCTCGTCATGAAAAATACTTGAATTGTTTTATTACCCACAAAGATGCTATTATCCCTAAAATCCAAAAGCGCATTGAAAAAGGTGAGGCGAATGAAACCGAAAAAAGAATCTTATACGGTTTTTTGCTCAGTGGCGACGAAGTTTGGAAAATATAAGAGTTTTATATACCTCCGCACAGAATATATGGGTATACTACCATAATATCTATAGTGTTTCATCATTGAAACTCATCGTAAGCGACATATCGTTTGCTCAAACTTTTTCAAAAGTCACGCTTGTTGCGGTCATCCGCTTGAAAGTACGCTCGTTTTCAGTTTTGTTTTACTACCAACCTTTTGTGGTACAAGAGTTCAAATCCCATTGCTGAAAATGCAAAAATATCTTTTTCATGTGGTTTTCACACAACACGCAAATCCGAACCTTTTGCCGATTGGCGATGGGTTCGGATTTTGTGTTATATGCGATAACATGATATAGCAAGCACGTCAGGACTGAATGGAATAGGACTTCCGGCGAAGCCGGGGGTCTTCATAGACGGGCAAAGCCCTATGATATTAGCACGCGCATCACGCCGCGCAAGTACGGTCTGCCAGCCGCGAAAGTTTTGTTACTTGCCGCCCGCAATCAGTCTTAGACATTCCCCATCGTCAGCTGTTCCCCTACTTTGTCTTCGTCCATTTGATATTTGATGTATTTCTCCTTTGCATTTTTCCCTGCTGTGTCTACATAGTATCCTCTGCACCGGAATTCCCGATTCCGATACGTGTATTTCAGCTCTGGGTACTGCCTGCATTTTTTGTTTTATCTGAAGGCTGCGCCCTCGGGGCCCGTCCAAAAGCCAACCGAGCGAAGCGAGGCTCTTAGGCTTTCGGAAAAATTGGCTCGCCGCTCCGCATCTTCTCGCGGGGAAGTATCGGCCGCGTGTTCCAAACGCGGCCGATGCGCACTCCGCTTTATTCAGCACTTACTCTTGGACAGGACATTTTTTGCCTCATACTCAAAAATCGGGCGGACAGAGAACGGACGGAAACGCCCGTTGGATCACTCTGTCCACCCAATAGTTTTCTGCTCATTCCCGAGCATCGCCTCATAATTTTGAATGGCGAGGACGCGCAGATTC
>CANRZX010000026.1 GCA_947644575.1 uncultured Clostridia bacterium | reverse complement strand
CCGAGCAGCGAAAACTTGCCGTCCGCGTAGTCCCACAGCATATGGCGCAACGAGGCCACCGCGTCCGGCTCAGTGTCGGGTGGGAGCATGCCGCTGTCGTCCGGCTCGATCGACGACCATCCCGTATTGTAAAAATATTGGTCGAGCACAAGCAGCAGATGGCGCGGCCGTGCGCTTTCGGGCAGGTTTTCCAAAAAGACCTGTGCCTGTGAAACATACGCCATGCCGCCGCCCGCGTTGTAGAAGCTGTCCGTCTCAAAAAAATCGCCGCGCAGCTGCATGGAGCGCGATGTGCCCAGCACCAGCACCTTGGCGCCGCGCGCGGCGGCCACCGCCTGCTTGAATGCGCGGGTATTTTCACGGTAGGCAAAGCCGAACAGCGTGAGCCGGCCCTCGGCCACGGCAGCGCGCACCTCCTCCATTGGCGCAAGCTCGCCCGAGCGCACGAGCGCCGCGCCGAACAGGCCCGCCAGCAACGCGACGGGCGCGAAGAACAGCGCTACGGTTTTCAAAAAGCGTTTCACAGCGTATCCTCCAGACCGAAAGCCGACGAGTCGGCCCCGCGTGTCTAAAATTGAAAATAAATCGGCGTTTGCGAGCCGACAAAGGGAGAGTCAAACAGGATGAACAGCACCGCCGCGTAGCACACCGCGGCGCGCAGCCAACCCTTCTGCCGGGAAAACCACGCGAAAACGCCCTCTTTTCGCGCCGCGAAATCGACCGAGAAGAGCAGCGCGGCAGAAAGTGCCGTGCGCCATACGATCAAGCGGTTGAGCCCGAGCATCGCGGCGCCGTTCTTCAGCGTTTGCAGCGAATAGGGAAAATCCTGCGTCATCTGCGCGAACAGCGACAGCGCGTGCGCGAGGCTGTCCGCGCCGAAGAATACCCAGCCCATCCAGACGAGCGCTAGTGTAACGGCGACACGCGCCGCGCGGGCGGGCAAGCTCTCCCTCGAAAGGGGCGAAAGGCGCCACAGCCGCGCGCGTAGCGGAGCCGTCAGGCGTCCGGCTACCGAATAAGCTCCGTGCAAAAGCCCCCATACGACGAACTGCATGCCCGTTCCGTGCCACAGGCCGCTGACAAGGAACGTAACAAGCAGGTTGCCGCAGGCGCGCGCCGCGCCCCGGCGGCTGCCGCCGAGTGGAATGTAGATATAGTCCCGCAGCCATGAGGACAGCGAAATATGCCACCGGTTCCAAAAATCACGCACGGACGCTGCGAAGTAAGGCGCGCGAAAATTTTCTGGCACGGAAAAGCCCAGCAGCCGCATACAGCCGATGGCAATGTGCGCGTAGCCTGAAAAATCGGCGTAAAGGCGCAGCGCGTACAGCACACTGGCGATAAATACTGAGCTGCCGATTACCTCGCCGGGATGGTGGTAGCCGAAGGATATATAATAGGAAAGATTATCGGCCACCGCGAGCTTTTCAAAATATCCCCACAGAACAAGCTGCGCGCCGCCGACAGCGGCCTCGGCATCAAACGCGCGCGGCGCGGCAATCTGGCCGAGAAGATCGCCCGGGCGCTGGATCGGCCCCATGCTGACCTGCGGAAAGAACGACACATACAGCGCGTAGCGCCCCGCGTGACGGCAAGGCTTGAGCGCGCCCTTGTATATTTCGGCCAAATACGCCACCGTCTTGAACGTGAAAAAGCTCAGGCCGATAGGCATCGCAAGGCTGAACGCGCGCACCGGCTCCGGCATATACGCGCCGAGCAGCGCGTCACAATATTTGAAGAAAAGCAGCGGCAGAAGCGCCGCGGTCACCGTCAGCGCCAACGCGGCCTTTCGCCCGCGCCGCCGTGAGAGCCAGAGCCCTCCCGCGTAGGAGACAGCGGTACACAGCGCCAAAACGGCCAGCATAGGCAGACCGAACAACACGTAAAAGCCGACGGACGCCGCCAGCGCGGCGGCCCAGCGCCATTTTCCGGGCATAAACCAATAGACGGCGAACACCGCCGCGAAAAAGCCGATATATTCAAATGAGGTAAACTGCACCGATCCGCCTCCTGTCACTTTCCTTGTGGGAAAGGCCCTATAAATTTATAAGGAAAATTTTACCTTGTTCCGCTTTCCCTCGAGGGAAAACCGAATGGCTTTGTTAGCTGACAGAGCCCTATCCTTTCTTCCATCGGCATTGCCTTTTATATCGATGTTCCATTATTCTCTACTATACCACGTTAAGGGCGGAAAACGCAACCGCGCATCCCGGCATTTTTCTTTCTCGCGTCTTACATTTTTGTAAGAGCCTATCCTATAAAGATAATCGAAAAATCGAACCGGCATCGGCTTGTTGGATACCTTTTTCTTGGAAGCCTCCGATTAAACCACCGCAGCCATTTTCTCCGCGCGGATCAGCGTCGCGCCCGCGACGCAGTCCACGGCCTCGCAGCGGCAAAAGCCCGCGCTTTGCAGTAGCTCCAGCTCGTGCTCCAACGTCAGCGGCGTGTCGAAATGGACGAACCGCTCCTCCGGCACGCCGTCCCGTGCGCGGCGGCGAGCGCACTCGGCCCGCAGCAGTGCCTCCTCCTGCGCGCAGCAGGCGATATAATCCGCCTCCAAAAAAACGCCGCCCGGGCGCAGCGCGCCGTGAATGCGGCGGTACAGGCCACCCTTCTGCGCGGGCGTGAAATGGTGCAGGCTCTCGACCGAAATCACCGCGCCGTATTCCCGCGCGCCGAGGCCGGCTGTCAGGTAATCCTTGCACCGGAGGGTCAGGGCGCGTCCGGCGTGCTTTTCGCGCAGCTTTTCCAGCATCGCCGCGCATAGGTCGACGCCCGTGACGGCCAGCTCCGGCCAACGCGCGAACACGCGGTCCAGCTCCAACCCCGTGCCGCAGCCGAGGTCGAGCAGCGGCCCGCAGCCCTCCGGCAGCAGTGCCGCCAACGCGGTCGTACGCCTTGTCCCAGACGGCCATATGCGCCTCGTAGCTGTCGAGCCGCGCGGCAAAAAAGCCGTCCATGCTTTCGAGCGGCTCGTCCCGCGTCTCGCGCAGCCATCCGCGCAGCGTCTCCAAATAGGCCGGGATATTTTCCCGGATGACAATTTTCATTCCGCGTCCTCCTCCTTTTCCAACCGAATGGTACGCGTGGCCACGCGGCGCACAAACGCCGCGTCGTGCTCGACAAAGAGCATCGTCGGCGCGCAGTCCGTCAAAAGCTGCTCGATCTGCATCCGCGAGAGCACGTCGATATAGTTGAGCGGCTCGTCCCACAGATAGAGGTGCGCCCGTTCGCACAGGCTGCGCGCGAGCAGCGCCTTTTTCTTCTGCCCGGCGCTGAAATCCGCCATATCCTTTTCAAACTGCGCGCGCTCGAAGCCCAGCTTGCGCAGCAGCGTCAGATAGCGGGCGGGCTCGATGCCCGCCGCCGCGGCGTAGTCGCGCGGGCTGCCGCGCAGGAACGACGCGTCTTGCGGCACGTAGGAGAGCACCAGCCCCGCGCCGATGTCCAGCATGCCCGAGCCCGCGATGTCCTGCCCGCACAGCTTTTTCAAAAACGTCGATTTGCCGCAGCCGTTCCCGCCCGTGACGGCCACGCGCTCGCCCGCGCGCAGCGTCAGGCTGATCTCTTCGCAGGCGGGCGCGCCGCCGTAAAACAGGCGCAGCCCCTCGGCGCGCAGCAGCGGCCCGCTTTTGCCCCACGCCAGCGGCTGGACGCACAGCGCGTCCGCTTCGTCGACATTGCGCAGCAGGGCCCGGCGCTCCTCGGCGGCCGCCTGACGGCGCGCCTCGGTTACCTTGGCGCGCTTCATGAGCTTGGCGGCCTTGTGGCCCGCGTAGCCCCGGTCGGGGGAAAGGCCGCTGTTCTTGGCAAATTTTTCCTTTTCCGCTTTGCCGCTCCAGCGCTCGGTGCGGCGCGCGGCCGCGTCGAGGCGGGCGATGTCCCGCTCCAGCCGCTCGTTTTCGGCGCGCTCCCATTCGTCCCGGCGGCGCTTGTCCCGCTCCCACTCGGTGAAGCCGCCGCGCGTGACGGTGATATTCTGCCGGTTCAGCGCCAGCATATGGTCGCAGCAGCAATCGAGCAGATCGCGGTCGTGCGAGACGAGCAGATAGCCCTTTTTGCCCGCCAAATACGCACCGAGCGCGCGCCGTCCCTCGGCGTCGAGATGGTTTGTCGGCTCGTCGATCAGGAAAAACTCCCCCTCGTACAAAAACAGGCTCGCCAATAAAACCTTGGTCTGTTCTCCATTACTCATTGTAGAAAACGGCCTGTATAATACATTTTCGTCCACGCCCAACAGCGTCAGCTCGCGCAGGACGCGCCATTCGGGGCAATCGGGCAGCAGTCGGGCCAGCACGCCGCGCGTGTCGTCGTCCGGGCTGTCCACGGGAAAGGGGAAATAGCGCATCGGCATGGCGGAGCGAATTGCGCCGCGCGCGTCCAGCCCGCCCGACAAAAGCCGCAGCAGCGTCGTTTTGCCGCGCCCGTTGCGCCCGGTCAGGCCCAGCCGCCAATCGGTGTCCAGCACGAGCGAGACATCCTCGAACACGGGGTCGTACGCTCCCTCATAGGTAAAATTCAGATGTGAAATGGTGATTTGTGACATTTTCCTCACGCTCCGTTCCCATCGCGGGCGGCGGGGGGCGGCGCGGATTTTCGGGCGCGTCCTGCCGGCGCGGCTGATCCGCGGAAAAAGCCGCGTCTTTCGCCGCGCCGTCGGGACATGCCCTTCTTTTTCGCGCGCGTCTGCCCGGGCGAACCCACAAAAAAAGGCCGCGGGAATGCGTCCCACGGCCATCGGAGCGTAAAGCGCGGCCCAAAAAGCCGCGCCCTTCGCAAAAAAGAGCCGGAGAGGAGACGCAAAATCCCGCTTTGCATACCGTAAAGCAAACACGCGGCGCGGCGGCCCATGCCGCCGGCCGGCCTCTGTTTTCTTTACGCGGACAAAGGCGGATTATTTGCGCATCCTTCCAACTCCCATCTCTCTCAATTACCCCTATCCTATCATATTACCGCCGGACTGTCAAGCCGCGCGGCCTCATTTGATGTAAATGTGCCGCGGCAGGCCGTCCACGTAGATGGGCGTCAGCTCCGCCTGAATCAGCGGGCGGACATAGGCGAGAAATTCCGCCGTCACGCCGATGCCGTCCGGCGTGATCCACTCGGCGGGCACCTTCTTCTCAAAATTGGCGATCGTGTGAATGTCGTGCAGCTCGGTGGTGCACTGGTACGGGTCGTTCGAGAGGCGCGTCAGGCCGACCATTTCGCCGGTGTGGCCCTCAAAGGCCGCCTTGGCCGCCGCGCCGCCCACCTGGAACGCCTCGGTGATGTCCACGCGGCTGGTCAAATGGCCGCTGCACCGCTGCAGGGTGGACAGCTCGATGGCGCGCGCCTTGCAGTCGATGTGCCGCTGGGCGAGGTTCGCCAAATAGCGCGCCGTACCCGTCAGCGCGCGGTGGCCGAACGCGTCGATCCGCCCCTCGCTGCCGTCCAGCTCGCACACATAGCGGCCGTCCGCGACCTTTACGCCCTCGGACACGGCGATCACCACATCCGATTTCTGCTTTTGCAGCGCGTCCACGCGGCTGATGAAATGGTCGATGTCAAACGGCAGCTCTGGCAGGCAGATCATGTCGACGCCCTCGCAGTCCTCGGCCTTGGCCAGCGCCGCCGCGCCCGTCAGCCAGCCCGCGTTGCGGCCCATCACCTCGACGATAGTCACGCTCGGCGTGCCGTACACAAGGCCGTCGCGCGTGATCTCCTTCATCACGGCGCCGATGTACTTCGCCGCCGAGCCGAAGCCGGGCGTGTGGTCGGTGTTCATCAGGTCGTTGTCGATGGTCTTGGGCACGCCCATGAATTTGA
Organism: uncultured Clostridia bacterium; assembly: GCA_947644575.1. GTDB lineage: Bacteria > Bacillota > Clostridia > Oscillospirales > Ruminococcaceae > Ruthenibacterium. The sequence continues at coordinate 14,505 of CANRZX010000026.1, read as the reverse complement.
TGTCGCTGCCCACGGCCGCGGCGTGATCCGACAGCTTGGCGATGGTGTCCATGCTGTCGTTGCCCCCGATGTAGAAGAAATAGCCGACGTCCAATTTTTTCAGGATGCCGAACAGCTTTTCAAATACGGCGGGCTCCTCCTTCGGATCGGGCAGCTTGTAGCGGCACGAGCCGAGGTAGGACGAGGGCGTGCGCTTTAAGATTTCAATGTCGAGGTTGTCGCGCAGCGTGTCCGACAAATCGACATACTGCTCCTCCAGCAGGCCGCGCACACCGTGCCGCATGCCGTACACATGCGCCGCGCCGCGGCTTTTCGCCGCCTGATACACACCCACGAGGCTGGAGTTGATGACGGCGGTGGGCCCGCCGCTCTGCCCGACAATCGCGTTTTTTCCCATAGTGTTCTCCTCCTTCAATCTGGCTGCTTGGATAGGGCTTCTTTCCTTAGAGCCCATTCAAGATCTCGGGGTGTGCCGAATGTGAGGGTATTTTTGTGATCCGACAAGGACAAAAGCGCAGGAATACTTTGTGTATTCCGAGCATTTTGGACGCAGTTCGGATGCAAAAAGACACCACAGGCAGCGTGCCAAGAGATTTTGAATAGGCTCTTAGCTCCGGCGCGGCGGTTCCTTTGCCGCGCGTTCTTATCTTTTTATCAGTATAGCATAGTTTCGCGGTTTTGCACAGTTTTTTTGTCAAAGAAAGGCGCTTTTTGGGTTTTCGTTACGAATTTGTCATCTTTTTTGTGCAATATTTTTGTCCGCCGGCGCGTATAAAGGTCAGATACGGAAAAGGATGGACGCGCGCCCGGCAGCAAGGAGCGGGCCTGCGCCCTGAAAAGGCGGCGCGCCGATGGAGGCATTGCCTGCCGGAAAGGAAGGAATCGAATGAAACAGAAATGGATTTCTCTGCTGTGCGCGCTGGCGCTGGCGGTGTCCCTCGCGGGCTGCGGCGCGTCGGCCAACAGCTCGGCGGCCACCTATGATATGGCGGGGGGTGCGTCCGCGCCGCAGGCGCCCTCGGCCGAGCCCGCCGAGGTGGAGGAAGTCGGCTACGGCAGCAGCGCGTCCGCGTCCGGCGCGTCCGGCGTGTCTGTGCCCTCGGACGGGCGCAAGATCATTCTGAACGCTTCGCTGACGATCGAGGCGCTGGACTTCGACGCCACCTGCACGGCGCTGCTGCAGGCGCTGAAGGACGCGGGCGGCTACGTCGCGTCGACCGATCTGTACGCGCCGTCGCACGAGGGCGCGCGCCGCAGCGCGATCTATGAGCTGCGCGTCCCGGCGGCACGGTACGAAAGCTTTCTGCAGAGCGCGGGCGACGCGGGCAACCTTGTCAATAAGCAGGAGTCGACCGAGGACGTGACGCGCGCCTATGTGGACGTGGAGGCGCGCCTAAAAAGCCTGCGCCTGCAGGAGGAGCGGCTCTACGCGATGATGGAGCAGGCGGGCGAGCTCGAGACGCTGCTCGCCATCCAGAATCAGCTGACAGAGGTGCAGTATCAGATTGAAAGCTACACCTCTCAGCGGAATACCTATGACGACCTGATTTCGTATTCCACGGTGACGGTGTCCGTCGAGGAGGTGCGCGTGTTCACCGAGGCGCCCGTGACGTTCGTCGACCGCGTGGGCGAGGCGTTCCGCAGCAGCTGGCGCGGCTTCGGCGAGGGCGTGCAGGATTTTGCTATCGGCTTCATCTATTTCCTGCCGACGCTGCTGGTGCTCTGCGTGTTGGCAGCCGTGATCGTGCCGGTCGTGCGCGTCCTATCCAAGCGCAGCAGGGCGAAGCTGGCCGAGCGCAGGCAGTCCGCGCCAGCAAAGCCTTCCGGGGCGCGCAGGCCCGCCGATTATTCGGCGGATTATCCCGGCCCGCAGGCGGCCGCCCCAGACGCCGAGGAACCGAAAAAGCCCAAGTATTAATAATCTGAGGGGCCGCCGCACGGCGGCCTTCTTCGATTTGCCATAAGCGGCCGGATTTGCTATAATTGATGTGGAAAAAGCCACGGCAAAAAAGGTGGATTTATCAAAAAGGAGCTGGAATTTCTATGACGCCAAGGGAACAAGGGCCGCGCCGTCTGTCGCGCGCTGTCTGTCCACTGCTGTGCGCGGCGCTACTGGCCGCCTGCGTATCCGCCCCGGATTCTTCCGCTCCGTGCCCGGGGCCGGATGCTCCGGATTCATCGGCCGCGTCAAGCGCGCTCCCGCACGGCGCGTCCGCCCCAGTTCCCGAGGGCGTGGCGGACGGCGCCGACGGCGAGGATATGAGCGGCCTGCCCTTCACAGAGGAGGAAGCGGTCTTCCCCGAGGCCGACCGCGCCGTCGCCCTGCCGGGCGGAACGGTGGCGCTCCGCATGGACGCGCTTTCGTTCGCGTTGTCGGCGGACGGCGAGATCGGTTATACCATTGAGAACACAACCGGGCACGACATCGGCGTGGTGCTCGCGCCCCGCTTGGAGCGCTGGACGGATGGAGCGTGGGAATGGATCGTCTCTTCCGTCGGCTTTTGCGGCACGCCGGACAGGATCGGCGAAACACATTCGAGCAGTTTGTCGCTGGAGTGGTTTCCCGGGCTGACCGAGGGTGTCTACCGCCTGACCTACACTGTGGCCTATGACGGCGAGGACGTCTTGCCCGAGGAGCGCCCGTTTAGCGCGTGCTTTTCCCTGACGGAAAACGCCGGCTGATCCCTCGGCCTGTATATCCGCGCCTTTTTGGGGGAATCCTATCCCCGGAGGCGACAATCCAATGAGTATTTTGAGCAGCTTATATCACGGCGAAATCCACGACAAGCCCAACGACGTACACAATGTCCCGGAGCATGCCGGCGCGGCGCAGAACGGCGCGAAGCAGGCGGTGCCTGACGAAAGCTGGATGAGCGTACCCTTTGGAGACGCTGCCGACGCGAACGCCTCGGATGCGCATATTGCGGACGCGCACGCGGTGGCGGCTTCTTACGCGTTCGAGCACGGCGGCGCGGGGATCCCTGCGGATAAGCCCCATCCCGCGCAGAACGGCAGCAGCCAAGACGACGTCGCAAACAGCGCCGGCGGCAACGCCGACGGAAATGCGGCGCTGCCCGCGCATGCCGAGCGGCGCATGCGGGCGCTGCGGGACGGAAATCTGCGTCCGCCGCTGTATTACACCCAGCAGGAGCAAACCCCTTGCGCAAGCGGCGTGTGGGAAAGCCCGCATACCGTCGCCAGCAAGCTGGAGAGCAAGGAGGAATATCCCCAAGGGTAACACGGCCAGAAGGTAGTTTGCTTCAATTATGCCAAGGACACTCAAATTCCCACAACAAACTGTCTAAAAACAAAGCGGATGCGCAAGACGAAAGTAAATTTTCCTACGGTCTAAGAGCCTCCGCTGTGCGGCGGTTGGCCTCTGGACGCGCCATCTCCGCGCTAAGAGTCTCGCTCCGCTCGGCCCAGCTCCGGAACGCGTCTGCGGACGCGCAGTGCGGGCACACTCCATCAGACGAAACAAAAAGCGCAGGGATAACGCCTGACGGCGTTGTCGGCTTGCCAGCCAAAAATCATGACCGGCATTTCGCCTGCGGCGGACGCACCGTGCTTTGTGCCATAACGAGCATTTTTGTGAAATCTGAGGGAAACATTTGTCGAAGTTTTTGGCGGACACAACTTTTTATACAGTTTGACAGGGGCGCGCTGCAAAACGCGCGCAAAATGAACATCCCCCGGCAATACAGGATGTCTTGCCAGAGAAATCTAAAAAAGAATCAGATAATAGAAATCCGTTATAGATCGAAAAATAGGTCTATAGCGGATTTTGTACTCTTAAAATTTAAGTTTCTTCCACGGGGATTGCCCCTCATCCGCAGGCTGCGCCGACATTTCCTCCAAGGGAAGGCCGAAACGGAGAATATTCAAAAATCAAAAAAGGAACGAACCGAAAACCGGTCCGTTCCCATGCGCGTTAAAAATTACTTTTTCAGCCAGCTCATCATCTTGCGCAGCTCGGCGCCGACCTTCTCCAACGGGTGCTGAGCCTCGACGCGGCGCGTAGCGAGAAACTTTGCCTTGCGGCCTCCGGCGGGGGAGAACTCCTGCATGAACTCGCTGGCGAAAGCGCCGTTCTGAATCTCGACAAGGATATTCTTCATCTCCTTGCGCGTCTCCTCGGTGATCAGACGCTTGCCGGTGCGGTAATCGCCGTATTCGGCGGTGTTGGAGATCGAGTAGCGCATCATCGCGAAGCCGCCGCTGTTGATGAGATCGACAATCAGCTTCATCTCATGGATGCATTCAAAGTACGCCATTTCCGGCTCGTATCCGGCCTCTACCAGCGTGTCAAAGCCCGCCTTCATCAGCTCGGTCACGCCGCCGCACAGCACGGCCTGCTCGCCGAACAGGTCGGTTTCCGTCTCCTCGCGGAAGCTGGTCTCTAAAATACCGGCGCGGCCCGCGCCGATGCCGCTGGCGTACGCAAGCGCGATGTCCTTGGCATGGCCGCTGTAATCCTGCTCGACGGCAATCAGGCTGGGCACGCCCTTGCCCTCGACATACTGGCTGCGCACGGTGTGGCCGGGTCCCTTCGGCGCGACCATGATGACGTCCAGATTCGCGGCGGGCTTGACAAACTGGAAGTGGATGTTGAAGCCGTGGGCGAACATCAGCACGTCGCCTTCCTTCATATAGGGCGCGACCTGCTCGTTGTAGATGTCGGCGGCGATCTCGTCCGGCACGAGCATCATCACAATGTCGGCGGCCTTCGCGGCCTCGGGCACCTCCATCACGGTCAGCCCGGCCTGCTCGGCCTTGGCCCAGCTCGCGCTGCCCCTGCGCAGGCCCACGACGACCTTTACGCCGCTCTCCTTCAGGTTCTGCGCATGGGCGTGGCCCTGGCTGCCGTAGCCCATGACGGCGACGGTCTTGCCGTCCAGCATTCCCAGATTGCAATCCGCGTCATAATACTTTTTGATCATACTGCATTACTCCCTCTGACTCTGAATTTCTATCACGGGCGCGGCAGGCACCGCGCGGGTGCGCGTTATAGGCGGAGGATGGCGGACTCTCTCCGGTCAATCGTGCCGCTGGATCCCGCCGCGCTCAAGCGCGGTGATGCCGGTGCGGCACATCTCCAGGATCTCATAGGGCGAGAGCACGTCAAGAAAGCCGTCGATCTTTTCCGGCTCGCCCGTCAGCTCCATCACCATGCTGCCAATGGACAGGTCGATGATCTTCGCCTTATAAATACTCGCGATCTCCCGGATGGCGGAACGGTTGGCCTCGTCCGCCGCCACCTTGACCAGAAGTAGCTCGCGCAGCAGGCTGTGCGCCGCGTTCAGCGGGAAAATTTCCCGCGTTTCCTCCAGCCGCGCGGTCTGCTTGATGATCTGCTCGAGCACCTTCGCGTCGTCATGGACCACGATTGTGATGCGCGAGATCTCAGGATCGTCCGTCGCGGACACCGTCAGGCTGTCGATATTGAAGCCGCGCCGCCCGAACAGGGACGCCACGCGTGTCAGTACGCCGGAATGGTTGTCCACCAAAATGCTCAATACTTCTCTTGGCATACCGCCGCCTCCTCATTCCAAAATCATATCCTCAATGCTGCCGCCCGCGGGAATCATCGGCAGCACCTTTTCGTCCTTATCGATCAGGCATTCGATCCACACCGGTCCCTCCGCCTTCAGCGCCTCGGCGAAAGCGGAGGAAAACTCGTCCAGCGTCGCGCAGCGATAGCCCTTCGCGCCGAAGCCCTCGGCCACCTTGACATAATCCGTCTGACGGTGCGGGTCGGTGCTGGAGTAGCGTTTGCCATAAAACGCCGCCTGCCACTGGCGCACCATCCCGAGCACCTGATTGTTGAAAATGACGGTGACGACCGGGAGCCGGTAGCTGACCGCCGTGCACGCCTCGTTCAGGTTCATGTGGAACGAGCCGTCGCCCGTGATATGGATCACCGGGCGCTTGCCCTCTGCCGCCACGGCGGCGCCGAGGGCCGCGCCGTAGCCGAAGCCCATCGTGCCGAGGCCGCCGCTCGTCAAAAAGCTGCGGGGCTTTACATGGCGGATATACTGCGTCGCCCACATTTGGTGCTGGCCCACGTCCGTGACATACAGCGCCTCCGGCCCAGCCAACTCGCAGATTTTGCCGATCACCTGATGCGGACGCAGACGGTCCGCGTCGTCCTTGGGGCGGTAATCCTGCGCCTGCCACGCGCGCACCTGCTCCATCCACGCGGGATGCTTTGCCTCGTCCACCAACGGCAGCAGCTGCTGCAGCGTCTGGCGCACGTCGCCCACAAGGCTGTGATCCACCGTGACGTTTTTGTTGACCTCGCTCGGGTCGATGTCGATCTGCAGGATCGACGCCTGATGCGCGAACTGCTCGCCGTTGAGCGCGACCCGGTCGGAAAAGCGCGTGCCGACGGCCAGCACGAGGTCGGCCTCGTTGACGGCCTTGTTGGTTGTGCGGCAGCCGTGCATCCCGATCAGACCGAGATTCAGCGGATCGCCGTAATCCATCACGCCCGCGGCCATCATCGTATAGGCGATGGGAATTTCGGCCTTGCGGGCCAGGGCGCGCAGCTCCTCGCCCGCGCCGGACGCGGCCACGCCGCCGCCGATATAGAGAAACGGCCTTTTTGAGGTGTTGATCATCTCGGCCGCGCGCGCCAGCTGGCTTTTCTCCAGCCGCGTTTCATACACGGGATGCACCAGTGGCTTCGGGATAAACTCGGTCTTGGCGCTCGTCACGTCCTTCGGAATATCCACCAGCACAGGACCCTTGCGCCCTGTCTGCGCGATGCAGAACGCGTCGCGCAGGATGTCCGCGAGCTCCTCCACATGGCGCACCACGAAATTATGCTTTGTGATGGGCATCGTGATCCCGGCGATATACACCTCCTGAAAGCTGTCCCGCCCGATCAGTGTCGTGCCCACGTTGCCCGTAATGGCCACCATCGGAACACTGTCCATATAGGCCGTGGCGATGCCCGTGACAAGATTCGTCGCGCCCGGGCCGCTGGTCGCCAACACGACGCCCGTCCGTCCTGTGGCGCGCGCGTAGCCGTCGGCGGCGTGCGCCGCGCCCTGCTCGTGCGCCGTCATGATATGCCGCAGCTTGCCGCTGTACTTATACAGCGCGTCATACAGGTTCAGCACCGCGCCGCCCGGATAGCCGAACAGCGTGTCCACGCCCTGCTCCACCAGCACCTCCGCGAAAATATCCGCGCCTGTCAGTCTCATCCAATGCCCTCCTCGCATCCCTCAAAAAATCAAAAGCCCTTGTCCCCGATCCTTTTTATCAGAGACAAAGGCTGAAAAGCACTCTGCGGTACCACTCCGTTTGCCGCGAAGCCGCGGCCGCTCGGTGTGCGGCGTATTGCAAAAGACCGCGCCGAAGCGCGCGGGAACACGACGCACGGGCCTGTAACGGGGCCGGGCCGGCACCTGCTTACACAGACGTTTCCGCCCTTGGGCAAGGCTGCTCCGGGAAGACTTTCACACGCGCCCCCCGCCGCCTTACACCACCCGGCGGCTCTCTTCGCGCGGGGCAAACGTGCGCTTCGATCCCATCGCTGCATTTATCTGGTTCAAGATTTTGAATACTATTATATCTGCCCCTCAGCGGTTTGTCAAATCTTTTCGGAAAATCGTGCCGGCCGGCTTTTTTTCGGGGGAAAGACAGCCGCGCGCGGCGAAACCGGCGTGGGCACGATTCTCTTCCGCTATGCCTCCCGCGGCTACCGTCCGAACAGGCCCGACAGGTTGTCGCCCCAGCTTTTTACCGCATCCGAAGCGCTTTGCAGCGCGTCTACAGCGTTGTTCAGCTTGGCCACGGCTTCGTTGAAGGCTTGTACGTCCATTTGGCTGAGCTGGCGCTCCATCGCCGTGAGCATATCGTTAACGGCATCCATATCCAATTCGGAAAGCTGTTCCGAGACGGCGGAAAAATCGAGCTGCGAAAGCTGACGCGACAGCGCGGCGAAATCGACCTCGGAAAGGCGCGCGGAAAGGGCAGGCAGTTCCAGCGTATCAAGCAGTGTGACGATTTGCTCCACGCTGTGCGCAAGGCCGCCGAAAAAGATGACAACAGCGCCCAGCAGAGCCGCGAGCAGCGCCGCGGAAATTCGCGCCCACAGCAGCTGCTTTTTCAGCAGTGTGTTCGCGCGGCGGGTTTCCTCCAGCAAAAGCTCCTGATCCATTTTGTATCCCTCTTTCCTCGATAAGCGGTATGCGTCCTTTTCCATCGCATCCCTTTACAAGGGCACACAGCGCCGCTTTGCCCCGAAGCCCTTGCCAAGCGATGTTTGCATGATAGCACGAACCTTTGCCGCCGTCCACCCTTTTTGCGCGAAAAAAGGCACACGGCGATTTTTTTGAGCGTGCGCGCGGAAAACAAAAAGAAGCGCGTCGGCCCTATGTTCATAAAACGTCAATATTTCCGGGTTATAATAAAAATAATCCCATAACTCCCGGCAAGGGACGCGGAGCCGAAGGACTTAAAAATATAGAAAGAGGAGAGGATTTCATGGCGGACCGTATTGTTCTGAACACCGTATCCTATCACGGAAAGGGCGCGATCGAAAATATCGTTCCGGAATTGACCGCGCGCGGCTACAAAAAGGCTTTTGTCTGCTCCGACCCCGATCTGATCAAATTCAATGTGACCAAAAAGGTGACGGATCTGCTGGACGCCGCCGGCTTTGCCTATGAGATCTACAGCGAGATCAAGCCGAATCCCACGATCGAAAATGTGCAGACGGGCGTCGCCGCGTTCCAAAAGAGCGGCGCGGACTGCATCGTCGCCATCGGCGGCGGCTCCTCGATGGATACCGCGAAGGCCGTCGGCATCATCGTGGAAAATCCCGAATTCGCCGACGTGCGCAGTCTTGAGGGCGTCGCGGCCACGAAAAAGCACGCGGTATTTACGATTGCCGTGCCCACCACCGCGGGGACGGCCGCCGAGGTGACGATCAACTACGTCATCACCGACGTGGAAAAGAAACGCAAATTCGTTTGCGTGGATACGCACGACATCCCTGAGGTGGCGGTCATCGATCCGGACATGATGGCGAGCATGCCCAAGGGCCTGACGGCGGCCACCGGCATGGACGCGCTGACGCACGCCATCGAGGGCTACACCACCAAGGCCGCGTGGGAAATGACGGATATGTTCCATCTGAAGGCCATCGAGCTGATCGCGAAGCATCTGCGCGGCGCGGTGGAGAACACCGCCGAGGGCCGCGAGGGCATGGCGCTGGCGCAGTATATCGCCGGAATGGGCTTTTCCAATGTCGGCCTTGGCATCGTCCACAGCATGGCGCACGGCCTCGGCGCGCTGTATGACACGCCACACGGCGTGGCGAACGCCATTATTCTGCCTGTCGTGATGGAGTACAACGCGCCGTACACGGGGGAAAAATACCGCGAGATCGCCCGCGCGATGGGCGTCGAGGGCGTAGACGCCATGACGCAGGAGGAATACCGCAGGGCCGCCTGCGACGCCGTCCGCAAATTGGGTCAGGACGTGGGCATCCCCGCCGACCTGAAGGAAATTGTCAAGGAGGAGGACGTGCAGTTCCTGTCTGAAAGCGCGTTCGCGGACGCCTGCCGTCCGGGCAACCCCCGCGACACCAGCGTGGATGAGATTGCCGCGCTGTACCGCAGCATGATGTGACGGAAAAGCCCGCCAAAGCCAAAAGCATAAGCAAGCAGCCCCCGCGCCCTGTTTTCAGAGGCGCGGGGGTTTTTCGCCGTTTTTTACAGATTTGCAGACTGGGCCTTGACGCCGCGTCCATGCCGGTCAGGCCGCGTCCGACCGGTAGATGGAAACCTGTCCGTTTTCAAACACCGGGACACAGTCCCATTGCGGCGCGCCGGGGATAAGGCGATCTACCACGATGTATTGAACACCTTCCGCCCGCGCGAGCGCGAAAGCATCTTCCAGTGGCAGGGTATAGTAAATAACATCGCTGACATCCTCCAGCCTGCGGCAAAGCTCGTCAAATTGGCCGTCATAATCCACCGCATAACGGAAGCCCTCGATATAACACGGACGTTCCGACGCGGCGGTATAAAAGTGGAACACGCCATCGCCCACCGCCCTCAAGGCATTGTTCCGGTTGGAGAGGAAAATCTCGTTGGGCTGTGTGTTTTCCCGCAGCCATACGGCGGCCTGCCAGTTTTCCCCCGTGACTGTACTTTCCTGCGCGGGGCTCTCACGCAGGCCGACGCAGCGAAGCGCCGCCTGTGCCCCCGTGCGCAAAAAATCCCGGTCCACATAAAGCTGCAGCCCGAAGCAAATCAGCAGAGGAAACAATACCCCCCCCCCGCGGTGTAGATTGGCACGCAATCGTGATCCGGTGGGCAGCCGCGTTAGGATAACTTCAGCCGTAGGCAGCGCCGCAAGCGCGGCGCAAGGAACCGCGGAAAGAGCGAAATAAATCTGCGAGGCCGAATAGTGATGGAACAAAACATAGGCCAGCATTCCGCCGATGGCGACCGCATTTACACACAGACGAGTCAGAGAAAGGCGGCGAAAATTCACAAGACTGTCGATAAGGCTGGCGGCGTAGCCCAGCAAAAGCGGTACAGAAAAAAAGCGCCAGTAAGCGGAGGGCAGCGCGCCTAAGTTTTGCAGCCCGACAAAAACAAGGTTATTAGTAGCCTGGCTGAGCACCAGCCAATAGACGACGAAAAAACCGCACATACCGCCCAGCAGCAGAGCGGTGTGCCACGTGCGAGTCTGCTTCGTGAACACGCCTACACACACCGCGCAGAGCAAGCCGAGCAGCGCCAGCAGGCCCACGGTGCTTTTGATCAGGCACGCGGCGGAGAAACAGACAAAGCCCATCGCAAGGCCGTGCAGCCACAGTCGCGGAGCCTGCGCGCAATCAAGCATGAGCAGCAGCCCGCACAGGGAAAGCATCGCGGTATTCTGCGCGTTGGCGTTGGAAAAAAGATAATACGGCAGGGTGGTTCCGTGGGTGTTGCACAAATAAATGATGGGCGCGATACAGCATGCCGCCGACGGATGCGAGGAAAACCGCCGTCCGACACAGGCGAGCCCCGTCACGGACAAGCAGAGCACGACGCCGTTCCAGAAATAACACAGCCCATGCCATGCGCTGCAGCCTGCCGCGCGGGAAAGGAGCCCCGCGACCGCGTCATTCAAAAAATGATAGTTCAGCGTAAGGCCCGCCGCGCGCATATCCTGGAAGGGAAAGCCGAACCGGGACGCAGCGGCGTTTCCAACGCTCCACAGCATATCCTGATCATAATCCCACGCGTTCAGCCGTGCGGCTTCCGCAAAGGGAAAAACACCATACACGGCGTGCAGGATCAGGCAAAGACTCAGCACGACGCACACCGGAAACGCGGCAGAGAGGCAGCTTTGTACCCCTACAGACCTCCGCTGCGGCTCCCGCGCGCGGAGAAGCCGCCGCAGGCGAAACAGCAGTTCGCCGCCGCCGAGCAGCCCGCAGGGGAGCGCCCATAGTGCGGCAGGCAAGCTGCCTGCCGCCCAAAGGCCGGAAAGCTCTGTCATCAGGCAATTAGATAGGAAAACCGCGGCACAGCCCGGCAAAAAGGCGAGGATGAATTGATCCGCACCCTTGACATAGGGCATGAGAAGGCGGACAAAAAACAGCCCGCTGCCCAACAGGCATACCGTAAAAACAGCGGCAAAGCGCGGCAGCTCCCACAGTGTTCCCTCCCCCGAAAGGAAAATCGCCACGAGCCAGACAGCAGCCCCATGCAGCAACGCAAGGACGCACGGGCCCAAGGAAAAACGGCCCGGCGCCTTGTCGGAACGCCGCGCGTATGCACGCGCGAAAAAACCGTTTACAAATCTCTGCACAAAGGTTCCTCCTTACATGCTTTCATTGACGGAGCGGCAGGCGCAGCCGCGCCGGGCGCCGCGTTCCAAAACTGCCCCAGCAGCCGCGCCAGCTGTTCGGGGCTCTCCACGCTTTTCACCTGCGACCAGTGCGGCGGGAACAGGTGGCGGTAGCGCCCCGAGCGGTACCGGCTGTCGATCAGCAGCACCATCCCCTTATCCTGTTCGGTGCGGATCACGCGCCCCGCCGCCTGCAGCACCTTGTTCATGCCGGGATACTGATAGGCGTAGGCGAAGCCCTCGCCGATGGTATCCTCGTAGTAATCGCGCAGCGCGTCCTGCTCCGGGCCGATCTGCGGCAGGCCCACACCCACAATGACGCATCCGATCAGCTTATCCCCGGCAAGGTCGATCCCCTCGGAAAAAATGCCGCCCAGCACGCAGAAGCCGACGAGCGTATCCTCCCGCCGCTCCGAAAACTGCGCGAGGAACGCCTCGCGCGCGGCCTCGTCCATACCGCTCTCCTGCACGGCCAGCGGAACGTCGGGATAGATCATCGCGAATTCGTCGCTCACGTCCCGCAGATATTGATAGGACGGCAAAAAAACGAGATAATTCCCGGCACGCGCGTTCACCGCCGCGCCGATCAGGCGGCACACCTCCTCGCGGGTGCGCTCGCGGTCGGCGTATTTCGTGCTGACCGTATCCGCGGCGGCAAGGAACAGGCGCTCGGGCGCGAACGGGCTGCGCAGGCCGATGGCCTTGGCCTCCTCGCCGCCGCCGAGCGTCCGGATGAAGTATTCGGCGGGCGTCAGCGTGGCGCTGAACAGGATGCCCGCGCGCCCCAGCGCGAGGGATGCGTCCAAATAAGGCGCGGCGTCCAAGCACAGCAGGCGGACGGAGACCTCCGCGCCGCCCGCAAAAACGAGCGTTGTATAATTGTCGCCGTACCATTCCATAACGCGCAGGAAAAATCGCACGTCAAAATAAAGCGCCAGCACCTCGGCGTGCAACTCGCCCTCGCGGTGCTCCTCCAGCCAGCCCTCGCACGCGTTGGAGAGCCGCGCAAGCTGCTTTGCCAGCCCCGGCACGCCGTCCGGCAGCGTGAGCGTGTGCGCCTTTTCCGCCTCGCAGCGATGGCGCAGCGCAATGAATTCCTGATTGGCTTTTGTCAGCGCCGCCGCCAGCTTGCGGTGCGATTTCCCGAGCGCTTTTTTTACGGCGTATACGGCCGATTTGTTCAGGCACGCGGAGTACATATCGCGCGCGCGGTCGACCAGATTGTGCGCTTCGTCCACGAGGAAGATGAAGTCCCCGCCCTCGGTGAAAAAGCGCTTCAGGCTGACGACGGGGTCGAACAGATAATTGTAATCGCAGATGATGCAGTCGCACCAATTGGTGAGATCGAGCGAAAATTCAAACGGGCACAGGCGGCGCTCCTCGGCGAAGGCCTCCACGTCCGCGCGGGTGAACGCGTCGCGCGTCGAGAGGAATTCATAGAGCGCGTCGTTCACGCGGTCATAATAGCCGTCCGCGCGCGGGCAGCCTTGCGGCGTGCAGACGCGCTCGGCCAGCGGGCAGACCTTGTCCTTGGCCGTCAGCGTGACGGCCTTGAGCCGCAGCGGCGTCCCGCTCTCCGCGCTGCCCGCGCGCAAGCGCGCGAGCGCGTCCTCCGCCGCCTGCCGCGTGACGGTTTTGGCCGTCAGGTAAAAGATGCGCTCGCCCTTTCCCTCGCCCAGCGCCTTGAGCGCGGGGAACAGCGTGGACATCGTTTTGCCGATGCCCGTCGGCGCGGCGCAGAACAGTCTGCCCTTGTTGGCGATGGTACGGTAAACGGCGCGCGCCATCTCGTACTGGCCGGGGCGGTAATCGGGAAAGGGAAAGCGCAGCGCCCGCAGCGAAACGTTGCGCGTGCCGCGCCATTCCGCCGCCATACGCGCCCACGGCGCATAGCGGCGCAGCGTGTCCGTCAGAAACGCATCCAACTCCCCGGCGGTGAACGCGCGCCGGTGGCGGACGATCTCGTCCGTGTCCACCTGATAATAGGTCAGCTGAACCGTCGCGCCGGAGAGACCGTCCCGCTCGCACAAAAACGCGCCGTAGCACTTGGCCTGCGCCCAATGCAGGGGGTTGAAATCCTCCGTCAGCAGCTCGGCGGGCGCGGCGGTCGTCTTGATCTCATCAATCGCAAAGCCGCCGTCCTCCTCCGCGATCACGCCGTCGGCGCGGCCCTCGAGCAGATAACGAACGCCGTCGACCGTGCGCTCCGCCTTGAAGGAGACCTCGGCCTTGTAGGCGTCGCCCGCCGCCTTTTGCAGCCTGCGGTGGATGCGGCTGCCCTCGTTCATGCGGTCAAAGCCCGCGAACCGGCTGTCGATGCTGCCGCAACGTAACACAAACTCCACCAGCTCGCGCACGGCGAGGCGGACTTGCAGCGGCTGTTCCACGGCGGACACCCTCTCTCACAGGAAACTGTCTCGAAACAAAGCGGATGCGCAAGACGAGGCGAATGTTTCCTCAGAGAAAACATTCGCCGGATTTCGTGGCAAACGCGACTGTTTAGGTAAGTGCTGAATAAATCGGAGTGTGCGAAGCGGCGAGCAAATTTTGTGTCAGACAAAATAAAAAACGCAGGCAATCCTTTGTGGATTGGCGAGTATTTTTGTGAAGTCTGACGGAATAATTTGCCGCCGATGCGTGCGC
>CANRZX010000025.1 GCA_947644575.1 uncultured Clostridia bacterium | reverse complement strand
GCATTTATCGGCTATTTTGGGGGCCGCTTAAAATTTTTTATATTTTTTTCGCATTTACTCTTGACATTTGCCCTTTTTTCGAAAAAATCTCCTTGCGGGCAAAGCGGACGCAGGGCCCGCCGCTTCACAGCCCCGCGTCTTCCCGCGGGAAAACACCGGCCGCGCGTTCTCTGCGCGGCCGGTGCACGCTCCGATGGATTCAGCACCTGCCAAGGTAAGCACTAAATAAATCGCCGCGCACATCTCGGCGGCATCTTTTCCGTCTGTTTTTGTCTCAAAATCTTGAAATACATACAATATTCCTGCGATTTTTCACCTTCAACAGGCGAAAAATCTGCTCGCCGATCTGACACGTCAATTTAATCAGTGCTTACCAAACCGGATCACGCGGCCGCTGCGGGTGTTTTGAAAAACGCCGCCGTCCACCGCGAAAACGCCACCCACCATCACATAGGGAATGCCGTCCGGCGGCGCGTCCGGCTCACCCTTGTCGGGCATTTTCGCGTTGTCGCGGATCGTTCCCCGGTCGAACAGGACGAGATCCGCGTCAAAGCCCTGCTCCAGCACGCCCTTGGAGGAAAGGCGGTAGGTTTCGGCGGGCAGCAGGGTGCAGCGGTACACGGCCTCCTCCAGTGAGAGCAGACGCTCCTCGCGCACAAGCTTGCGGAAAAAGCGCGGATAGCTGCCCGCGATCTGTGGATGTCCCTCGCCGGGGGCGTAGCCCGCCGCGTCGGTGCTCATCATGGCGTAGGGCTTTTGCAGCGTCTCATAGATCTCGCACGGCTCGCCTGAATAGCAGATGATGGACTCGTCCGGATATTTGTAGTGCAGCAGCTCGTACAGCTCGCGGTTCAGGCGCGTCCCGGTGTACTTGCCCGTCGCGGCGACCATGTCGCCGAAGCGCAGGGAATTGTCCTTGATCGTCTGCTCGTCGAAGGTCGCCGTACCGGCATAGGTGGCCCAGTCGGTATACATGCCGCTGTCGATCCAAACGTCGAGCCCCTGCGCACGCGCGTTGTCCACGACGTCGAGCGCGGGGCGCAGCGTGCCGAAGCCGCTGTACTGATAGACAAAATGACTCAGCAACAGCCGCCCGCCGCTGTGCTTGGCGGCGGCCAACACCTCGTACAGCGAGTACAGATCATTTTGAGTGAACAGGCGCGTATGAACGGGCAGGTTGCGCCCATATTCGGCCGCGAGGGCGGCCATCGCCTCAATCTCGGCAAGGCTGCTGCCGGGGGCGTAATCCAGCCCGAGCGATATGCCCGCGGCGCCCGCCTTCAGCGCCTGTTCCGCGATGCGCGCCATCGCGAGAATCTGCGAGGTCCCCGCGCGCGCGGCGGTGTCCGTCAGGCCGACGGCCTGCCGGAGAGAGAAGGTGTGGCCGACGAGCTCCGCCTGATTCAGGATGTAGCCGGTGCGCTCCTGCCCGGCGAACCACTGCTCGAAATCGAGCGGGGAGAGCCCGCAGTTCCCGCCCACAGTGGTGGTAATGCCCTGCAGAACGGACAGTCGCCCCGCGTAGGGATGCCCGTCCAAATGGCTGTGTACGTCGATGAAGCCGGGCGCGACGACAAGCCCGGACGCGTCTACCACGCGCCGCGCGGGCAGCTCGTGCGCAGAGACGTCCACGATTTTGCCGTGTTCCACGGCGACGTTCGCGATGGCCGAGGTGCGTGTGCGCACATCGACGACGCGTCCGCCCGCGAACACGACATCAACCATTCCAGCCCTCCTGATCCGCCAGCGCAAGGCGGCGGTCGAGCTCCCGCCGCTGCCAGCGGCGCAGCCAGGAAATCAGCTCACGCCGGGGGAACGGCGTCAGCCTCGTCGGGATGGTGGAGAGCAGCAGATCATCCGCGATGGCGCGCAGGCGCTCGGCGCAGGCGCTGTGCGGCGCGGTGTCGAATACCGTTTTGCCCGCGAGCGAACTGTATTCCAACTCGCGGCAGTAGTCCAAATACGCGAGGATTTCGATCGTGGCGCGCCGCGCGTAACTGGCCAGCTCCTCCTTTGTCTCGACGCAGGGGGCGTTGTTCACGATCAGCTGCACGGGGAAGCTGTCCGCGCCGGACGCGCGCAGGATGGCCTGCAGGAGGCTGTTCGCAGTGGTGACGGACGCGAAGCTGCCGTTCGTCACGATCACGCAGCGCTGCATCAGCCCCTCGCGGATGGGCAGAATATAGCCTGTGCAGGGCGTTTCCCCGGAGATGTCATAGAGGATGAAGTCGAGCTGCAGGCGGTTGGAAACGCCCTGCGTGTCGAGCATCTCATCGATCAGGCTGATGCCGCGCGCGAGGCAGCCCACGCCGGGGTCGATGCTCCCGAGCTCCAAGCAATAGACGCCGCTGGCCGTGGGCAGGACATAATCGGCCAAATCGATCTCGTAATGCTCGCGGTAATCCTCGAGCGCGGGCGAGATGTCCGCCTCGCCGCGCAAAAGCAGCGTGGACGACAGGCTGATGTCGTTGCCCACGAGCAGCACACGGTAGCCCTTCAGCGCGAGGGCGTGCCCCAAATTCTGTGCGACGGTGCTTTTTCCGCTGCCGCCGCGCCCCAAAAAGCAGATGCGCTGTGCCATCAGTTCCGCCTCCTTACCGCTTGGATATAGCTTTCGCGCGTGAAAACGGGCGTAAACTCCTCCATCACCGCGCGCGCGCCCGCCGCGCCGTCCCGCAGCAGATGATAGACGGTCAGCGCCATCATTTTCGCGGGGACAAGATAGGCTTTTTCCTCGTCCGTGACGGCGAAATCCGCGCCGTGCAGCGCGCCCGAAACGCCGCCGTGCGTGAAGTTGACGACCGGCAGCACCTGCGACAGATCGCCGACGTCCGTGCTGGCCATATTCCGCAGCTCGGGCGCAGCGCATTCCGCGGTCACCCCGGGGAGCGCGGCCGCCGCCCGCTCGAGCGCCGCGCAGGCGGGCGTATAGCGGATGGGCATATAGCCCTGCTCAGTGGCGATCTCGGCGCGCGCGCCGAGTGCCGCTGCCGCGTGCGTGCAGGCGCGGTCGAATTTTTCTGCGGCGCTGTCCAGCGCGTCCAGCGTGGCGGCACGCACCATCGCTTCCAATACGACGGTGTCCGGCACGACGTTCAGGGCTGTGCCGCCCTCGCGGATATTGGCGTGGATGCGGACCGTATCGCATTCGCGGAAGGTCTCGCGCAAAAGGCCGATAGCGCTGAGCGCCAGCGCGGCGGCGTTCAGCGCGTTGACGCCCGCGTGCGGCGCGGCAGCCGCGTGGGCGGCCTTGCCCCGGAAGGCGACGGTTTTGCTGACAAAGCCGGTGCAGGCCACGTTGCCCAGCAGCAGATCGCTGCCGCAGGGGATCATGTGGACATGCGTTGTCACGGCGAGGCCGACGCCGTCAAATGCGCCGAGGCGCAGCAGCTCCGATTTGCCGCAGCAGAATTCCACGCCCTGCGCGCGCAGCGCCCGCCGCGTGGCAATGGGGACATACTCCTCGGCGGGAACGGCTAAAAACTGCACGCTGCCCGCCAGCGTCGCCCGCACCTCCGGCTGGCACAATGCCGCCGCCGCGCCGAGCAGCGCGGTAAGCTGTGCGTTGTGGCCGCAGGCGTGCGCGACGCCGTTTTCGGGGTTCGCCGCCGGATGGGAGGGGCAAAGGATGCCGTCCAGCTCGCCGATGACCGCGGCGCACGGGCCGTCCCCGCCGCCCGGCAGCGCCGCGCGCACGCCTGTGCGTACAAGGCCGGTTTCCGGCGCAAGGCCTAACGCGCGTAGCGCGTCGGCGACCATGCCGGCGGTGCGCGTCTCGAAAAAGCCCGGCTCGGCGTGAGCGCCGACATCCCGCGCGAAGGCGAGCAGCATATCGCGCCGTGCGTCGATGGCGGCGATGATTTTCTGTTCGACAGCGTCCATAAACAATGCCTCCTCATCTACTATCATTATACGCGAAAACAGGAAACAGGGCCGTCCGTCCGACAGCCCCCGTTGAAATCTGCGATCTATAAAAAATATGCCGCACAGAACCTTTCCCCAAGGGGAAGATAAAGAGGTTGTGATAAAATAAAACTATTTCTCGATGGCGGACAGGTCGACGGGGACGCCGGCATTCGCGAGGTTTTGCAGCAGCATCCGCGTGAACATCTGCGCCCCCTCGGAATTCAAGTGGTTATTGGTATTACAGATATATTTGCCGTCCACAAGGCTGCCCTCCAAGCAAGAGATCACGGGCGCGCGGCAGGTGTCCCGCACCTTCTGCTCAAAGCCCGCGACCTCCTCCGGCGTGGCGGATACGGCAAGGCGCGCGAACGGCGCGAAATGGATATAGACCGTCGCGCCCCGCGCCTCCATCCGGCGGATGAAGCGGTTCAGCACCCGCATACAGTCCATATCGAGCATGTCGGCGGAAACCGCCCTCATATCGTCCTTGAAATAACCGTTGGCTAAAACCTGTTCGCGTTCATCCAAACGGTCGCCGCGCGGCCCATAACCCATCGAAAAATACTCCTCAAGTACGTCCGTCTCGGGGGAATCGCGGTCAAATTCCGCGTTGCGCCGCTGAACGTAGTCGTAATAAAAGCAAATCATGTCCGGCCAGTAGGAGAGCGGCACATAGCGGTACAATTCATAATAATTCTGAAGGCAGCACCAATCAATATAATTCGAGCGTTCCCCAAACCACATAATAAATTCTGGCTCGACAATCACGATGTCGCCCGCGCCGATCTCGTCCTGTGCCAGAGACAGGCAGAACTCCATCCCAATCGCCGCGATCGAGCCGTCCACGACGCAGGGCATGCCCAGCACCCGCTCCACCGTTTCGGCCTCGATGGCATAAGGGCCGCTGGAGCCGGATAGAATCACGACCTTGGGGGAGGGCGTTTCCTGCAATATTTTCAGCTTGACGGGGACCGTCCCCATAAAGGTGCCGTTGTACACGGCGGGGAACTGCTGCTCGTACCAGAAATAGGCCGCGCAGGGCAGGATCAGCGCCAACAGAAAGGCGGAAAGCTTCAGAAAAAAACGCTTCATGCGGCGCCCTCCTCAAAACTGGAAATAGATGAATTCCACGACCGCGCCCTCGGGATGCATCAGCATCGCGGCCAGCGCCGCGGCAGCGACCACGTAGCTGAGCACGGCGCGCAACGGGGCGCGTCGGCGTGCCAACAGCGCCCAGGGCTCCCGCCCGGTGCGCCAGTGAATGAAGTCATGCACAATCAGCGCGGCAAGGCAGACGAGCAGCCATCGTCCCTTCGCCGTAGCCCACAGGCCCAAATAGGCGAGGATCTCGCGCAGCTGCTCGAAAGGCTGGACAAACGCGCCCGGAAGCGTGGAGAGCATCGAAAACCCAAGCCGTATGGACTGTGCGCGAAAAAACAGCATGCCCGCGCAGAACAAGGCGAAAGTGGCCGCCGTCTCCAATAGGGCAAGCAGGCGGCGCGGGCGCTTCGTCAGCCGTTTTTCCAGCCGCTCGCGCGCGGGCAGCAAAAACAAATCCAGCACGATCAGCCCGCCGTTCCAAAGCCCCCAGAAGACAAACGACCAGTTCGCCCCGTGCCAAAGCCCGCTGAGCAGGAACGTGAACAGCAGGTTGAAAATATGGCGCGGCAGCGCGCACCGACTGCCGCCGAGCGGGATATACACATAATCCGTCAGCCAACTGGACAGCGTGATGTGCCAGCGGCGCCACAGCTCCCGTGTGCTGCGGGCGAAAAACGGGGCGCAGAAGTTTTCCGTCAGGCGGATGTCCAGCAGCAGCGCGCTGCCAATGGCGATATCCGAATAGGCGGAAAAATCACAATAGAGCTGGAACGCGAAGAACACACCGGCCACAACATTGCCCATTGGCGTCGCGGCGGCGTTGACGGCGTCGCGAAACAAAATGTCGACAAGCTCTGCCAGCACGTCTGCCAGCCACAGCTTTTTGACAAAGCCCCAGCAGATCAGGCGCAGCCCCCGCGAAAAATGCCCGGGCCGCGCGGTGCGGCGCGCGCGCAGCTGCGAGAGCAGATTGCCCGCGCGCTCGATCGGCCCCGCGACAAGCTGCGGGAAAAAGCTGACGAACAGCGCGTAATAGCCCAAATGCCGTTCGGCCTCACAGCGGCCGCGGTACACGTCGATCACATAGGAAAGCGTCTGAAAGGTGTAAAAGCTGATGCCGACCGGCAGCAGAATATCCATCTCAAAGCTGTGCGCGGGCAGGCGCGCGAGCTCGAGCAGCGCCGTGAGATTCCGCGCGAAAAAATTGAAATATTTGAAAAAGAACAGCAGCCCTAAATGGAAGGAAATATCCAGCCACAGAAAAAGCCGCCGCACGCCGGCGCGCTTAGCGCGCGCGATGCACAGCGCCGCCCCGTAGGAAGCCAGCGTGCTGGCGAGGATCAGCACGACAAGCTTCGCGTTCCACTGCATATAAAAGAAATAGCTGGCAGCCAGCAGCGGGACCCACCGAGCCCTGTGCGGAAGGATATAATGCACGGTACAGACCGCGGCCAAAAGGACGAGATACTGCCACGAGGTAAAAAGCAAAAAACCACTCCTCCGGCGCGCTGTTTTTCGCGTTTTTTCGCGTTTCAACGTACAAATCATAGCACTTGGCATAGGGTGTGTCAAGCGACGCGAAAACGGGGGGAGCGGTTCTCTTGGGAAAACGGGGAAAGCTTCTTTTGTCGGGATTTGAAATATTTTCGGGGATCGATTCGTTTAATATTGCGTGGGCGGGCGTCCGTACGCCTCTACGCGGCGCTCAGGCCCGGAACACCCAGTAATACAGCAGGGCGAGCACCTCGCGCAGATAGCACGAGAGCACCGACGCCGCCGCGATGGACGCCGGGACGGCGTCCACATCCGTGAAGCCCGCGAGCGCGGCGTATTTCCCGGCACGGTAGCAGTGGAACGCGTTGGTGACATAGGCGATGGGCACGTCGGCGCCAAGGCCGTGCGTCTCCAAGACCCTGCGCGCGAAGCGGAAATTCTCCTCGGTGGAGGTGCTTTGGTCCTCCTCGAAAATCAGCGCTTCGGGGACGCCCTTTTCGACGAGGTAGTCCTTCATGGCCCGCGCCTCGGGGATGTCCTCGCCGGCGCCCTGCCCGCCCGTCACGACGATGACGGCGTCCGGGTTTTCCAGATGATAGGCGTAGGCGGCGTCTAAGCGGCGCGCCAGCAGGCCGCTCACGCGCGTGCCGCGCAGCCCCGCGCCCAGCACAATGACGGCTTTTTCGTCGCCGTCGGCGGTATCGGTATAGCCGCTGACGGCCACGAACGCGAGCAGCAGCGCGAACACGGCGCAGCCGCAGAAAAACAGGATCTTCAGAACGCGCCCCACGCCCGCCGAGCAGAACGCGTCGATCGGCTTGTGGAAGATCGCGTAGACCCACAGCGCGGCGGTGATGCAGTAGACCATCAGCACGCCCACCGTAAAATTGGAACGCAGACCGCGCAGGACGCTGTCGATCAAAAAGAAAATGGCCAGCAGCCAGACGATGATGATTTTCATGGGTGCTCCTCTTTTCACGGATGCCTTTTGTTTCATAGACGCTTCTTTGATGCTCCTTTGCGATGCTCTGGGAAAAGCGTTTGCAGCACTATTGTAACAGCAAAACGCGCCGGATGCAAATCTTTTGCGCCGCGCTTGCATTCATTGGGAAAGCGGCATATAATTTGTTTTGTGGCGCATCGGAAAAACGATCGCTTCCAGAGCGCCGCGGGCCGCTTCAAAGCGCCGTAGGGGAGGGCCTTGGCCCTCCCGCAGGACGCATTGGGGAAATGCAATTTTATATAAAAATTTACCGTTGCGCGCCGCGGCGCGCAAAACGGCCTGACGAGGGGGAATGCGGTTCGTGACGCCGATTATCAGGGTGCAGAATCTTCGGAAGGTGTACCGTGTGGGCAAGGAAAAGGTGATCGCGCTGGATGATATCTGCTTGGAAATCGGGGAGGGCGAGATGTGCTGCATCGTCGGCGCGTCCGGCAGCGGAAAATCGACGCTGCTCAACCAGCTGGCCGGGCTGGAAAAGCCCACCAAGGGGCGCGTCCTGATCGGAAAGCACGATATTTCCGCGATGACGGAAAACCAGCTTGCCGAATTCCGCCAGCAGCATTTGGGCTTTATCTTCCAGAGCTACAATCTTTTGCCCGCGCTGACGGCGACGGAAAACGTCGCTTTGCCGCTGATGTTCAAGGGAATGCCCAAAAAGCAGCGGGAAAAAATCGCGCGCGCCGAACTAAAAAAGATGGGCCTGCTCTCCCGCGCGAAGCACAAGCCCACCGAGATGTCCGGCGGCCAGCAGCAGCGCGTGGGCATCGCGCGCGCCTTTGCCGCGAAGCCGAAGGTGATCTTCGCGGACGAGCCGACGGGCAACCTCGACTCCACCACCTCGAAGCAGGTGCTGTACACGATGCTCGAAATGGCGAAGGAGTACGGCATTACGTTTGTCATGGTGACGCACGAGCGCGAACTGGCGGACTGCGGCGACCGCATCGTCACCATCAAGGACGGCCGCGTGATGGAAAACGTGCTGCTCGGCGACGAGGAAAAGGCGAGGAACCGCAAACAGCTCTTCGGCGAGCTGACCGGCGGCGACATCGCCGAGCCGGAGACAACGGTGACGGAGGACCCGCCGCAGCCGGAGAAGCCCGCCCCCGCGCCGCAGACGCCGCGGCCCAAGCGGCCGGACGCGGCGCAGCCGCCCGAGGCCGGAAACGCGGCGCAGAAAAGCCAATCGGAATCCGAGTGAGAAGGAGTATGGAATATGAAGACGAAAAAGAACGCGACCTTGCGAAAGCTTGGGATGATCCTTGCCGTGGCGCTGCTGTTCTCGGCTTTGGCCGTCCCGGTGTGGGCGGACGGGGAGGGAGACACGCCGCCGAACCCGGACAATACCGTCGCGGACAATTCGACGGAGGGTGCGCAGCCGACTGAGCCCGCCGCCCAAACGCCCGCGCAGCAGGAAGATACGGCCACCGGCGATGATACGTCCTCTGACAGTGGCAACACTTCGGAAAATGATTTGACAATTACGCCAAAGACGAGCGACATGGGCAGCGGCGACGATAAGAATGATGGCAGCAACAGTACTGATGGCGGCAACAGTGACCCGGGGCCTATTCCTGATACGCTGTCTGCTGGTGAAGTGTATGTAACTGGATATACTGTGACAACTTCTGGGCATCCAAATGAGAGTGGAACAGAATTACAGCGGATTGAGACAGGACAGAAATGTCGCATTCTTATTTCTGTTGCGGATACGCGCTTTAAGAATTTCACTTCCAAAGACGCGATATTTGATTACATGGGATTAGAACGCAATCAGGATGGGTCTTTGGCGGAGGACTTTGTGAATGCAAAGATATCCTCGACTTCATTTGCGTCTCCGTCTCTTGGCGACATCTATATTACAAGAGAGGATTTCTCAGAGGGTGCATTAAAATATACGATTATCATGAATGATATTGCGTATGTGGGCGGTGAAAATAAGCTTTCTGTTGATATTTCCTACACAAGATCTTCGCTTCCCTTGGTTACGGTTTCCCAAGCCATCAGCCAATGCGCCGACGCGTCCGCTGAGGGCACCAAGGACTCCGCCCTTGTGCTGACCTCCGCCAGCTACGGCGGCGGCAGCGTCGAGGCCGGGCAGGATTTCACGCTGACGGTCGACGTGCTCGCGCCGGATAAATACGCGGGCGCGGAGAATGTCAAGGTCATCATCACCCCGCCCGAGCAGTTTACGTCCGCCAGCGGCAGCACGATGGTCTATGTCGGCGATCTGAAGCCGGGCGCGACGCGTCAGGTGACGTTCCAGCTCAACGCCAGCGCGACTGCCCAAAGCGGCAGCTACGCGATTGCCGTGAATGTGACGGGCACGTCGATGGCCAACGGCGCGGCCGCGCCGTCCGATCAGATGAGCGTCACCGTCCCCATCACGCAGCCCGAGCGGTTCGAGATTTCGCGCACCGATCTGCCCGAATATCTCTCGATGGGCGAGGAGGGCTACGCCTCTGTCTCGTTCGTCAACAAGGGCAAGGGCACCATTTATAATGTCTCGGCCGAGATCACGGGCGAGGGCATCACCACCACCGAGGGCAACCTGTATGTCGGCAACGTGGCCTCCGGCACCGAGAGCTCGGCGGATTTCACGATTCAGACGTCCCAGTCCGGCACGCTCAGCGCCGTGCTGACCGTCACGTATGAGGACGAAAAGGGCAACGTCAAGGAGCTGACGAAGGATTTCTCCATGACCGTGGAGGAAATGAACATGGGCGGTGACGATATGGGCTTCGACCCGGGCTTTGACCCGATGCCCATGCCCGAGGAGCCGCAGGGCATGCCCGTCTGGGGCTGGATTCTGATCGGCGTGGGCGTGCTGGCCGTGGGCGGCGGCGCCGCGTTTGTCATCATCAAAAAGAAAAAGGCGAAAAAGAAGGCCGCGCAGCTGACGGAGGACGACGATGAAGATATCTGACCTGCTGAAGCTCAGCACGGATAATCTTCGCCGCCGCAAGGGGCGCACGGCGCTGACGATCATCGGCGTCGTGGTCGGCACCTGCGCCATCGTTGTGATGATCTCGCTGGGCATTGCCACGAACCGACGCACGGACGAGATGCTGTCCACCTGGAGCGACCTGACGCAGATTCAGGTGTACAGCTTTTCCAACAATCCCGACACGCCCGCGCTCGACGACAAGATGGTGGAGCAGTTCAGCACGATGGAAAACGTGGTGGCGGCGACGCCGCTGTACCGTTTCCAGAATATGAACGCGAACCTCGTGGCGGGCAAAAAGGACCGGTATTCCATGTACATGTGGAATACCGTGGGCATGGAGCTCGATTCCATCGAGCCGATGGGCATCGAGCTTGTCAGCGGCAGCTACCTGACGGGCCAGTCGTTCGGGCGCAACAAGATCCCCGTGCTGGTGGGCGAGGACGCCGCCTATGAATTCGAGGACACACGCAAAAGCTGGCGCAACCCCGACCGCTACCGCTGGAAGGAGACCGACGAAAACGGCAACGTGATCAAGCCGCCGTTTTTTGAGATCGACAAGGAAAAGCTGACGATGCAGATGACCTACGACTGGGACGATCAGGGCAACCCGAAAATGCGGGAGTACGAGCTCGTCGTCGTCGGCGTCATGCGCACCGATTACTCCAAGGACGGCACGAACGGCATCATTATGAGCATCGAGGACATGAAGCGGCTGGAGGAGGAGTACAAAAAGCTGTCAAAAAGCTCCGGCGGGGGCGGCAGCGGCGTGTGGATCAGCGGGGGCAGCGGCACGACCAAGGTCGAGGGCTACGACCAGGTGTATGTCAAGGTGGACGACGTGAACCACGTCGCCGACGTGGAGGCCAGAATCAAGGAGATCGGCTACGAAACGTCGTCGATGTCGCAGTACCGCGAGGACATGCAGAAGCAGGTGGCCTCCGGCCAGATGATGCTCGGCGGCCTCGCGGCGGTGTCGCTGCTGGTGGCGGCGCTGAACATCGCCAATACGATGACGATGGCCATCTACGAGCGCACCAAGGAGATCGGCGTCATGAAGGTGCTGGGGTGCAAGCTGTCGAAGATCCGGCAGATGTTCCTGATCGAATCCGGCGCGATCGGCTTTTTGGGCGGCGTGGTCGGCTGCGCGCTCAGCCTGCTCATCAGCTTTGTGCTGAACAATTTCACCGTGTGGATGCAGGCCATCACCGGCTGGCTGATGAGCATCGGCGTCGAGGTGAGCATGGAAATCGCGAATTTGGACGTCGGCGCGCTGTTCGGCATGGGCGGCATGGGCGGCGTCGGCAATATCTCCGACGTGCCGCTGTGGCTTTTGCTGCTGGCGCTGTGCTTTGCCACCGTGGTGGGGCTGCTCTCCGGCATCGCCCCGGCGAACCGCGCCGTCAAGATTTCGGCGCTCGAGGCCATCCGGCACGAGTGACGCGGCAAAACAAGTTTTTTCGAAACGGCGGCCCCGCCTGATACCCGGCGGGGCCGTCCGTTTTTTGCAAAGGAAAGGTGCTGGGAACGGATGAACGACATGGAGCGCCTTGCGGCGTTTGAAACAATGCTCGCGGCGGTGCGGGAAAGCCACGCCCAAACCGACGAAAAAATGCGGCGGCTGCGCGGGCAGGGGAAAGAGAAAACGGCCACCTACCGGCAGCTGATGGGCAACCGGATGGTGTATCAGAATCTGCTCTCCCTGTACCGGGCGTATGGGCTGATCGAGGGGGAGTGAACGGAAAAGGAGCCGATGCCCCCGCGGGAATATACGGGCTCTGCTGCTCTCTCGAGTAAACACTGAATCAATCGCCGCGCACATCTCGGCGGCATATTTGATCCCGCATTTTTCCGCGGGGGAATGTCGGCCGCACGTTCCTTATGCGGCCGACAACCGTCTGTTTTCAAGTACAGTTGTTCTATGGCACCCCATGAGAGAAGCCGTCTGTCCCGGATTAAATTGAATTTCCAAAAGATCACCCGCCTTGGTCGACCTGCCATCTTCAGGCGCGGGGCGGTCAGTCCCCTCGCGACGGCCCCACAGGGCCGTTTCAGCTGTTGATTTTTCTTGCTTTTCGCGGTATTCTGTTATTTAACATAGCGCAACATCATTTCAATATTTTTACAAATGGGGGATTGTCATGGCTTTTAACATTGAATCCTTTGCTCCGCCGCTAAAACGCGAATTACCTTTATTGCAGTATCTATACTGTTCAAGTTTTTGCGAGTGAACTGATAGAATATAGCCGGAATATCTTCATGAAACTTCACAGCTCAACCACCTTCCCCTCAAGGGAGAGGTAAAGAGGTTAACTTTTTATGGAAAACCGCTTGTGGTTTTAGGCTTGAAATGTTACACTTTTAGTATCGTATTTACGCGGATAAGCGCCGGGCCGGTGCTCTATCCGAAGAAAAGCGAGGTGCCCCATGTTAAAAGACTATACAAAGGAAGAAAAAAGTTGGATGATGTACGATTGGGCGAACAGTGCCCATTCGGTCATTGTGGTCACGCTGCTGCCGATCTTCTTCTCGTCAGTGGCGGGTTTTATGCGCAACACCACCTCCGCGATGAGCATCTGGGGCTATGTCACCAGCATCGCGATGCTGATTTCGGCGCTGCTCGCGCCGGTGCTAGGCGCGCTGGGCGACTTCAAGGGAATGCGCAAAAAGCTGTTTTTCCTGTTCCTCTCTATCGGCGTGCTGGCCTGCGCGGGGCTGGCCGTCACGCCGCTGACGGGCTTTGCCGACAGCGAGGGCGTGGCCGAGGCCGTCGGCACAGCGATCCTCATTCTGTACGTCGTCAGCCAGATCGGCTTTTCGGGCTCGGCGCTCTATTACGACAGCTTTCTGCCCGACGTCACGACCGAGGAGCGCATGGACCGCGTCTCGACGATGGGCTATGGCCTGGGCTATATTGGCGGCTCGACGATCCCGCTGCTGCTGTTCCTCGTGATGAACGCCGCCGGCGTGCCGATGCTGTACTGCTTGTCGTTCATCTTCGGCTTTACGGCCGTGTGGTGGGCGGTGTTCAGCTGGCCGCTTCTCAAAAATGTCGAGCAGAAGAGCAGCCAGCCGCGTGAAAAGGGCGCGGTGCGCAAGACGCTGCGCGGCCTGTGGGCGACGCTGCGCGACTTGACGCGGCACAAATCCATCTTCATTTTTATGATCGCCTATTTCTTTTATATCGACGGCGTGGGCACGATCATCCATATGAGCACGTCCTACGGCGCGCAGCTGGGCCTCGGCGACACCGAAATGATGCTCGCGCTGCTGCTAGTGCAGATCCTCGGCCTGCCGTTCTGCCTGATGTATATCAAGCTGGCCGACAAATTCGGCGCGCGCGTGATGGTGGGCGTGGGCATCTGCGTCTATATGGGCATCTGCGTGTTCGGCTTTTTTGTGCGCGAAACCTGGCACTTCTGGGTGCTCGCGGTGCTGGTGGCCACCAGCCAAGGCGGCATTCAGGCGCTGTCGCGCAGCATGTTCGGCAAGATGCTGCCGGACAAATCGCGTTCGGGCGAGTATTTCGGCTTCTTTGACATCTTCGGGAAATTTTCCTCCGTCATGGGCCCGGCGCTGATGGGCATGGTGACGCAACTGGTGACGGTGCTGCTGCTGAGCCGGCAGGGCCTCACGCCGGAGACGGCGTCCGACGCCGCGCTGGCCTCCGCCCAGCAGGAGGCGTCGCCGTGGGGCGTGCTGTCCGTGCTGCTGATCTTCGCGGTGGGCGCGGCGCTGTATTTCTTCGTCATGCCGCGCGCGATGAAAAAAGAGGAAGGCGGGCAGGGCGGCAGGGTGAAAAAATAAAACGCCGCCAACACAGGCAAATCTTGATTTGAAGGGGACCGTATTATGCCCGAGGCATATACACACATTCGCATCGCGCGCGTCGCGCGCACGCAGAGCGGGGTCGGCGCGGCCAACGCCGCCTATGAGATGGGCGCGAACGGGCCCGACCCGCTGTTTGCCTATCGGATCCTTTCCAAGCGCCGGCCCTATCCGCTGCCGCAGCTTGGCAGCCGGATGCACGTCGAGCAGTGCGGACGCTTTCTGCGCGTGATGATCTTTTCCGCCGTCACCCCGGCGCAGCGCAGCTATGTGCTGGGCTTTTTGGCGCATTACGCGGGCGATTCCGTCCTGCATCCCTATATCGCGTTTCAGACGGGAGAGGGCGGCCAGTTCCATACGCCGCACGGGCATGGCTTCTGCGAGGTGGCGATGGACACCATGTTCTATGAGCAGGATTGCGGCAAAAGGGCCGTCCCGGCGTCTGTCGCCGCGCCAACGCTCGCACCGCAGGAGCTGGCCGAGATCGTGCAGCTTCTGCACGACGCGATCCTGCGCGTCTACGCGGCGGACGTGCCGCATGAGGCGCTGGCCGACGCCTTTCACGATTTCTGCGCGGTGCATCGCTTTTTCTGTTCCCCGCACGGCGGCAAGCGCGCGCTGGCGTGGCTGGCCGAGCGCGTCGTGCTGCGCAGCCCGGGCTACGCCCTGTCGCATATGACGCCCGCGCCGTATCCGAAGGACGGCTTTGCCGCGCGGTGGGAGAATCCGTTCACCCATCTAAAAAAAGAGGACGGGCCGCAGCGGCTGTGTGAGGAGGCCGCGTGGCTGGCCGCCGGGTATTTGAAGGCCGCCGCCGCGTATTGGGAGGGGCGCAGCATCAGGGAGGCGCTGGCCGTGGCCATCGGCGACCGCAGCTATGTGACGGGCCTGCTCAGCAAGCCCGCCCCGCCGTCCGCCGAGGGCCCCGTCCCGCAGGGTGCGCGGGGATAAACAAATGGAAAACGGCCCCTGTTTCCCAACGCGGAAGCAGAGGCCGTTTTTGGCTTAAAATAATTTGAAATCCCGCGCGGCCGTCAGCCCTGTCCGTAGTAGGCGTTCGCGCCGTGCTTGCGCAGATAGTGCCTGTCGAGCAGCTCCCGCTGCATCGGGCCCTTGTCCGGCTCCAGCATCAGGGCGTGCCAGTCCATGAAGGCCGCCTCCTCCAGCACCACGGCGTTGTGCACCGCGCCCATCGGGTCCGCCCCCCACGCGAAGGGGCCGTGGCTGTATACCAGCGCCGCGGGGATCCGGGCGGCGTCGAGGCCGCGCGTCCGGAACGTCTCGACGATCACCCGCCCCGTCTCCCGCTCGTACTGCCCGGCGATCTCGTCCGGCGTCATGGGCCGGGTGCAGGGAATCTCCCCATAAAAATCATCCCCCTGCGTGGTGCCCATCGCGGGAATGCCGCGCCCGGCCTGCGCGAAGGTCGTGGCCCAGCGGCTGTGCGTGTGTACGACGCCGCCGAGCGACGGGAACGCGCTGTACAGCACAAGGTGGGTGTCGGTGTCGCTGGAGGGCTTCCATCTGCCCTCGACCCGCTCGCCCGTTTCCAAGCTGACGACCACCATGTCGTCCGGCGTCATGCCGTCGTAGTCCACGCCGGAGGGCTTGATGACCATCAGCCCCTTTTCCCGGTCGATGCCGGACACGTTGCCCCACGTGAAGGTGACAAGGCGGTGCTTTGGCAGCAGCAGATTGGCCGCGCACACCGCTCGCTTCAGTTCCTCTACCATCACAGCACCTCCACAGCGGCGCGCTCGACCGCCAGCAGCGCGCAGTACCGCGCCATGTAGGCCTCGAAGCCCCGGACGGTGTCCGCGTCCGGCCCAACAGTCGAGCCGGATACGCCCGCGAATACGCGGTCCCCCAGATAGCGCTCCAGCGTTTCGCCGTCCTCCCGCCAGACACGGTAGGCGGCCAGCAGCGCCATGCCGTAGGGCCCGCCCTCCCCGGCCGTGCGCAGGCACGTCACGGGAGCGCCGCAGGCGGCGGCCAAATACTTCTGCCCGACGAGCGGCGTTTTGAACAGCCCGCCGTGGCCGGTCAGCGAATCGACGGCGACGCGCTCCTTCGCGAGAATGTCCATGCCGAGCTTGAGCGTGGCCAGCGCGGAATACAGCTGCGCGCGCAGGAAATTGGCCAGCGTGAACCGGCCCTCCGGTTGCCGCGCCACAAGCGGCCGGCCGGCGTCCAGATGGGTGACGCCCTCGCCCGCCAAATAATTGCAGACCGTGACGCCGCCGCAGTCGGCGTCGCCCTCGAGGCTCTTTTCATACAGCTTTGTGTACAGCTCGCCCGCGTCGGGCGGCGCGCCGAACAGCGCCGCCGTCTCCCGCAGCACGCCCGCCCACGCGTTGGTGTCGCCCGTACAGTTGTTGCAGTGGACCATCGCCACGGGCGCGCCCGTGGGCGTCGTGACGAGGTCGATCTCCTCATACACCCGGGACAGCGGCCGTTCCAGCACGACCATCGAGAAGATCGAGGTGCCCGCCGAGACGTTGCCCGTACGCGGCGCGACGGCGTTCGTGGCCGTCATGCCCGTGCCCGCGTCCCCCTCGGGCGGGGCAAATGGGATGCCCGGGGCCAGCAGGCCGTCCAAAAGCGCCGCGCCCGATTCCGTCAGGCTGCCCGCCTCGGCGCCGGCGGGCAGCACGGCGGGCAGGATGTCCCGCATGCGCCAAGCGAAGCCCCTTGCGGCGATCCGCTCGTCCAATTTCGCCAGCATCGCGGCGTCATAGTCGAGCGCCTCGCTGTCGATGGGGAACATGCCGGACGCCTCGCCGACACCGACGGCGTTCATCCCCGTCAGCATGAAATGCACATAGCCCGCCAGCGTGGTGATGTGCGCGAGCCGCGCGAGGTGCTCTTCGCCGTTCAGCACGGCTTGCCAAAGGTGCGCGACGCTCCACCGCTGCGGGATGTTGAAGCCGAACAGGGCCGTCAGCTCGGCCGCGGCAGGGCCCGTCATCGTGTTCTGCCAGGCGCGGAAGGGCGTGAGCAGGTTCCAGTCCGCGTCAAAGGCAAGATATCCGTGCATCATGCCGGAGACGCCCATCGCGGCAACGCGTTCGCGGCCCGCCACACCGGAGAGCGCCGCCCTCAGGCCGTCCCACACCTCGGACAGCGGATAGGTCCACACGCCGTTTTCACAGCAGCTGGCCCAGGTGTAGTCCCCGGCGGACACCGGCGTATGCCGCGCGTCGACGGCCACCGCCTTGATGCGGGTGGAGCCTAACTCAACGCCGAGCACCACCGCTTCGTACGGCTTTTGATCGATCATTTCGTGCGCCTCCTATCGTAGGTGTATTTTAAGATTTTGGGGAAAAAGCAAGCGGAAAAGATACCGCCGGGATGTACCTGACGATTTATTCAGTGGTTCCCTAAGTGGGCTTCTTTGATCTTGCGTAACAAAAAACGGCAAGTGTGTATCATCCACTTGCCGTTCTGGTGCGCTGAAAGGGATTCGAACCCCCGACCTTTTGGTTCGTAGCCAAACACTCTATCCAACTGAGCTATCAGCGCATAGCATCTTTTTGATGCAAGACTTATCTTATCACACTCTCGCACTGTTGTCAACTGTTGTTTGGCGAAAAAATAATCTTTTCGTTTATGATTGCAAATGCCCTTGTCTTTATTCGCATTTCAGTATATAATAAAAATATCAAATTGCGGAGGCTTGCATGAACTATTTAAGTGTTGCTCAAACAGCAGAGAAATGGGATATGACACCAAGACGAGTACAGGTGCTTTGCAACGAAGGTCGTATAGTGGGTGCTCAACGTGTAGGCAATGTGTGGACAATTCCTGAAAATGCAGAAAAACCGGCGGATGCAAGAAAAAAAGTAACAAATAAAAACAATCGTGTTAATACAAACATTTCCATTGAACGCGTGTGGGCTATGCCAAACAAAAATACATTTGATATTAAGCCTATACACGATTTGATAACAGAAGAATTAACCGACGGGTTATGGATTGATCCCTTTGCAAATCAAAACAAACTTGCCACCATTACAAATGATCTTAGTTTAGAATTTGGCACAGATTATCATATGGACGCTTTGGATTTTATGAAAATGTTTGATAGTGATTCGGTTGATGGTGTTTTATATGATCCGCCATATTCTCCAAGACAAGTTAGCGAATGCTACAATAATGTTGGCTACAATGTAACGTGGGACACTACCAAAGCTTCTTTTTGGGGAAATCATAAGCGTGAAATATCCCGCATTGTCAAGATAGGCGGAAAAGTAATTACTTTTGGCTGGAATAGTGGTGGCATAGGATATAAGTACGGCTTTGAAATAGAAAGGATTTTACTTGTTCCTCACGGTGGATGGCATAATGATACTATTTGTACAGTTGAGATTAAAACTCACGAAGGAGAAATACCTAAACTTCAAGGGGATACTGCTAAAATGATTCAAAAGTCTTCAAATAAAAAAGCGCTTACTCAAGAGGATAAAAAATTAATATCTGCATTATCCTCTTTGCCAAATGATTACTGGGATTTCAAAGATAGTGATGTTAGAGAATATACGCACGGCATTCACAACTATCCTGCAATGATGGTTTGTCCTATTAGTCGCAATATAATAAGATTGGTAAAGGGCGTACAGACTGTAGAAACAATTTTTGATCCTTTTATGGGTTCGGGAACTGTATTGGTCGAAGGAATACTTGCCGGAGTCAACAATGTTTATGGCAATGATATAAATCCCTTGGCTTTATTTTTAAGTAAAGCAAAAACGACCCGTTTAGATATAACCCAATTGCAACAATCATCGCAAATGCTATATAATCGAATTGAAGATATTTACAATCAATTTGCACTTCAAATTAATGGTGCAGATGAAATAATGCGATGTGTTTATAATTTGGATTTAACAGCTAAAAATGGATGGGGTGCTGAAGCACCAAGGTATTTACACAAATATACACAAGATAATTGTATTAAAATTGAAATACCAGAATTTAAAAATATTGGATACTGGTTTAAGCCTCGTGTAATTTTACTATTGTCCTTAATAAAAGGTGAAATAAATAAGATTACCAATAAAGATATACGCGATTTTATATTCGTTGCATTTAGCGAAACTATACGATTTGTTTCAAACAGACGCAATGGTGAATTTAAAATGTTTCGTATGCCGGCAAATAAGGTTGATAAATTTGAACCAGATGTCATAAAAGAATTTACAACTATTTTAAACCGTAATATTGAAAAAATGAATTCTTTTGATGAAGCTTGTACTGATATTGGAAGCAATTCGATGATTTCGATATTTAACAATAATGCAACATCACTTGAGGACGTTCCTAATAATTCGGTAGACTTGGTTGTAACTTCTCCACCTTACGGAGACAGTAGAACAACTGTAGCGTATGGCGAATATAGCAGATTGTCCTTACAATGGCTGGATCTCTTTGATTTGTCTGAAAAAGAAATTATGGGTATAGATAAAACATTGATGGGTGGAAATAAGTATAGAAACGGTTTTGAGTATACTATACCAAGTGTCAACTTAAGAACATCTCTTGAACGAATTAAGGATGTTGATTTGGAACGAGCTGGTGATGTGTATAGTTTTTATCTGGACTTATGTAATTCTATTGCTGCTATTTCTAATAAAACGAAGTCGGGTGGATATCAATTTTGGGTGGTTGGTAATAGAACCGTTAAAGGGGAACTACTTTTAACCAATCAGATCATATCTGAAATTGCTAATGAATATAACCTTGAACATATTTACACTATTGACAGAAACATTATTAATAAAGTTATGCCTTCGCTAAATTCACCTACTAATGAGGGTGGGGTAAAATCATCGACAATGACTAACGAACACATAGTGGTTTTGAGAAAAAAATAATGCGCTGCACTTTCGTACAGCGCATATTATCAAACAATTCTGTTTTGTACTTTAAATAGCAAAGGTTGATCTATTTCACGAATTCTAAATCCGGTACCGTGATCGTGAGTCTTTCCTTTATTTTTACCATTATGGTACTGACCAATTCGTAAATCAACATAGATTTTGCCAGTTTCAAGCAGTGTGATAAAAGCATCATAGTCGAAACCAGAGACCTCATATGCTTCGATAAAATGAAACTCTTCGTTAGAACCTGTGCCTCGAGTTAGTGCTTTAGCATATACAAATTTATTTTTATATTTTTTCTCAAAGCATTTTCTCAAGG
>CANRZX010000024.1 GCA_947644575.1 uncultured Clostridia bacterium | reverse complement strand
CGCCGCGCCGATGCCGCGCGACGCGCCTGTCACGACTGCGGTTTTTTCCATCTCGGCTTTTCCCCCTCCCGGCGCGCGGCGCGCAGCCGCTCAAAAAACGCCGCCAGCAGGGCGGCGCACTCCTCCTCCAGCAGACCGCCCTCCACGGCCGGGCGATGGTTGAACGGCAGCGCGAAAAGATCGGTCACACTGCCGCAGCAGCCGGCCTTCGCATCGCGCGCGCCGTAGACGACGCGGCGCAGGCGGCTGTTGATGATCGCGCCCGCGCACATCGGGCAGGGCTCGAGCGTCACGAAAAGCTCGCACTGCCACAGCCGCCAGCCGCCCAGCGCGCGGCACGCGGCGTCAATGGCCAGCAGCTCCGCGTGGTGCGTGGCGTTTTTTTCGCTCTCGCGCGTGTTGTGGGCGGCGGCCACCGGCTCGCCGTCCCGCGCCACCACCGCGCCGACGGGCACCTCGCCCAGCGCGGCGGCTTTCTCCGCCTCGGCCAGCGCGAGGCGCATCAATGCAAGGTCGTCCATGTGTCCTCCGTTTCCCCGCCGGCGCGCCGTCCGCGCCTCGCGCCCTCAGCCCGCGAACAGCGGCCACACCGCGCGCACGGCAAGGCCGAGCATCACACACAGGAACAGCGGCGCGCAGGACAGGCGCTGCAGGCGGCTCTGGCGGTTTTTGGGGTCGTAGACGCGCGGAATCGGCCGGAAACGGCGCAGCACGCCCAAGCGGCGGATCGCGGCGGCGCACACCAGCGCGCCCAGCACGAACACGGCCACCAGATAGCTGCCGAACGCCAGCGCGGAAACGCCGTCCATGCGCTGTCCGGCATATAAAAATAAAAATGACATCGTATTATGGGCAAAATGCAGCGCGACGCCGAACCCCGGCGAGCCGGTACAGTGCATCGCGAGGCCGAGGAACACCGACAGCAAAAACAGCGACGGCATCCGCGCGAGGTCGCCGTGCAGCAGCGCGAAGAGCACGCTTGACACCACGATGGAAAACCACGCGCCCCAGCGGGAGAGCGCCGCCTGCATCGCGCCGCGCAGCAGCAGCTCCTCCAGCACGGCGGGCACCGCGCAGACGCCGATAAAATACAGAATCAGCGCAAAGCCGCCCTGCGGCAGGCGCAGCGCGGCGGGCGGGCGGTACCGCGTGCACGCGGCCAGCAGACGCCCCAGCAGCGACGCGAGCAGGTCGCCCAAAAAGCCCGCGCCGAGAAACACCGGCAAAAACAGCCAAAGCTGCTTGTCGCGCGGCATTTTGCAGGACAGGCGCGGGCGCATCGGCGTGCCGCGCAGGCCCATGCACATCAGCCACAGGGCCGCGCCGGTTCCGGCGGCGGGCAGGAGCAGGTTGAGGACGCCCAGCACCCATTCCGGCACGGCGATGGGATTTTCCAGCGTCGCGCCCTCATGAAACAGCCGCAGCAGCAGCCCCGCGCCGCGCCGCAGCAGCGCCGTCACGCCAAGGCAGACCGCGGCGCAAAGCCCGATCAGGTTCGCCGCATAGCGCAGCGGATCCTTCTGCCGTCTGCGCGCCATCGGATCGCCTCCGTTCCTTTCTCTGTCAAAGCACGTCCATATTTTTAGAATAAAAAAATAATAGTTGTTGTTTTGAAATCCCTGGCGCCCATAGGGCGCGGGTAAATTGAGATCAGCTTTTTCGGGAAAGGCCCCGCGTATGTCATTCTTATTGTTAGCGGGGCCACGAAAAAGCAGTCCTTGTTTGCCGTTAGGGGGTTTGGGGGACAGTCTACGGCCTAAGAGCCGCCGCTTTGCGGCGGTTGGCCTTCGACACGCGCCTGCGGGCGCAGTCTACGCAAGGCGTATAGAAAATTTTTGATTTGCTATGGAATTTGAAATCAAAAATTTTTAGCCGAACGGAAGTCCCCCGACGTTCTTTTGCTTCTTTTCTCCGCGAAGAAAAGAAGTGTTTCGTAGCTTTTCGTTGGAAAATTAAAGCAATCTTTTCTTGATTTTCCACTCTATCCGCCCTTCGGCACGCGGTCAGTCATACGCGCGGGAGACGGAGAGGAAAACCGCGTTTTCCATCTCCTCGCCCGCGATCCATCCGCGATAGGCGACGCGGACCGTGTCGCCGCGGCACAGCGCCTCGGGGAAAGTCTTGCCCTCCGGCGCTTCAAACTCCAGCGTCCGCCCGTCGGCGGCGTTCAGCGTCAACGCGCCGTCCGACACGCTGCGCACCGTGCCCAGCACGCTGCACTCGCCCGCGCCCGCGCGGCTGCGGACCTCGATGGAAACGACCTTCGCCGCGCCGCTGTAGGAACCGCTGATGCTGCCGCTGTACTCGATGCGCACCGTGTCGCCGACCTCGACGGCACTCGTCCCAGAGAACGCGGCCGCGCCCAGCCCAAAGCTGAGCACGCGCCCGTCCGCCGTGCACAGGTCGATGCTGCCCCACGACGGATTGACCGCGCACACCACGCCCTGCACCGTCTGCGCCGCCGCTAACTTCTCGGCCTGCACGCGCAGCAGCAGCGCGTTTTCTGTGCCATCCTCAGGCGACGCGCTGCCCCGATAGCTGAACACATACCGCCGCGTCCCCGACCAAAGGCCATCCGGCGCGTCGATCTCGGCGCTGCCCAGCGCGAAGGTATACCACGCGCCCGTGTCCGCCAAAAACGAAATCGTGCCCGCCTCCTCGTCCACGGCGCGCAGCGTCCCCACGAGCGTGAACACATCCGCCGCCGAGGCGCTGGCCGTCACGCGGCTCACAACGGCGGCGTCCGGCGTGCCGTCGAAGCGCACGCGCACCCACATTCCCTTTTTGGGCTCGCCCTGGAGCGCGCGCACATTTTCGGCCGCCGCGAAGCGATAGCGCTCGCCCGAGGCGGTCTCGATGATGAAGACCGTCTCGCCGAAGCTGGTGATGGCCCCCTCGGCAACGCTGCCGAGGGCGAGCGTGTCCGGCTGCTTTTCCTGCGCGGCCTCGATGCGCAGCAGCTTTACGCCGCGCGCATTGGTGTCCTCCAAGTGGCCGCTGTACCAGACGCGCACATACTGCCCCGCCTGCGTGCCGCCCGCGACCCGGTCGTCCACGCCGTCGGCCATGCGGAACACGTACTCGACGTTGTAGATCGTGCGCAGGATCAGCAGCCCGCCCGAGGCGTCCAGCACGATGCCCTCCTCGCTGCCCGCGTCCGCCGGCAGCGTGTCCGCCGACTGGGCCGGAACGGACGAAGGCGGCTCCTCCCCCAGCACGGCACAGGAGGAAAGCCCTGCCACCGCGCAAAGCACAAGCGCAAACGCGGCGGCGCGCCTGAACAGACGGTTCCATAGGAAAGCAAAGCCGCCGCTTGCGTCGGGCCGGCGCGTCCACCACGCCGCCAGCGCTTGAAACACACAGAATATTCCCGTGTTTTTCTTCCCTGCGGCCACGCCCGCCCAGCGGGCCCGCGCGGCGGGGCAGCCCCTGCGGACACCTTGTTTTCCTGGCCCACCGCCCTTGGGCGCGCCTTCTCTTGTTTTGATGATTTTATCCTGCAATCTTCTTCCCACGCTTCCCTTTGGATCCCCTCGCGCGAAACGGCGAGGCCGGCACACAAGAAGCGGCCATACGGATCGCTCCGCATGGCCGCCCGTCGGGTCGGAAAGCTTGGCCGACCCGAAAAGCAAATACGCTTTTCAGCCAAAGCCGGGATTCTCCAGCTTGTCGAGCACACGCAAACCTGTCTTTCCTCCCGGCCTGTGTCCGGGAGGAAAGACAATCTTGACGGCAGTCTTATTCTTCCTCGTCGTCCGCCTTGCCGGAGAGCAGCGCCTTCATCGAAAGGCTGATGCGCTTCTTCTCGTAGTCGACGTCGGTCAGCTTCACCTCTACCTGCTGGCCCACGCTCAGCGCGTCGGAAACCTTTTCCACACGCTCGTTTGAGATCTCGCTGATATGGACAAGGCCGTCCACACCCGGCAGGATGCGGACAAACGCGCCGAACTTCGTGATAGACACCACAGGCGCGGTGAACGTGCAGCCGATGGGATATTCCGCCTTGAACTTCTCCCACGGGTTGTCCTCGGCTTTTTTGTAGCCGAGCGAAACCTTATGGTTTTCGGCGTCGATGTCCTTGACGTATACGTCGATGGTATCACCGACGCTCACGACCTCAGACGGGTGCTTGATGCGGTTCCACGACAGCTCGCTGATGTGGACAAGACCGTCCACGCCGCCCACGTCGACGAACGCGCCGTAATTGGTCAGGCTCTTGACGACACCTGTGTACTGCTTGCCGACCTCGACGCTTGCCCAGAACGCCTCGCGCTTGGCGTCGTTCTCAGCGGCCAGCACCTCGCGGATCGAGCCGACGATATGGCGGCCCTCGCACTGCTTCATCTTCAGGCGGACATTCGTCTTCACCAGCGCGGTGTAATCCTCGCCGTGGCGCAACGTCGCCTGGGAACGCGGCACAAATACGCGCACGTTGTTCACCAGCACGACAAGCCCGCCGGAATTCGACTCGGAGACATAGCCCTCCAAAATTTCGCCGCTCTCCACGGCGGCGGCCACAGCCTCGCGGCCCTTGTTTTCATCCAAGCGCCTCTTGGACAGGTAGACGACACCTTCCTGATCATTCACCTTCGTCACGATGAGGTCGAGCTCGTCGCCTTTCTGCACCAGCTCCTCCACCTTGGCGGACGCGTCGTTGGTGAGTTCCTCTAATTTGACAAAGCCCGTCTGCTTCGTGCCGATGTCGACTTGGATCTCGCTCGGGGAAATGCCCGTCACGATGCCCTTAACCACCTTGCCGGTGTACACAGGCTTTAGGGACGCGTCGATCATTTCCTCGAAGCTCAATTCTTCTTCACGAATTTCCTCGCTCATAGTGCTCAGTACCTCCTCAATGATAGACGAAGGCGTGGATGCGCCCGCTGTCACGCCTACCTTAGCCGCGCCGCGCCACCACGCGGGATCCAGCTCCTTTGCTGTTTCCACGGTGACGGTATCCGCATAGCGCCCTGCCACGGCGGCAAGCTTTTGGGTATTGGAGGACTGTCGCCCGCCGATGACGACCATCCGGTCGCATTCGCGCGCAAGACACTCCGCCTCATGCTGCCTCGCCCATGTTGCATTACATATTGTATCAAATATCTGGGGATTTGTATAGACTTTTTTGAGAAACTTTACGCATTCTTGCCATTTTTTCACCTCAAAAGTTGTCTGTGCTACCACAAAAATACCATTTTTGGGATTTTCTGGTTTAACAAGTGACCGCAGCCCCTCCAAATCGGCAAAAACAAACACACTGCCCCGCGTGTGTCCCATGATGCCCTGAACCTCCGGGTGCGCGCGGTCGCCCGCGATGAAAAGCGCGCGTCCCTCCTCGCCGGCGCGGCGCGCGAGACTGTGGATCTTTGCGACAAAGGGGCAGGTGGCATCGTGTACCGTCAGCCCGCGCGCGTCCAGCGCGGCGCGGACGTCTATCCCTACACCGTGGCTGCGAATCACAACCTCGCAGCCCTCGGGCACGTCGGCGGGCGTGTCGGCGATGACGGCGCCCCGCGCGGCCAAATCGGCCACGCACTGGGGATTGTGGATCAGCGGGCCCAACGTCGCCACGCGCACGCCGCGCGCGAGCAGGTCGTAGGTGAGCCGCACCGCGCGGTTCACACCGAAGCAGAAGCCCGCGGTCTTGGCTTTGATGATTTCCATCGGATCTCCTTGTTGAATTTATTTTTATTTGTTATATAAAAATTATCGATGATTGGAATCCCATAGCCTGCGCCAAAACACCGTAGGGGCGGGGCTTGCCCCGCCCGGAAACGTGATCTCGGGCCTTGCGGGAGGGCCAAGGCCCTCCCCTACGCATCTTTCACCAAAGATTTTCTCATAAAAATATGCGTACAGAAGCTTCCCCTCATCCGTCATTTGCTTCGCAAATGCCACCTTCCCCTTGAGTAATCACTGAATAAATCGCCGCGCGCGACGCGGCTCTAAAGCTCCGCCGCAAAAAAAGCAAAGCCCGTCAAAGGTATTGCCTATTTTCCTCGAGCAGCCGCTCCAGCTCTTCCGTCAGCAGCGCCTTGCATTCGCGCAGGCGGGCGGCGCTGCGCGGCTCGCCGAGCGTCAGCTTTTGGGCCGGAATCGGCTTGCCGAACACGACCGTACAGCGGCCGAACACACGCATTCTGCCGCCCTTATAAATGACGCGGCACGGGATAATGTCCACACCGGCCTCGGCCGCGATGACGAACGCGCCGCTCTTCAGTCTGCCCAAATTGCCGTCCTTGGTGCGCGTGCCCTCGGGGAAGATCAGCGCGCCGCGCCCGCCGCGCACCTGCTCCACCACCTGCTCGAGCATGGCGGCGTCGCCTTTGCCGCGCCGCACGCAGACAAGCCCCACATTGCGCCATGCCCAGCTCAGCAGACGGTTGATGTGGAACAGCTCCTCCTTCGCGAGGATGAGCATCGGCCTGCCCCAAAAGCGCGAAATCACGACAAACACAGGATCGATCGCGGAAATATGGTTCGGCGCGAGGACAAAGCCCCTGTCCCGAATCAGATTTTCCCGGCCGATCACCTTGATGCGGAACGCGAGGTGCCATACAAGCCAGGCCGCGGGCATGATAATCCAATAAAACCACATCTCTGGCGTCCCCTCTCATACATGATAACTCAAGCCTCGTCCGAAACGCGCGTCCGGCGCTTTCTCGCGGGGCGATGGACGCCGCGTCTACCCCAGCCGCGCGTCGACGGCGGCGCACAGCGCGCGGAAAGCCTCGTCGAACGAAAGGCCCGTCGTGTCCACCGTGACGGCGTCCCCAGCGGCGCGCAGCGGCGCGGCGGCGCGATTTCGGTCATTGTCGTCGCGGCGGCGCACGTCGGCCAGCACGGTATCATAATCGGCGGCCTCGCCGCGCGCGCACAGCTCGTCATACCGGCGCTTCGCGCGCTCCTCGGCGCCGGCCGTCAGGAAAATCTTTACGCTGGCCCCGGGCAGCACCACCGTGCCGATGTCGCGCCCGTCCATCACCACGTTGTTCTCGCGGGCAAACGCGCGCTGCGTCTCCAGCAGATAGGCGCGCACCGACGGATGCGCCGACACATGCGACGCGGCCATCGAGACGCGCTCGGTGCGGATCTGCCCGGAGACGTCCTCCCCGTTCAAAAACATCCGCTGCTCGCCGTCCACATAGCGCAGCGCGAGCGAGAGCCCCGGCAGCAGCGCGGCCACCGCCGCCTCGTCGCGCGTATCCACCCCGCTTTGCAGCGCGTACAGGCCGATGGTGCGGTACATTGCGCCCGTGTCCACGTACAGCCAGCCCCTTTGCGCGGCCAACCGCCGCGCGAGGCTCGATTTTCCCGCCCCGGAGGGCCCGTCGATCGCGATTGAAATCATGGTTTTTCTTCCTTTCACATTCAAAAGAGCATCCATTCTCTCCCCTAACAGGGGCACACGCCGCCCGGCCAAATCGGGCGACACGCCCGCGGCCACCAACGCAGGCGGCCCTGTACACAGGGCGCGTCCTACCTTTTCCCGCCGCGCGGCCGGGGCG
This sequence comes from uncultured Clostridia bacterium, assembly GCA_947644575.1. Taxonomy (GTDB): domain Bacteria; phylum Bacillota; class Clostridia; order Oscillospirales; family Ruminococcaceae; genus Ruthenibacterium. The sequence continues at coordinate 13,027 of CANRZX010000024.1, read as the reverse complement.
AGAAAATACCGAACAGCCGGCCCGGAAGGGCCATGACGAGAACGATGCCCACGGCCAGCGCGATGGCGACCTGCAGCGCCTCAAAGCCCTTGGCGAACGCCGCCGCGTTGTCGCCCTGAATGAAATAATACGCCATATAGTACACGCCCGCGCCGGGCACCAGCGCGAAAATGCCGCTGATGAGGAACACCGTGGCCGGGCATTGGCGCGCCACTGAAAACACGCGCGAGACAAACGCCAGCGCCAGCGCGGCCAGCAGCGCCGCGAAGGCCGCCGTCATCCCGCCGCGCAGGCACAGGCAATACACCAGCCAGCCCACCGCGCCCGTCACGCCCGCGCACGCGAACTCGCGCGGCGGCGCGTTCACCAGCACCGCGAAGGCCACCGTCGCCGCAAACGCGACGGCAAACTGAACCAGCAGCTCCCCCATCACAGATACACCCCCGGCACAAGCGACGCGGCGCGCAGCACAATACCGACGCCCAGCGCGATGCCCGCCGCGACCAGCACCGCGTCGATGGCGCGGATCGTCCCGGAAAGATAGTCGCAGTTCGCGACGTCGCGGATGCCGTTTGTCAGCGCGATGCCGGGCATCAGCGAGACGATGCCCCCGATGATGACCTTGTCCAAATCGCAGGACAGCCCGGCCATGCCGTGTAGCTGCACGCACACGACGCTGACCAGCGCCACGACGCCCGCCGACAGCATATTCGAAACCAGCTTGTTCAGCGGCGCGCGCGTGCGCGCCAGCCGGCACGTGAACAGGCCCACCGCGAAGCCCGGCGCGAGCGCCGTCAGCGCGTCCAGCACCGACCCGCCCAGCAGAAAGCTGAAGCACGCGGCCGCGACGGCCGACGCGAGCGCCATCATCCAGCCGGGAAAACCGCGCATCGCGCGGATGACGGCAAGGCGCGCGAAGGCCGCTTCCACCGTCACCGTCCCGGCCACGATTTCGCGCGACAGCGCGTTCACCGCCGAGATGCGGCCCAAATTCATATCCACCCGGGGCGTATTGCGCACGGCGGCGTGCTCGTCGGCGCCCTCAAGGCGGATCGAGGCGATCAGCCCGTTCGTAAGTACGTAGGCATTGAAATGCTCCGCCCCATAGCTGCGCGCGATCAACTCCATCGTCTGCTGCGCGCGGTAGATTTCCGCGCCGTTCGCCAGCAGCGTTTCGCCCGCGTCGACGCACAGCTCCAGCACCCGCCGTCTTTTTTCCATCAGCCCTTCGCCCCCGCGTCCGCAATCAGGTTTTCCCGCATGTTGGGCGTGATGGTCAGCGCCTCAATGTGCGGGAACAGCCGCCGGAACTCGAGCCGGCTTTTATCCCGCACGCCCTTGCAGGCAAGGTCCAGCGTGCGCAGCTCCCGCAGATTTTCCAGCGGCAGCAGGCTCTCTAACCTTCCCCGCCGCCACGCGCTCTGCTGGAACAAAAGATGCTCCAGCCCCGGCGCGCCGGCCACCGCGCCCAGCTCGCGCAGGGCGTAGCAGTCCGTGAGCGCGAGGCCGCGCAGGCGCGGCGTTTTTGACATGTCCCACAGACTGTCCAGCCGCGCGCAGCGCCAGACACACACCCACTCCACCTCGGGCATCCGCTCCAAAAAGGAAAGGCCGCGCAGCTCCGGACAATTTTTGACGATCACCGTGCGCGGCGGCTCGGCCCCCGCCGGGCCCGCCAGCGCGGCGTCCACGCTCTGCTGCGTCGCGCCGTCGAGGATCCACGCGGTGCTGTCGTCCGTCTCCCTGTCCAGCGCGAGGCGATAGAATACGGAATATTTTTCCCAAAGCTCCGGTGCAACATGAAGCGCCATTATTCCGCCTCCCCCTTGTCCCTGAAATATTCCGGCAGCCCGCCCTTGAACGCGCGGTACGCCCGCACCGGAGAGCCGCGAAAGCCGATCCGCTCATACAGACGGATCGCGTCCGCGCCGACGGAATGCAGAAAAATGTCGGTATAGTTCCGCTCGGGATCGCCCGCGTAGCCGAGCATCGCGAGAATTGCGGCGGCCGCATAGCCCTTGCGCCGGAATTTCTCGTCGGTATAGACCTTCGCCAAGTAAAACGCGCTGCCGTAGCCCTCGCCCACGCAGCAGCTGACGGGAATTTCGGCGTGGTTGTAGGCGAACGAGACGCGCCCCCCGGCGGCCAGCTGCCGGTTGATGCGCCGCAGGCCGTAGTCTTGTTCGCCGTCGCTCTCGCGCACCAGCTGCGCCTCCGCGCCGGTGAGCGGCCCGCCCGTCAGCATCCGCACCGGGCATTTGTGTACCAGCAGCGCGGGGCTCGGGTGCGTCAGCAGCATCATGCGCTGCTCCTCAAACGCGTAGACGGCGTAGCCGTGCGCCTCAAAAAAGGCGCGCCCCTCCTCGAGCGTCACGCTGTCGGGCTTCGAGTAAAGCTTCGGCGTGACGCCGCATTCCGCATAATAGCGCTCGATCTCCTCAAGGCTCTGCTTGGCCTGCTCCATACGCTTCAGAACCGCGTAGTTGGAATCAAAGCTGTCGGGGTTCGCCTTGTCGCGGAACGCGCGGTAAAACGGCGTTTCAACATATTCGAGGTACCGTTTTTCACAGTGTATCTCGTATTTTTCGCTCGGTGTTGCCATATGCGTCCTTTCCCTGCCGAAAGCGGCGGCGCTACCTTCTGATATTCTCCCGTATTTTCCCAAACGCGGGATACGCTTCATACAGATAGCGCGCGATGGCCTCCATCAGCAGATAGTCCTCCTCGGAGTCGATGTCGATGATGCCGGTGTCAAACATCTCGTAGCCGCCGACGCGCCCGTCCCACAGAAAGCCCGTCGTGTTGCGGGCGAGGAAATCCCGCTCGAACACATAAATCGAGGCGTTGATGTCAAACACGGGCGGCGTCTGCTGGCGCGCGGTGTTGCGGTTGGCGATGACGGGCCTCAGGCAGTCGCCGTCGGCCTGCGCCATGTTCATATAGGGGTTGCGGCGTCCGGGCGTGACGGACAGCACGAGGTCGAGGTCCGGCCGGGCCAGCTTCTTTTCGAACGCGCCCGCCACGTCCCCCGCCTGGCGCAGGGGGCTGGTGATGTCGAGGTCGATCAGATAATCGTACCGGCGGCCTGTTTTCCGCTCCATCTCGCGCAGGCTGTGCTGGTAGACGGCCATCTTCGGCACCGTATCGCCGCACAGTTCCTCAGGGCGCGGCAGCACCGCCGCCTCCGGGTACTTCGCGGTGATGAGTTCCGCCAGCGGCTCGCTGTCGGTGTTCACGCAAATGTCGGCGTCCAGCTCCGGCCTGCTCTCCAGAAACAGCGCCGCCGCCGACAGGCTGTAATGCGCCAGCGGAAAGCCGTTGAACGTCTTAAGGTTCTTGTTTTTGAAGCCCTTGCTGCCCGCGCGGCCGCAGATCGTCAGAAGCACCCTTTTTTGTTCCATTGCTTACCGTTCCCCCAATGTCAGTTTTAATACGTCCAGCGCCGTGCGCGGTGGGTTCACGCTCTCGGCGTCCCGCCCGCGCGCGTAGTCGAGGAAATAGGCCATTTCGCGCAGATAGCGCTCGTTCACGGGCTCGGGATATTCCCGCACCGCGCCGTCCTCGAGCGTCAGCGTCCCCGCGCCGAAATCGGCCGTGACCGTTCCGTTTTCGCAGAACAGCTCGATCGACCGCCGGTATTCCCGCCCGAAGTAATCGAGATGGACCTCGCACAGCAGCGACGGATAGCGCGCGATGTAGACCGCGAGGTCGTCGGAGTCGATCTCCAAACGGCTGTACGTCCCCTTGAAGCAAAAGACATCCTCCGGCGTGCCGAACAGCTCGGCCAGATAATCCCATTCGTGGATCAGGTCGATGGCGACGCCGCCGCCCATGTCGCGGTGCGCGGAATAGACCGTGCGGTAATCGACGCCCGGCCGCCAGCCCGGCAGATACGACGAGCAGATCACGCGCGCCGAGTACACCGAGAGGGCGGGCAGCGCCTCCTTCAGCGCGAGCATCGTGCCGCACCAGCGCATCGGCGCGGCGACATACGCCCTTTGCCCGGGCGAAAGGCAGTCGGCAAGGCGGCGGTCCGTCCGGTCAAAGATCGGCTTTTCGATGAAAAGCGCGTCCGCCTTGCCGCGCAGCATCCGCAGCGTATCAAAATGCAGGTGCGTCGGGTTCGTGATGAAGGCCGCGTCATACCGCGCGCCCTCGGGCAGCGCCGTCAGTTCGCCCGCGAGCAGCGCGCGCGTTTCGCCCGGCAGCGCGCGCGGCGACGAGCGCAGCGCCCACGCCCGCACGGGGATGCCCTTCTGCGCCGCCACGGCGTGCAGGTTTTTCAGATGGCGCGTCCCGATGCTGCCAAGGCCCGTGAATAAAACGTCCATCGCTTTCATATTCCTTTTTCACAATATTTTTAAGAACCATGCTAAAAGCCATTCCATATTATTTCAACCGCTCTGTTATTAACAAGTCTCATCTGAAAAGCATTCGAAACTCATGTATCCAAAAAGCAGAATTTCATTTTTGACTATATCAATTATGTTGATGTCCTTTTCTTCAATCACGGTAATCCTATTGCTGATATTTGTCTGGTTCGTGACTTATATCAATATACTCAAACTTACAACTATTAAACATATTCATTTCAGACTCGATTCTTCTTACTATATGATTACAATAATATTCTTCTGTCTCAACTCCGATACTATTTCTTTCATTGTTAATTGCCGCGAGCATGGTGGTTCCGCTTCCACAAAAGGGATCCAAAACAGTGTCCTCAACAAAAGAAAACATCCTGACGAGTCTATTAGCAAGTTCCAAAGGAAAAGGCGCCGGATGCCCATTTCTTGTTGATGCGCCAGGCATTTCCCATATCTGACTAAACCAGTTATTAAAATCATTTTTACTAATTTTGCTTTCATTGCGCTGATAATTCGTAGGTTTACGATACCCTCCCGGCTTTCTTTCCATTAATATAAACTCGATGTCGTTTTTTATTATTGCATTGGGCTCATAGGGTTTACCTAAAATCGAACTGTTTGTATTTGCCTCAAAAGACGCATTCGATATTTTATGCCATAAAATAGGATTCAAATTATCAAAACCTATTTTCCGACACGAAACAGCTATATCTGAATGAAGCGGCATAACGACATGCCGTCCATTCTTTTTTCTTGACAAACAAACATCTCCCACCACACAAACAATTCGTCCTCCTGGAACCAAAACGCGATAGCATTCTCTCCATACCTTTTCCAGTTCGTCTATAAACAACTGGTAGTCATTCAACAATCCAAGCTGGTCTTTCCCCCGACGATACTCCTTAAGATTAAAATAAGGTGGAGATGTTAAAACCAAGTGAACGCTTTTATCGGGAATATAACTCATATTTCTTGAGTCACTATGATATAGCAATTGATTGGTCAATATCAACACCCCCGATCCCAAAAATGTGCAAGCACTGCGCCTAACATAGATACAATAAATGTTTTAAATGATAATTGCTCTCTTGGGAAATCATATGTAATATTCTCGTCAGAAAAAGTCGTAGTCGCAAAACATGCCGCAGAATATTGACGTTCTAACAAAAGTTTCTCACAAAAAATTTCATATCGTTCTTTATATGAAGCATTGACAAATTCATTCAACACAGGAAAATGAGTAGACTTAACGTGCACCGGTTCATTTGATCTTCTGCAATCTTCTAATACCATAAAATAACCTATCCATGGAGCTTTTTGCGGACCAAATACCCCTTCCCTGTAAGCGGTCCAAATATCCAACGCTGTACCCATAGCCTCTTCTGTCCTGTTATTGAAATTATTCCCAAAAGATGGCCCGACTTGGCTTTTAAACTCTATCGCAACAACTAATTCATTATGGTCAACAACTAACAAATCCCATTTTTTATTAGGGCGAAAATATCCGGGTATCTCTAAATTAGAAGTTTTAAAAATACATTTTTTCGGAACGCCATTATCGATTAAAATATTCTCTATCAAATCAATAAATCTATCGAGCTGTTTTCCTCCGGTAACTGCACCACGATATCCTTTATCTTTAGTTCCCATCGTATTTTGTTTTGTTATTTGTCCGAAGCGAGTAAGCCAGAAATATTTCATTGCATCCGCAATTTGCTTCTCTAAATCGGATGGAATCTGTATTGAATTCATTTGCTTCGACCTTCCTTTTTTAGCGCCCGCCCGCCTCGATCCGCTCGATCAATTCGATGACGGCCCGGTCCTTTTCAAACGACCAGCGGGGCGTCTCCCTCCCCTCGAGCACGCCGAAGAAGTTGGCGATCTCGTCGACATAGGCGTTTTCCACGATGTTGTCGCTGTAGCGCGGGTCGTGCTCAAAGCGCTCGTAGGTGCTGACGGGCGTCTTTTCCTTTGTCCCGGCGTCGTAGCGGTACAGCGCCCTGGGGTTGCCCTCCCAGAACAGGTGCAGCCCCTCGCCGAACAGCTCGAAATTGCGCACCGCCTTCGGGCTGACGACGTCCGCCGCCAGCATGCCCTTCGTGCCGTCCGCATGGCGCAGCAGCACAAAGTAGCTGTCCGGATAATCAATGTCCAGATCGCTGAGCTTGTCCTTTTGGGCCGTCACGGCCGTGACCGGGCCGAACGCGTCCAGCAGCCACGGCAGGTCGATGCCGAAAATCTCCCGCACGCCGCCCGTGCGCCGGTCGCCCACGAAGAAGCTTTTGTAATTTTCCCACGGGTGCCAGTCGGGCAGGTACTGGCCGATATGATAGATATAGTTGACGGGCTTTCCGAACGCCGCCGCCTCGCGCTTGATGTACTGCGTCTCGCCCCGGTAGAGCATCGTGCTGCTCAAAAAGAGCGTCAGGCCCCTTTCGGCGGCCTTTTGCGTCAGCGCGTCGTAGCCGTCAGCCACGAGGTTCAGCTCCGTAAAGACGGACAGACCCGCGTCGAGCAGCGCGCCGATGATGGACGCGTGCGTCAGCGGCGCGGTGCAGACAAACGCCGCGTCGAATTTCTCTGCCGCGACGGCGGCCTCCACGCTCTCATACGGCGCGACGCCGAGCGCGCGCGCCTCGCCGCGCCGCGCGGGCGAAAAGTCGACGCCCGCGAGCAGCGTGTCCGGCCGCACCTGACGGATCAGCCGCGCGCGCCGCTTGCCCATGCTGCCAAGGCCCACGATCAGAAGATTCATTCCGCAGTCTCCCTTCCTTCCGCCCTTTCCGCCTCGCCCAGCATTTTCGCGTAGACGCGGCTGGGGAAAACCAGATCGGTTCCATATTTCTTAAAGCTGCCCTCGCGCAAAACGGAAAAGCCCAGCTTCTCGAGCATGCTGCAGGATGCGGCGTTCTCCTTCGCCGCCTCGGCCGTCATCTCCCGCGCGCCGCGCGCCGCGGCCCAAGCCATTAGCAGGCGCACCGCCTCCTCGCCGTAGCCCTGCCGCCAGCGCCCCTTCGCGACGCAGTAGCCGATGTCGTAGCATTGGTGCGTCTCGTCAAACGCGCCCTCCTCGTCCTGCGGGAACGCGCAGCACGTGCCGACGCGCTCGCCCGTCGCACGCAGCTCGATCACGAAATAAAAGCCCAGCGCGTTGTCCTCTAACCCGTCGAGCGCTTTTTGATAGGCGGCATCCGCGCCGCCCGCGGGCGGGTCGCTCATGAAGCGGCCGTTCTCGGCGTCAAACCACAGCCCCGTGCAGAAGGAAAGATCCTCCTTTCGGTAATCGCGGACGCGCACCCGCGCGCCCTCCAGCGGCGTTTTGATCTGCATATCGCTTCCCTTTCCTTCGCAGCGAAAAGCTGTCCAAAAACAAATTTGCCGGCGCTCAAAAGGCAAACGTGGCCTTTTCGTTTCGAACGTTTGAAAAATCACGGGGCCGCAGACTGCGCAGAGCCGCTGTCCGCGTCGGCCCAGACGGGCAGCGCCTCGCCCAGCGTTTTGGACAGCGGGCCATACGCGTAGGCGCACAGCGCCAGCACGGCGGCCAGCGTCCCCGCGAACACGAGGATCGGGCCCAATGTTTTCCCCCGCGTGAAAAGGGCCGTGAATACCAAAACGAGCAGCCGGAGGAACAGCACCGCCGCGAACGCCGCCAGCGCCAGCAGCGCCGCGCGCGCGGCCGTGCTGAGCGCGCCGTCCCAATAATCCGGCGCTGCCAGCTCCATCTGGCGCAGCGCCTCCTGCGCGGTGGTGAAGAGCAGCTTCAAAAAATCCGTTACGGCCTTCACGCGCGGCCCCCCTTCTCTTCCTCCCGAAAATCCCCGTCGTAAAAGCCCTTCGGCCTGCCCAGCGACGGGCTGTATAAAAATTCCTCCAAGCGGCGCACGATGCGCCCGCTGGTATCGCCGCCGTCAAACGGGCTTTTGACGCGCTTCGCCCGTTCGGCAAAGGCGGGCGACAGCGCCGTCTGCAGCGCCGCGCGGATGCTGTCCGCGTCCGCCGCGCAGCAGACAATATTTTCGCACACAATGCGCCCCTTCTGCCGGTCGCCCACGTTGACGCACGGCACGCCGAGCGACGGCGTTTCGGCGAGGCCCGACGACGAATTCCCCGCCACGACGGCGCAGTATTTCATCGCCGAAAGGTAACGCAGCACACCGAGGCTCGCGAACGCGGCGTATTTTTCCGGATGCGCCGCGCACAATTCGTCGATGCGCTCGTTAATGGCCGCGCCGCCCGCGTCGGCGTTGGCCTTTGTGAAAATGGCCGCGAGGCCGCAGTCCGCCAGCACCGCGCACAGCGCGTCAAACTGCTCCACGGGGGACGCGCCGCCCGCCGTCTCGGGGTGGTAGGTGACGAGCGCGTAAGGGCGGTCAAGGTCAAAGTCGATGGCCTCGGCCAGCGCCGCGCGCGACAGCAGCGCCATATTGCGCAGATTTTCGTCGCCGAGGCCGCCGACGTTTTCGACGGTGGCCGGGTTCTCCCCCATGCGCACAACGCGCCGGGCGTATACTTCGCACGAGGGGAAATGCAGCGACGCCATTTTTGTCAGGCAGTGGCGGAACCAATCGTCCGCCGCGCCCAGCGTGACGTCGCCCCCGCTGATGTGCGCGAGCGGCACGCCCAGCAGCGCCGCCGCCGTGCCCGCGGCGAAGATCTCGTACCGGTCGCCCAGCACGAGCATCGCGTCCGGGCGGCGCGCGGCGAGGTACTCGGTAAAGCGCTCGATCGTATAGCTGACAGTGCGCGCCGTGGAAAGGGCGGAATCGACGCCGAACTTCAAAACGGGGATGCGCGCGTCGATGGGCATGCCGTCGGCCTCGATCTCCCCGACCGTACTGCCGAACTGCGCCTCGAGGTGCGCGCCCGTCACGACAAGGCGCGGCTCAATTTTTTCGCTTTTCAGCAGCTTTTGCAGCACCGGGCGCAGCAGGCCGTATTCCGCCCGCGTACCCGTGACGACGCACAGCGATTTCTTTTGCATCGTGAACGCCCCTTACAGCTCGATTTTCTCGTCCTCGGCAAAGGCGCGCTTCGCCCTTGTCCCCAGCGCCTCGTGCCAGCGCATCGGAGATACGCCGTCGCCCGGGCGCTTGGTGGTGAGGTTCTCCTCGGTGAGCACCTCGCCCGCCGCGATGGCCCGCTTTGCCACGATGCTCTTGCGGGCGATGGGCATATTTTTCGCCTCGCTGTCTGTCACATGCTTGCGCCCGTCGCCCAGCGCCAGTTCGGTATTGCGCACGGCGCGGATCATGGCCGCCAACTCGTCCGTCTCAAGGCTCGCCTTGTGGTCCGGCCCCTCGAGCGTTTTGTCGAGCGTGAAGTGCTTTTCAATGACGCACGCGCCCAGCGCGACCGCCGCGACGGCGGCCTCCCAGCCGGGCGTGTGGTCGGAATAGCCCACCGGGCAGCCGAAGTGCTCCTTCAAATCGAGCATCGCGCGCAGGTTCGCGTCCGCGAACGGCGTGGGGTACTCGGTGTTGCAGTGCAGCAGCGTAACCTCGCCCGCGCCGCCGTTTTCCAGCACGGCGAGCGCGTCCTCGATCTCAAACAGCGTGCTCATGCCCGTGGACAGGATGACCGGCTTTTTCAGCGCGGCGACGCGCTCGAGATACGGCAGGTTTGTGATCTCGCCCGAGGGGATCTTATACACCGGCAGGTCGAGCGACGCCAGAAAATCGACGCTCGCGAGGTCGAACGGCGTGGACAGGTAGCGGATGCCCAGCCCGTCGCAGTATTCCTTCAGTGCGCGGTGCGCGTCAAAGCCGAAGTGGATGCGCCGCGTCATCTCCAGCTGGCTCTCGTCCGCGCCGGTCTGCTCCTTCTGATATTCCGCCTTTTCGGCAAAGCGGCTGACGACGAGCTCCGGCACCGCCGTCTGGTATTTGACGACGTCCGCACCCGCCTCGAGCGCGGCGCGCGCCATCTTCTTCGCCATTTCGAGGCTCCCGTTATGATTGACGCCCGCCTCCGCGATGATCCATACCGCCATTTCTTCCCCCACCTTTTTTGATTTTTTCAAATCATTTCAAAAAATTTCAAAAGCCGTTCCCGAAGCGCGTTTCGCGGAACGCGCGCCGCTTTCCGCCTGTCCGGAAAGAGCCGCAGCGCTATACAAGCCGCGGGGAGCGCGCTCCCCGCCTCAGCCGCGCCGTCCGCTCACCGCAGCTCCAGCCTGCGGCGCATGTTGTCAAGCTCCTCAAGCTGGCCCATATCCATCCAGCTGTGCTCGCTGACGGGGTACACGCCCACGCGCCGGCCCGACGCGCGCACGCTTTCGATCACATCGGTGAACGGGACCGGCTCGTTCGGCCGCAGGCCGTCGATCACCGAAGGCTCAAGGACATACAGGCCGGTGTTCGTCAGAAAATTCATCTCCGGCTTTTCGGAGATGGCGCTCAGGGCCCCGCCCTCGTTCAGCTCCACCACGCCGTAGGGGATGGTGAAATGCTTGACGGCGCACACCATCGTGATGGCGTTGCCCTGCTCCTTGTGCGCCTGATACAGATCGGCGAAATCGGCGTCGATCAGAATGTCGCAGTTTGTCAGAAAAAAGGTCCGCGTGATTTTCCCCTTCAAAAGGCTCAGGCCACCGCCCGTGCCCAGCGGCTCGTCCTCGTCGGCGTAGTCGACCGAATAATCCTTTTGCAGATCGTTGAAATAGCTTTTGATCATGCTTTTTTTGTAATTGACGATGAACGTGAACGAATCGCAGCCCACATCCGTAAAGCGATGGATGATATGCTCCGCGATGGGCAGCTCGCCGATGGGGATGAGCGGCTTGGGCAAAATTTTCGTGTAGGGATAAAGCCGCGTGCCCAGCCCCCCCGCCATGATGACGACGGGCGCGTCCAGCTTTTTGGGCGGCACAACGTCCAGCCCGTCGGCAAACACCACGTCCTGCACGCGCCCCTTTTTGTCGAGCAGCGGCAGCGCGCCGATGCCCTTTTCCAGAAGCAGGCCGCGCGCGCGGGCGCGCGATTCGATGGGCAGCGCGCAGGGGGACGCGTTCGCCGCGCTGCGCACCGCGCCGTCGAGCGGCAGGCCCTTCAGAATGTAGCGGCGGATGTCGCCGTCGGTGACGCAGCCGCGCAGCGCGCCCTCCTGCGTAAGGAACAGGATGCCGCGCCCCGTTTCGTCCAGCCGCCGCATCGCGTCCAGCACCGTCGTCCCGCCGTCGATCAGCAGATCGTCGACCCGCATCGCCGCGTCGTTCTTCATCGTTCCGCCCCCGTCTCCCGTTTTGCTCACAGCGCCAGCAGCGCGTCGGCTACGCGCTGCGCGTCCGCCTCGGTTAGATTCGTCGAGCAGGGCAGGTTAACGATCCTCGCGCGGAAGTCCTCGGCCAATTCGGTGCCGTAGCGCTCGCACGCGCCGTAATCCGCCTGCTCGTGGATCAGCGCCCACACCGGGCGCGTCTGGATTTGCTGCTCGCGCAGCGCCGCGATCACATCGTCGCGCCGGTGGCGCGCGTCCTCAAGATACAGGCTGTAGAACCAATGATTCGAGCGGACGCCCGCGCGGAACGGCAGAATCCGGAAACCGTTTTTGCCGTCTAACCGCTCGCGGTAAAATTCGTACATCGCGCGCTTATGCGCGATGAAGCCCTCGATCTGCTCCAACTGCGCGAGGCCCAGCGCGGCCTGAAGGTTCGTCATGCGGTAATTATAGCCGATCTCGTCGTGGATAAACTGCAGCTCGTCGGCCTTGGCCTGCGTGGACAGGTGCTTCGCGTGCTCGGCCCAGTCGGGATGGTTCGAGACGACCATGCCGCCCGCGCCCGTGGTGATCAGCTTGTTGCCGTTGAAGCTGTACGCGCCGATGTCGCCGATCGTCCCGGCCATGCGCCCGGCGTACGGCCCCTCGGTATAGCGGGTGCCGAGCGCCTCGGTGGCGTCCTCGATCAGGATCAGGCCGTATTTTTCGCACAGCGCCACAAGGCCCTGCATGTCCGCCATATTGCCGAACACGTGCACGACGAGCAGCGCCTTGACGCGCGCGCCCGTGCGTTTGTTGAAGCACGCGCCGTCCCGCCGCTCGGTATGGGCGGCGAGCCATTCCTCGGCCAGCGTGGGGCACAGGCACAGGCTTTGGCCGCAGCCGATGAACACGGGCCGCGCGCCCACATAGCGGATGGGATTCACCGCCGCGATGAACGTGAGCGTCGGGGCCAGCACCTCGTCGCCCGCGCCGACGCCCGCGGCCATCAGCGCGAGGTGCAGGCCGGACGTGCCGCTGTTGCACGCCACGGCGCGCGGCATGCCCGTATATTCGGCGATCTTTTCCTCAAATTCCGACACCTTGCTGCCGCCCGTGGAAACCCATTCGCTGACGACGGCGTCGTTCACATACTCCTTTTCCCGGCCCGAAAAATTCGGCACGGAAAGCGGAATAAAATGCTCGCTCATACGCGTTCCTCCCTTTTTGTGCTGCTTGGAAGTGAAATTTTTCCATGAAAATAACACCTTATAAAACCTTCCCCTTGAGGGGAAGGTGTCGGCGAAGCCGACGGATGAGGTGGAATACCAACAGAAGATGTTTTGTTTATGATAAAAATTTACGAAAAACCTTCTTTTCTTCGCGGAGAAAAGAAGCAAAAGAACGTCGGGGGACTTTCCGCTCCGCTAAATTTCCCCGCTTTGGAGATTCCGCTGCAAAGC
>CANRZX010000023.1 GCA_947644575.1 uncultured Clostridia bacterium | reverse complement strand
CGATCCCTCCGGGCACGTAAAGAGGGGACGCGATGATACCGGCGACAAATTCAAGACCGGCGGGAACAAGGGCGGCGGCCGGCTTTCGCAAAACGACAAAACGTCCACCCCCACAAGCACAAGGCAGTCCTCATCGAAGCCGCCTTACACCGCGCCGCCCGCGCCGCCAAGGCCATCTGTTCTTGGATATATGGAATCCTTGGCAACAGCGCCGTCACAGGTTGCTGTCACCGGGCATTCAAGGACATCATTGAATCAGAGAACCGGTTCTGCACCCCCTGCGTCTGCGTCGAGTGTAGTTAGCCACGTAGCTTCGCAGCCTTATGTGACAACGCTTCAAGCGGTCGGACAAGCAAATCTTCTATCTCTATCGCTTGTAACATTTACTGAATCTGTACGGATGCAGATGCTGCAAAGAGGGTGTGATCCTTCTATTCAGCATTACACGAATCAGAATGAATCTTCCGTGTTAAGTACATGGAGAGAAATATATCCCTATTATGCATATTTTGCAAATATGGTGGGGAATAGTTCACTCGGTCGAGCGATTGCATTTGTACAGGGAGAGTTAACTGCGATTGGCGATGACTTTGCGGCATTATCGAAATCTTACACGAATTTATGGAAGGGATCGGCGCAATCGGACCTTTGGGCTTATAGCGGTTTAGACGGCTACGTTTATTCCTCTTCTACCCAATATATGCCGTTCTTTGGACACAAAAACGAGATGTCATTTGGCAGAGTCATGGGACATCTTCTCGTAGCATTAACGGGCAGTGCGGAAACAGCGGCGTCCTTCTTCGGCGCAGGTATGCTCGAAGGCGGCGGCGCGGTGCTGGCGCCAGAAACCGGCGGTGCAAGCTTAGTCGCATCCACTGCTGTGTCAAGTACTTTAATTGCCGTTTTCGGCAAACAGGGAATTTCCATTGCCAAGGAAGGTGTCGCGGGCCTTTTCAATGATCCAAATATTAACTTTAGTAAGGTCAGCAAACCCGCTTTCTCTAACAGTACTATTCGCCCAGAAGCTGCTATCACCGGGAGTAAAAAACACGGTGTGAATTGGACGGAAGGACCTGCACGTGCAATAAAAGAAGGAAAACCACAAGGTCAATGGGCAGCATCTGACTTAGACTATGCAACTGAAATGGCTGGAACGCTAAAGCCAAAAGAAAGTGCGATCTTCGATCTGCCAGAAGGGGCCCAGTCAGTCGTTTATATGCCAGATGGAACTGTGCAGCAAGCAACGAGAATGTGGATTCGCAATAATGGCACAGGTACATGGCACGGATATCCAATGCCATAGGAGGAAAAAATGAATTTTTATATTCAAGCAGGGATACCTATAATTACACGTACTCATAGTTTAGAGGATCATACTTTGTCTGATGCAATAGAGACAGTTTTTCCAATGAATACAGAAAATATGATACTTTATTGGAATCATATTCCTATTTCGTTATCGTACAAATATGATTTAGCTTATATGTTTCCCGATATCTTGGATTTGTTTGAGGCCTTTAGCTTGACTTCAAAGGGAGAAATGTGTATTCAATGGCTGCCAGACACTTTTAGAAGCAATTGGATATTAAAATGGAGAAGCAACAATATTGAAATTGAAACTCATTGGGAAAATGTAGTCGGTAATGTCCAAGAGTTACTAAACAGGCACAATCAAGTTAAAATACCAATAGATGCATTTATGTGTGAATGGAAAAAAGTTTTTAACAATATTATATGCGGATTAGTTTCTTGTGGCTATTCACAATCGGATTTGCAGGATTTTGAAAGGTTCGCGAAAATTTATTATAGCATTCCAAGACAAGGTGTCCTATACGAGGAGGACAAAAGTGCGATTTGCATGAACCCAAAGTAAAAGACAGGGGGACGGTTCTTCTGTCCTAATCAACCAACGGAAGCTACTGTGGGTTAAGCAAGACGGTGGAACCGTCCCTATGTCTATTTCTACAATGCGTATGGCTACATTGACGCCGATGCATACGGCATCCATGCGCCGTTCTTCGGCTACAACGGCGAGGAGCAGAACCCGTTTACGGGCCTGCAATATCTCCGCGCGCGGTACTACGCCCCGCAGAACGGCGGATTCATCACACAGGATTCCTTCGGCGGCATTTTAACGAATGTCCTTTCGCAGAATCGGTATACCTACGCCGAGAACGATCCCGTCAACGGCATCGATCCCTCCGGGCACGTAAAGAGGGGACGCGATGATACCGGCGACAAATTCAAGGGCGGTGGCGGAAACAAGAAGGATTTGACAGCCCCTGTAGGCCCCACCCGCCAGCCAAGCCAAACGAGCAGGACGTCCAATTCGTCCGGCACGGGGCAGTCATCCAAGCCGCCTTACACGGCTCCGCCCTCTGTGCCCAACTCTCGCAGACCGATGACGCTGGACCACCTCCCGACAAACGGTGCGCGCGACGCTCTTCTGCGCCATGCCGCCACGTCCCCGGGCTTCAAGGATAACCTGAATTCCCGGATGGAGCAATACAGACAGACGGTTCTGGGCTCCGGCAGACCCGCGGCGGAGCTTACAATGCAAACGCTTGCGGACCCGTATTTCGCCTTGGGCAGTACGACGGGGCTTGCGCCAAGCGTGATCGAGGACTTTGCCGAGAGCGCAAGGGCCCTGATCCGCAGCACGTGTAACGCGCAGAGGCAGCACTATACCGCGCAATTGGAATCACAACGGGCTGTAGATCAGGCAATGCTGAATATCTTTGGCGATGCGATAGACGGTATCAGCGATTGGTGGAGCAGAAACGGCTCAACCTTCATGTGCGGTGCAATGACGACACTGATCGGCATGAGAACGATTGCTGCAGCGGGAGCGGTTGCTCCGATAGCGGCATTGTTTGGAACCGGTGTCCTGATTGTTTCCGGCGGCGTAGCCATCCTTGGCGTCACGTATATTGTGCTTGGCGCGGTAGATATGACGGCCGCCATCATGGACGACGCGGATATGCGCGCTTTTGTCAGCTCGCCGGGCTATACCGCAAAAAGGCAAGCGGGAAAGCATGCTGGCTGCCGCAGAAAGGATGCTGGCGGACGGAACCTTGGCGCTTGAAAAAAATTGCAGAGTACGCGGGCTTGTCCTTGAAAAAAGTAAAGAAGCTTTAGGCCGGACAGGGCATATAAATACTCGCAGGCGAAAAAAGACGAGGAATCAAAAGTCGATTCCTCGTCTTTTTTATCTGCATAAAAACCGCTGAAGAATTTGATGTTATATTTTACGACATTTTGTGCGATACTGGACGCAAAGGAGCTGGTCTTAATGCCCAATGTCAAGCCCGTTTCCGATTTGCGGAATTACACTGAGGGCTTGCGTGATGTCGAGGCGGGATCGCCCGTTTTCTTGACAAAGAACGGCCATGGGCGCTATGCCATTGTCGATATGCAGGACTATGAAAGGACATACGCGACGCTCAGGCTATTAGAAGGGCTTGCGCAGGGACGCCGCTCCGGTGAGACGGAGGGCTGGCTGACGCCGGAAGAGGTTCGGGCGCATTTCGAGGCAAGAGCATATGAAGAATGTGTTTCACTGTTCTGCACAAGCGTTGCGCGATCTCGATGGCATCTGGGACTACATTCGCCTTCCCATAGGCACAAAATCTGCCCGCCAATCTGGCCTGCCGATTTGTTTAGAGCTTCCTTGATCATTTTTCATCCAGACGGAGAAATGCGGGCGCGCTGCAAAAAGGAGCCTTGCAACGCGCCCCTTTGGAGCCGGCGCCGCCATGTTGTTTTCTGATCGAACCGCCCGTAGCCCCGTTTGGTTTAGGACTCCAAAATGGAAATAAACTCGTCAAAGCTTCGCTGCGCCACTCCTGTGTGCCACGAGGAATCCGACCGTTTTTTTGCACCATACCAAACGGTAAGCGCACCGTCTTCGATCAGCAGGGAGGAACGATAGATGCAAAAATCGTCCCACGCATCCTGTGACGACGGCTTTAAGACCGGTTTGGAAAACATCTCCCATTGATTTCCTGTACGGTTCACGGCAAAGAACAGGTTGCAATGATCACAATCTGTTCCGTTCGGATAGGCAGGAAACACCGCGTAATATGTTCCGGTATTCTCCTCATAGTGAACATCAATATGCCAGATCTGATATCCCGGCTGGACAAAATCGGTACAGGTCGTTGCCCCGGACCACTTTATGCCATCCGCAGATGTACAGTATTTCACTTCGTTTTTCTGGCTGTTCCATCCCGCGTTTCCCGCATCAACGTACCACATCATAAAAGTTCCATCCGGCAAAACTTCAACAGACGGGGAAAGAATACTGTATTTGCGAATCAAATCCTTCATTACGATCTGAGGTTCGCTCCAGACCACACCATCGGAGGATCGCATCATTTTTACGCGGGAACTGATGCGGTCGTCTGCATCCACATAATAGATCCTCAGCTCATCCTGCGACGGGACATACACCAGATCCGCATCACAATTATGGCCTACCTTTGGTGTTTCAACCAGCGGGTTTTCAACACCATCGGGTTCGATCCAGTGGATCCCATCGTCAGAAGCAACGATGGATGGATTTTCAAAACTGCCATCATTATACGGATAGGGAGTCATCGCCATCCAATAGATGTATCCATTCCACGGTTCATCAAATTTCACCACAGATGGATGTGTCGGCTGATCGCTTCCCTCGTATGTTGGAATGACAAGCGGTTCCGCGGCGTTGACCAGTGGCCGGTAAGCTTCCAGAGATTCCACTTCCACCAATTCAACATCATCAAAGTATCCTGCCCCCGCACCATTATCCTGACGGTATCCATAAATGACAGCAGCTGAGGCGTCTGCTCCCGTCGTAAAAGTCACTGTCAGCTTTTCATAAACGTCACTGACTGTAGCGGAAAATGTTTCCGGCCCGCCATAGTTTTTTACACCTAAAGTCATCACCGAACCATTCTTTTCTGCTTTTGCCCATGCCGTCAGTACATAATTGCTGTCGGGCTTCAAATACAGTGTCTGCTCATAGCCGCTTCCTTTTTCGACCCTCGCACAGTATTCGCCTGTATGCGCATGATCTGAATCAATTCCTGCCGTATTATAAGCAACCCATTCGTCGGAAGAAATATTTTCAAATCCTGCGTTTTTCACAGGATTTTCATCGACAGATTCCGCAAAAGCCGTGATGTTCCATGCATTGACAAGGAACATCAGCGCGACACACCATGACCACAGTCTTTTTTTCACTGCATTACACCTCATTTTCTTTCGTGAATATGACAGGCCAGAAATCCCCATCCAGACAGTAAATCTGCCCTTTGCTCTCGAAGAGCGAACCGTTCCCGTTTCTCCAGCATCCGGCAGGAAGGTAAACCTCCCGCGCCGTTGCTCCCTTTTGAAGGAGCGGTGCAACCAAGATGCTGTCGCCAATCAAAAACTGATCCGTACATGCAAGGCAACAGGAATCACGGAAATGATAGGCCATCGGCCGCAAGACAGGCTCGCCCGTTTGAGCGCATTGCTCCAGCGCCGCGAGCAGCTGTTTTTGATACCGTTTCCGCAGCTCCACAGCATTTTGAACCTTTTTCAGATTGGACACGGAAAGCACGCGCCACGGCGCGGCGGAAAACTGCATGACCGGCATCAGGCAGGCGGCCTGTGCCCAGCGCACAACCAATTCTTCATCCAACAGAATTTTACCTTGAAAGCTTTTGTATTCGCCGCCGCCAATCATATCCGGACATAAATAGGGATGTCCTGTCAGGCTTTGTACGATCGCGTCCGGAATCAGCGCGGCCAGCCCTGTTTTGTCCCATGCGTGCGCCTTGTCGCACTGACGCTGCATCAGCGGCCATCCGCCCGCGCCGGTGGTGGCACGATATTCATTCAAGGAATAACCTTTGCCAAATTCAGCCCACGCCTTACTTTGAATATCACCGATCCCCTCAGGATAATACATCCCGTCGCCGCCGTCGAATTTGAAGCCGTCCACACCCAACCGCATCAGTTGATCCAGCTGCTCCGTCAGCCAACGGCGCGCTTCTGATTTTGTCATATCCAGACAGGCCGACCAGCCGTTCCACCAATGTGCAATGTGGGGCGTCCCATCCGCGCGGCAAACGAGCAGTTCTCTTTGCTCCAGCGTGCGGTATTCGGCGGTATCCGGCGTGATAAATGGACAGACCCACAGCATCACGGAAAAGCCGCTTTGATGCAGCCGCTCCAGCATTTCACGGGGCGCCGAAAACTTTGCGGCGGAAAACGCCCAGCGGCCGTAATAGTCTGTCCATCCATCATCGATCATCAGGACGCCCGGCGGAAAACCGTTCAACAGGATCTTTTTGGAATAGTCCAGAATGTGTTCCTGCGTCTGATCAAGCGTAAACTCGATCCATGTATTATAGACAGGGCCCGAAAACAGGCGTTTGTCCGGCATGGCGCCGTCGAACGGGAAGCAGCGGTGCGTCGCTTCCCGGTATGCCTCGCGCAGCCCTCCCGCCGTCTGCCCCAGAACCGTCCCTTCCGGACAAAGGATTGTCCCCTCTTGAAATACGATCTGAAACGGGCCGGCGTTCCACAGCCATCGCCCGGAGGTGGAAAGAAGCAGCGGCATACACTGGTTCGGCGTATGGTTTGGGGCAAGCGTCAGCACCGTATTTGTCTTGTCTGTATAGGGCTGGCGGATACCGTCCGCAGCCGCGCCGCCATACCATTTCTCGTTTGGCAAAATCGAAACACGCATATTTTTCTCCTCACCATGACCCATTTCTTCTTTTACGGCATTGCAAAGACTTTCAGTTCATTGATCGCAAAGTGCCGCCACTTCAGATTTGCCTTGCTGATCTGCAAGCGCAAATATTTTATATCTGTGACGGTTGCAAAAGAAAAAGATTGCTTTTCCATGGTTGCGTCATTATACTGCCACGTCAAATCCGTTGGAGGCACAATTTCGTGCCACTCATTTCCATCTTCGGAAACCGAAAAGGATACCTGCGTGGGCGCTTGACTTTGCGCATACCAGCAATAGAGTTCGATCTGATTCAACGCAACAGCCTCAGGCCATTTCAAAACAATATCGGTGGGAAGCGCGGGGCGGTTTTTGCTTTCCGCCGCTTCTGTCAAATCGTTATCTGTCAGCAGCCCACCATTTTCACTATCCCATTCAGGCGTACTTTCTGGTGCAATGTTTGCATTCCCGACAGGTCCTTCGGAATCTTTTATTATAATCTCATTGATCGCGTAATGGTTCCACTGAAGGTTTGCGCTGTTAATCTTCAGCCGCAGCGCTTTTCCCTGCGCTTTGGGAAAGGACATAATAAAGTTTTCGATATGCCAATCATTGCCGCCCCATTCTATGTTATCATAGGACGCAATCGCAGTCCAGTTCGATTCGCCGTCTTCAGACACCTCCAGGTCCAGACTGGTTGGCCCTTGTCCCTGTCCAAAAGCGGTTTTCATAATGACGGTATCAAACCCTTGTGTTTTGTCCCAATCGAAGTACAAATACTGCGGAAACACCGGTGAATCGTTGCTCTGCATCGCAGAATAGGCGTCATTGTCGATCAGCTTGCTGGGAGGATTGTCCCAGCTCCAATCCTGCCCCGCTCCCGCAACCGCATAAGGCGCTATATTCTCACCGGCCGTGGGAAGGACGCGCATGGACGCATCCTGGGCGAGCATCTCTTTCGTCTTATACACACGGAAGTAGTCGATCTCAAATCTTTTCGGATATGTACTGTTGTAATCAGGCGTCCCGCTCCACAGCGGGGAATCATTTTCATAAATTCCAAGAAGTGTCGTCATTTTGTAGTCCGGGGACTGAGTTGTTTCTTTGACCAGCCGACCATCGAAATAGAATCTCATCCCATCGGGCTTCCATTCAAATCCATAGGTATGGAAGTCTTCCGAGACGTCACATGAGGGATAGTAATCCAAAGACTGTTCTTTCAACGCCGGGTCTTTCCACGGATGGACCGATACGCGAACCCGGCTTTTCCCACTGCTGCAATCCGGTCCGCATATTTCAAAAATATCAATTTCTGCGGTTTCATCCGCCCGTGCTTCTGTTCCTGTCATCCACCACGCACTATGAAGGCCGCTATCCGAGGGTACTTTCGCGCGCAGTTCAAAATATCCATATCGTGTCTCAAAATTCGTTACAGCGCGGTGATGATCTGTAATCGTGCAGGTGTCCCAAAACAAATGCATTCCATCGCGCATTCCTGTTTGTATACTGGAAATCTTTTGCACATCATCAAATGCCCACCACGGTCCCTGCGTATCCTTTTCAATGTTGAGAGAAAGGATACCATTTCTGACTTCATAGTGTGCAAGGCTCTGCGGAACCGTCGTCCAATGCGGCATATAGGAAACGGAAAACTTTGAGGGATCCAGAACGGAATCCGAAAACTCCTCGCTGAATACCAGCTCCCATACATCGTCGTGTGCGGATGAATCATTGCCCTCGGCATATGCCATAGAGAACGGCGCCGCTGCAAATACCAAAAGCAGTACAAATGCAAAAATTTTTCCGACTTTTCGCCTTTTCATACATACCTTCCTTTTCTGAATTCCGGTTGACTGCACTTTTTTTCTGAGAATTTTGCATTCAATCGCCGCAGAGAAGCTGCCCTGGCTGCATCATCACATCGGAACGACACACCTCCTTGTTCGGGATTCTTCTGCCGCAAAGCAGATCAGATGCCCCTGCAGTGAGACGGCCGCGTCGGTGCGGTTCTCCGCGCCGCCGGAGCGGACGGCGCGCACAAAATCCCGCATCAGGAAATAATCACCGCCGCCATGCCCATAGCTGTCGCTCTGGCGCGGCTGCCGGACCGGAATCTGTTGTGCCGCCGACTCTCCAAAACGGTGCAGCAGGATCGTCCCGCGTTCCATATCGGCCTCGATCTGCGCCTTTGTCCCGGTCAGTTTCAGCTGGCGGGCGGCGTCGGTGGTAAACGCCGTCATGGTAAAGCTTGCGAGCGCGCCGCCCTCAAATTCCAGATTCACAACCTGACGATCCACAACATCGTTGTCACAGCGGTACACGCACCGTCCATACGGCCCTTCCCGCAGCGCCTGTTCAATGCCCTGCGGCGTCAGATCCGTGGTGAGCATATCGACAGGCCAGCCCGTATTTCCGTTGAGATACAGCCTGCGCGCGTCATAGACGCACGTCTTTGCGTGGGGGCATCCGTCGGTGCAGCGCGGCGGCGCGTCGGCGGGCGCGTGCGCTACGTCGAAATAACGCAGGCTGCCAAAGCTGCTGACGGCGGTACAGCGCCGCCCCATCAGCCACAAAAGAAGATCCATATCGTGACAGCTTTTTTGCAGCAGCATCGGGCTGCTCTGCGCCGCGCTGCGCCAGTTCCCACGCACAAAGCTGTGGGCATAATGCCAGAAGGCCACGTTTTCGATCTGCGTAATACTGGCCAGTTCTCCCGCCTCGCCGCTGTCGGCCAGTGCCTTCAGCGTGCCGAAAAAGGGCGTATAGCGCAGAACATGGCATACGCAAAGCACTCTCTTGCTTTGCGCGGCAGCGCGTGCGATGGCACGGCACTCGGCTTCGCTGCTGCTCATCGGTTTTTCCAGCAGGATATGATAGCCCTTTTCCAGCGCGGCCAGCGCCGGGGCGGTATGCAGGCCGTCCATTGTGCAGATCAGCGCCGCGTCGGCCAGTCTCGGTTTTTCCAAAAGCGGTTCCCATGTCTCAAACCGCATTTCCTGCGGGATGTCAAACCCGTCGCACAAAAGCGCGCGCCGGTCCGGCCGCGGCTCGGCCACCGCCGCGATCCGCAATTCCTCCGGGTGCTGACGCGCGTAATTTGCGTACACCTGGCCGCGCGCTCCCGCGCCGATCAGGACGGCTGTAATCGGGCTCATTCCGTTTCCTCCAATCTTTGCAGCAGCGTCTCATATACCTGTTCAAAAACGGCCGGATCGTCGCTGTAATCCGTGTTCGAGCGGAAAACTGTTTCGATCAGGCAGTCATGCGCGGCGGCGTCCCGCTCGCGCAGAATGCGCAGCAACGCCGCGTCCTCGGCGCCTCGGCGCGCAGCCTCCATCCGCATTCCGGGCCACGGGCCGTCCGTACCCGGATAGACAAGGAACGCATCTCCGCAGGGAAAGCTCGTCCCGATCCCGGTGGGGTTGGGACAACTTGTCGCCCGGAACGGGTTCATGCCGGGGGCAAACTGATTGAAGCCCCAGTGCAGAAAGCCGCCCAGCCTGTTTTTGGCACAGCCCCAGAACAGCAGCCGCCCCTTCAGCAGTGCAAAATCAAGGAAGCGGTTCAGCCAGCCGCCCTCCGGCCCGCAGCAGACATAAGCCCATACCTCCTCGCCCAGCGCGATCAGACGGTCAAACTCCGCCTTGTTTTCCTCATAACCCGGCGTCCCCGGCACCCAAATATCCACGCCGCCATAAAAGCCCGCCGTCGATACCGCCTCAATGATGCGCACGCCCGGCAGATACTTGCGCAGGATGCACGCGGCCAGATAATACTGTCTGCGGCGCGACGTGATAGTTAGAGCGTCCTTTGCGTGGATGTCCGGCTCGTCGTGAATATGAAACAGCACCTTATCCTGCCAGCCGTTTGCGCGCAGAAATTCCGCGAGGCTCTGCACAAAGCGAACCGTGACAGCGTAGCCCTCCGGCGTATCAAACCCGATCTCCGGCGCAACCGCGCAGCAAAAGCGATCCGTGTACATATTCGGCGCCCCGTCCGGCAAAAATCCCCGGCACAGCAGCGCGCCCAGTTCCATCCTTTGCATACCCTCGTCAAAAAAGCATTGGATCAGCGGTTTCCATGCGTCGAAACAAAAGGTCCACGGTTCCCTGCACACAATGCAGGAACTGTCCAGCTCGATATAGAAAATATTCTGGTGGGCACGCCGCATAGCGCGGGCATACCGGCGCGCCATATCATAAAATTCCGGCGTGCCGCTCGCCACATGATGCATCCGGCAGATCGCTTCGACGGAAAACCAGTTTGTCACGGGAAAAGTATCCTGCGGGATCGTCACGCCATAGCGCCGGATGCGCAGCGTACAGGAATATCCGCCCAGCGACAGGACGGCGGCGCACTCTCCCGCAGGGGCGCCCGGTTTGGGGACAAGGCAGACATATAACGCCGCAACGCCGTTTTCTGTTTCGATCCGTCCGTCCGGCGACGGCTTTAGGCAGTCGTATACGGCAAACGGCGCAAGGCGCGTCGCGTACCACGGCTTTTGCGCGGGGCGCTGCTCCAGCACCATCGCGCCGCCCTGATCCTCCCCGTCGCCCGTGTTGTATTCGACCGGAATCGCCTTCATACAAAAAAATTCCGCATCATACTGTTCGCTTTGCAGGCGGGCGCACAGGGCTTTCGCGTCCGTTTTTACCAGCAGCTGCACGCCTGGACGGCCGTTTCCCGGCGCGGCAAGCGACAAGCTGTCCGGCAGCGCGCAAAGCGGTGTGTCCGGATAAAAAAATTCCTCCCGCGCGCTGATCGCGCCGATCCATTGCTCCATACCGATCCTTCCTCTCTGACAAGGGCAAAAGCGCGGACCGGGAAAACCCGGCCCGCGCGGGTTCATCCACGCTCGTTTGCGTCTGACAACAGCTTATTTCGCGGTGATGCCCAATTCCGCCGCTTTCGCGTTCACCTCGTCCAGCATTGCCGTCAGGCCTTTGCTTTCATAATTGGCGAGCAATTCGTCCACCATCTGTTCCACAGGGTCGGAGCCCATCATGATCTGCAGCAGGTCGTCATTGGTGTTATAGACGAACGCGTCTTTCAACGGGGTGGAGAGCAGCATGACGCTATCGTAATATTCGGGCAGCGTACCGTTTTGCAGCGCGTCCTGATAGCGCTCCTCATTCAGTGCGCGGTACGGCGCGCTGATCGTCGAGGGGTACTCGTTGTCCCAATATTCGGGGTTCCACATGGCAAGATCCGCCATGTTGCTGTTGATGTTCTTGAATGTATATTTTTTCGTCAGGTCAACGCCCTCCCGCATGACGACCTTGCCGTCGACCATATCATAATCCTCGCCCTCAATACCGCAGTAGACAAGGCGCTGGCCCTCATCGGAATAGAGATAATCGAACAGCCTGCAGATCGCGGCCATTTTCTCATCATCCACACCCGCGGAAATATAGCTTTCCGACCATGCTTCGGTATCGACAAAATAATATTTGTTCCCATCCGGCGCCGGATACAGGCGCGCAATGCGCATATCGTTCAAAAAGCGTCCCTCGCCGTACAGCGCGTCGTAATCATTGGCGATGTTCTGCTCCAAACCGGCTGGACCGGACCATGCGAATACCATCGCCGCGCTCTGGCCCTTCAGGAATTTTTCTTTGCTGGTCTCCAGCTTTGCCAACGCAATGTCCCGCTCGATTACGCCGCTTTTGTACATATCGCGGGCCAGCTGCATCGCGGTGACCAGCGCGTCGCGGTCGGCAAAGTAGCTGGGCACAAAGCGCCCGTTTTCGTCCGCGACCCACTTTTTATCCACAATCCCGGCGGCGGGATAGATGAATCCGCCGATCAGCTGCGGCAGCGCCTGCGTCATGCCGGAGATCTGCTTGCCCTCCGGGTCTTTTTCCACAATGGCCTCAATCATGTCACAAAATTCCGCATAGGTTTCCGGTTCTTTGGTGACACCCGCAGCCTGCGCCAGATCCCAGCGGTAGACGACATTGCGATCCAGCACGCTATAGGTGATGTCGCCGTAGGTCGTGCGGGGGATCATATACAGCTTGCCGTCACGGGCGGCGGCCTGTGCGCGCGCCATCTGCATATGCTCCTGCAGGCTGGGATACGCGCTCAGATCGTCGGGCAGCGCGCGGATAACGCCCTGCTCGATCCAGTTGCCGTAAAACGACTGCGCCACAAAGTCACCTGCGAAAATATCCGGCAGCTGACCGTTTGTCGCCCACAGCTGGATTTTCTGGTCTGCGTCGTCCCATGTCACGTTCTGAGCGACCAAACGCACGCCCGTTTTTTCCTCCAACGTGCGCAGCAGCGGGTCATCGGGGTTCGCAAGCGCGTCCTCCGCGCCCCAGATTGCCACCGTTACCTCGATGAGCTGGGCCGCGTCCCTGCCGGAGGACGCCGAAGCGCCGCCCAAAGCGGGGGTGCCGGATGCACTCTGCGTTCCGCCGCAGGCGGCCAGCATACTCAACGCAAGCACCGCGCAGCAAGCAAGCGCCAGAAATCGTCTTGTCTGTTTCATCATTCATGTCTCCTTTTCTGAATGTTTTCTCAGATCCGGCTCATTCTTTGACGGAGCCGATCATCACACCTTTGACAAAATACTTCTGCAGGAATGGATACAGGCACAGGATGGGGACCATCGTTACGACGATGGCGGCCATCTGCACCGACTGCACAAAAACCTTCCCGCCCGTCATCACGGACTGCGCCTGACTGCCCAGCTGCGTATTGAAGCTGACAAGAATGTCCCGCAGATAAATCTGCAAGGGCTTGATATCCTTTTTGTTGATGTACAGGAATGCCTCCCACCAGCCGTTCCAGCGCTCCACCGCGTAAAACAGCGCAAAGGTTGCCATGAAAGGCTTTGAGATCGGGACGAAGATCCTTGTTAGAATTACCGCGTCATTTGCGCCGTCGATGCGGGCCGCTTCTTCCAGACTGGCGGGAATGCCCGCGAAATAGTTTTTCATGATGATCAGATAATAAGTGCTGATCATTGTCGGCAGGATCATGGACCACACGGTGTTATCCAGCCCCAGATCACAGATCACAAGATAGGTGGGGATCAGCCCGCCTGAAAACAGCATCGTAAACAGGATCGCGCCCAGCAAGGCCCCGCGTCCCATCAGGCGTTTGCGGCTGAGCACATAGGCCGCCACAACGGAAAACGCCATGTTCATCGATGTGCCCACCGCCGTGACAAACAGCGTCGTCGCCAGCGATTTGAAAAAGTACACGTCCCGGACGATTGCCCGGTACCCAGTCAGGTCAAAGACATGCGGGTACAGATAGGGCGAATACCGCGCGCTTGTCACCGTATTGGACAGAGAGACGATCAATACATTGTAAAATGGGTAAAGCGTAACAGCCGCCAGCACGCCAAACACCAGGTAGAGACAAACCTCAAAGGCCGAAAGACGCTTTTTTTGTTTCATTCCGTCGCACCGCCTTTCTTAAAACAGCCCATCTTCACCCAGCCTGGCCGTGATCCTATTCGCGCCGCAGATCATGACGACGCCGATAACGGATTTCAGCAGACCGATTGCCGTAGTGTAGCCGAAATTTGTGCCGACCATAAAGGACTGGCGGTAAACATAGGTATCGATGATGTCTGCCACGGGATACACGGGCGAGGAGTAGAGATTGAAAATCTGGTCGAAGGACGCACCGCTCATGATGCCGCCGATCTGTAAAATCAGCATCACGCACACCGTTCCCCGAATGCCGGGCCATGTGATATACAACATTTTTTGCAGGCGGCCGGCGCCGTCTATATCCGCTGCTTCATACAGCTGCGGATCAATCGAGGTGAGCGCCGCCATATAGATGATGGAATCCCAGCCGAATTCCTTCCAGATGTTCGAGCTCCAAATGAATGGCCGGAACGAGTCCAGCGACATCAGTGGGGCAACCTGCCCCCATCCAAGCGCACCGAGCAGTTGGTTGACGATGCCGTTCGAGGCGAACATATTAATCAGGATACCGGAGAGTACGACCCACGAGATAAAGTGCGGAAACGTGAACACCGTCTGAAAAAACTTTTTCACAGGGGGATGACGGATCTCGTTCAACAGGATCGCCACGAAAATTGGCACCGGAAAATGGAACAGCAGTTTGCCCGCACTGAAGATCAGCGTGTTTTTGAACGCCCGCCAGAACTCCGCGTCCGAAAACATCGTCCGGAAATGCGCCAGCCCAACCCATGGGCTGCGCCAAAGCCCCATGTCATACCGGTAATTGCGGAAAGCAAGCGTGATCCCGCCCATCGGCAGGTAGCAGAAGATCAGATACCAGAGAAGGATCGGCAAGAGCATCGCGTACAGTATCCAGTCATTGCGCAACCGTTTTTGCCATCCGCACAGTGCCGTGGCGCTCTTTCTTTTTTTCCGTTTCATGCAACCTCCTCCTTCGTCCGTTTTGGTTTCTGTCTTTACTTTATCACGGCAGCCAAGGATTTGGTATGGAGAAAACCCGTTACTTTTTATGGAAATTTTGCTGCGCAGGCGCATTTTTTATGAAACAGCGATAGTTTTATTGTGGTTTATGGAAAAATTTTAGGTTTTTCTGATGATTTTCTATACCCAAGGCCGGAAGCAGATGCTATACTGAATACAGAAGTTCTGTATCGAAAGCGCTTTTCCACCGACAAAAACGAGGTGCTTCTATGAACAGCTTTTTTCAAAAGCCGATCCGGCGTCAATTCAAGATCGTGCTGGCCTGCCTGCTGGGGCTGGGGCTTGCGTTGTCCGTTTCGGCTTACGGCGTCATCCACCACCTGATCGCGAAAAATGCCTATACCTACGCACAGAACACCGCCCGCCAATTCGATTCCGAGATCGCGTATCTGGTGCAGCGCACGGATTCGATTTTCAGCAGTCTGCTGTTTGATGAAAATGTTGAAAGGCTCATGATGGACGCCTATACGCAAAATACGCCCGCGTACCTGAATGCGCTGCAAAAGCAGTTCTCGGCCTATAGCGTGATGAACCGGGATCTTTCGGAGATCGCTCTCGTCACGCCGGAGATGGCGTGGTCAAGCGGTTTCGACGCGGCGGCGCTGCGCGGCCTTGCGGCGGAAATCGAGGGGACGACGGAGTCCGTCTGTCTTGGCCTGCGTCGCCCTCCGCTGGCCCATGACGCGGCGCCCCGGCTGATTTTCGCCCGAAACAAATATGGAATGTACGGCCACACTGCATATGGCAAAAAGCTGGGCTGCATCGTTCTCTCGCTCGACCTCTCCCGCTCCGCCGTCACGCTGCCGCCGATGGATAAGACCGACATCTGTTTTCTGCTGCTGGACAGTCAGGGAAACGCCTATCCGTTTAATTGTGACGACGCGGCTCTTTCCGAAATCCTTGCGCAGTACCGGACGGAAAACGGCGCCTTGCCGGAGGAGGGTACCCTGCAGACGCGCGACTATCTGCTTCATATCACAAAGCTGGGACAGACCGGCCTTGCCGTCATCAGTGCGGCCAGCCGACAGTCGCTGATCCGGGACGCCTGTTCTGCCGCGCTGATCCTGACCGGGATCGTATTGCTCACGGTGCTTGCCGTCGGCATTTTGATGGTCCTGATCCTTTTGAGTATGGTGCGGCCGCTGGACAAGCTTTCCGCTTATCTGGAAACGGCAAAGCAGCTGCCGCAGGAGGAATGGGTGCCGCTTCATCTGGACGGCTGCGCGGAGATCACGCACGTCAGCGAAGCGTTCAACCGCATGATGGATGAGCAAAACCGTTTGAATCGCGAACTGCGTCAGGCAACCGTGACGCTGTATGAAACGAAGCTGAGCTTTCAGCAGGCGGAGCTGGATTTTCTGCGCAGCCAGATCAATCCGCATTTCCTGTACAATGCATTGGAGGCCATTCAATCCGCTGCTCTCCTGCATGGCGGGGCGAAGCTGGCCGGCGCAGTGGGGGCGCTCGCCACACTGTTCCGCTATAATGTAAATGGCGGCGAGACGGTGCCCCTCGCACAGGAGCTGGAGATCACGCGCGCCTATTTGACGCTTCAGGCACTGCGATTCCAAGACAGGATCGAGGTCATCGAAAACATCCGGGACGAGGCGCTCCCCCTTTCCGTGATGAAGCTGATCCTGCAGCCGATCGTGGAAAATGCCGTCTATCACGGTCTGGAGCCGAAGCTTTCCGCCGGAACGCTCTATCTGTCCGCGCGTTTAGAGGAAAACGATCTGCTGCTCTGCGTTTACGATGACGGCGTCGGCATTCCCCCGGACACGCTCTCTCGGCTCCGGCAGGCGCTGCGCGCCTCCGGGCAGGAACGCCCCGACGCGCATGTCGGCTTGTGGAACGTGCATCACAGGATTCGCCTGTATTACGGAGAGCCCTATGGTCTGACGATCGAGAGTACGCCGGGAAAAGGGACAAAAGTAACGGCGCGGTTCCCCGCTGTCCGTACCGGAAACGCGGCAAAAGGAGATGAGCCATCATGCTGAATGTTTTGCTGGCGGACGATGAAGCCGCCGTCCTGAAGAATTTGACACAGGCGGTCGAGTGGCAGTCGCTGGGCCTCCGGGTCTGCGCGGCGGTCAGCAACGGTGTTGAGGCGTTTGAATATGTGTGCAGCCATCCCGTTGATATTCTCATCACGGACATCCGAATGCCGGGCATGGACGGGCTGGAGCTGTGCCGCCGGATTCGCAAGGTCGATCCTGCGATGCAGATCATTTTTCTGACCGGATACGCCGATTTCGAATACGCGCGGCAAGCGGTGGGGCTTCAGGCCGTCGACTATTGCCTGAAACCCATCGACACTGCCAGACTGTCGCAGACGCTGGCCAGCGCGGTGCGTGGCAGCTTTCGCAGCGCCCCCGCACGCGCCGACGCGCTGCTAGACCGCATCGAAGCGGGCGATACCGCAGTTATCCAGAACGCGTTCCGCGAGCTGGGCCTGCAAGGGGACGCTATTTATCTCGCCGGCTCGGCAGGCTTGCCCGATTTGGAGCGGGAGCTTGGCGCCGAACTCTCCTGTAAGGTCGGCAAGCACAAATACCTGTATTTTTCCGCGCGGCCCTTCCCGCGTGAAGCGGCTGTCCGCGCCATCGCGTTTGCCAAGGGGCGCTGTGGGATCGGCCTGCCGCCCCGGCCCGTTGCGTTCGACGCCCTCGCGGACGCTATTGATGACGTTCTGGCCATGACGCTGCAATACTTTATCAACGGAGGGCCTTCCCTGTGCGAGCAGCTTGTGGACGGGCCGCTGACGGAAGAGCTGTTTCACCAATTCGAGCAGCGGAAGGACGACGCCATGCTCCTGAAGCCGTGGCTGTATGAACTGGCGCAGGCAAACGGTTCCATGCTGTTCAACGTCCGCTCCGCGTTCCGGCTTTTGAGCAAAGCCGCAGCCTGTCCGGCTGTGCAGGAGCATTCCGAGGGCGATCTTTGCCTGTACGGATTTGAACAGATGGCCGCCGATCATGCGCGGCTTTCCGACCTGCTGCTGGAACTGGCCGATTCGATCCATGTAGAGACTGCAAAAAAGGAAGCGCCGGCCTCCGGGACGGACAGCTTCCTTGCGATTATCAAATATTTGAACGGGCACTATACGCAGGACGTCCCGCTCAAGGACGTGGCGGCACTTTTCCATCTGAACGCGTCCTATGTCAGCCAGCTGATCAAAGCTGAAACCGGCCAGACCTATACGCAATATGTCACACAGCTTCGCATCAGCAAGGCAAAAGAGCTGCTGCGCACGACGAACCTTTCCCTCGCGCAAGTCAGCGAGGCAGCAGGCTTCAATGACTATTTCTACTTCATCAAAAAATTCAAGCGGGAAGTCGGCGTTACGCCGGGAAAATTTGTATAGGAGGAAGCAGTTTGACACGATCAGAATTGTCCCATCGTCTGCAGCTGCCCGAAAAGACTTTGACTGCGCTGAACAAAATCTGCATTTCCGAGGCTTTTGCGCGGGAAATGCACGAATTGTTTTTGCGCGACGCCGCTGCGTTTGAGGCGCGAATGCAGGAGCTGCCTGATGCCGAAACGCAGGTTCTGGCGCTTTATCTGCGCTGGGCGCTCTTAACGCTCGATCAATACCGTGCAAAGGGGATTCCGGATGCGATTTTTTTCGATACATTCCGGGATCTTGCGATCTGGAGCGCGGAATGTGAGCGGCGCACCGGGCGGCCCGGCCTGATTGAATGGGGCTGGTGCGGGCATTTTCTGCGGATGGAGATCTACCGCATCGGCCGCTTGCAATACCAGCCCAAAGCACTGGAGCAGACGATCTGCACCGGGCAGTTCCATGTGAACGAGGGTACGCCGGTCCTCGCGATCCACATTCCTGCGGGCGAGCCATTGCGTAAGGACGAGCTGTGTGCCTCCCTGCGAGACGCCCTCCGCTTTTTTGCGGCGTTCGAGCCAAAAAACTACGCTGCGTTCTGCTGCCATTCGTGGTTGTTGGCCCGTGAGCTGCCCGCGCTGCTGGCGCCGGATTCCGGCATTCTGCAATTCCAAAGCCTGTTCTCCATTTATGACGAGGATGATACGGAACCGCAGGCCGAAGAGCGCGTTTTCGGGCAAATTCAAAAAAATGTATCCGATTATCCCGAAAATACGTCTCTCCAGCGCAGTTTGAAACAATTTCTGTTGCGGGGCGGCCATGTCGGCATGGGCTACGGTGTGATCCCTATCCCCGCGCAAGTCATTTTATGATGGAATACACGATCTATTCCCGGATTCAAACATTCAGGAAAGGAGAGACTGCGGCACGACGGACGCGAAAAAACACACTGCGGCAAAGCAGTTTGCGGCGGATTGGCAGTGGCGCGGCGACGAAAAGCAGGAGACGCAAGCGTTTTGGCTGGCGCCGCTGCAAAAGGTGTTTGCGGTAGCCGAGCCGGAAAAATTCATCTCGTTCGAGCTGCCCGTAAGGTTAGGCCACACCAGCTTCATCGGCGGCTATATTGAGCAGGCGCGCGTGTTGATCGAGCAGAAAGGCTACGGCATCGACCTGCATAAGGGCTCCAAGCAGTCGGACAGCTCGCTTTTGACGCCATTCAGGCAGGCGCGGTAAGCGGGCTATCTGCCGTTACATCCGGCGCCTCGCTGGATCATCGTCTGCAATTTTGAGACGCTTAAGGTACACGACATGAACCGCCCCCAGTTGCGCGGACGGCACAAAAAATCCTGTGAAGAACGGCACATAAAGGGCGCGTTGCAAAAAAGCGCCCTTTTCAATTCAGCGTCCAGAAAATCTTTGTCTCCGGTAGGCAAAATATCAGCCGTTGTTTCAATAGCCGCTCTTAAAATCCAACGGCCATCCGCGCCTTGCATCTGTGATTCCTGTATAATTTCTATTACCGGAACAGGAACCAACTCCAGCGATGCCAGACGATTAGGGAATTTTTGTTGAATATGCCTTTCCCAGTTTACTGGACAATAGACCGGAAAGGGCACACCAAGCGATGGATAGTCGAATCGAACTTCTCCAGCAACAGATTGCAGGACTGAAGCGTGAGAACGCCAAGCTACTGACAGAAAATCAAAGAGTACAAAAGGCACTGAATAAAAAAAGCCTGAACATCCTCAAAAACTTATAGGGAACAAATTCATACATAGAGCCAGCGGCATTATTGAACCGCTGGCTCTGTCAGTTATAACCAAAAGGTTTATGCTCAGAAACTAATAGAGGCCTCGGTTTTCTCTTCCAAAGAGGTATCATTCATAATGAGCATAATAACATATGCAATCAAAGTATTTGCTATGTGAGCGAAAGCGCAATATAATTTAAAAAGGTTTCCGTTTCTTCAACTTAGAAAAAGGAAACGGAACATAAAACACACTTTTGTATGGCGTTACGTCCTGTGTTTTTAAGGGATTACAGAGGTGGGCTACAGTTTAGAAAACCATCTGGTGGGCCACCCCATGCCCATGCCGGTGGTGTCCTTCCTGGAGGGGTATGATCTCAGCGGCAAGACGATCATCAATTTCAGCAGCCACGGCAGCGGCCGGTTTGGTGAGAGCATTTCCGACCTGTCCAAGCAGGTGCAGAGTTCCTATGTGGGCTTCGGCTTTGAGTTTGAATACTCGGGCGGGAGAGGCATGGAGGATGAGATCTCCCAGTGGCTCGCGCTGAACGGGATCAGGGAGCGCTGATTCCATGAAGCGTCAGGAAAAGCTCCTTGTGGACATCGTGATGTACGCACTGTTCCTGTACCTGGTGAGTTATCAGGCGGGGCAGGGGCTGCTTCCGCACGGCGTGCTGGGCTGTATCCTGTTTGGGCTGTTCCTGCTCCACCATCTGCTGAACATGGGCTGGTATCGAGGGCTCAAACACGGAAAATACACCCCTGTAAGAATCATCTTTCTGACGCTGAATCTTCTTTTGACGGCAGCGATGATTCTGATGGCGGCCAGCGCGGTGATGATGTCCGGGAATGTGTTTGTTTTTTCGCCGGTT